>NZ_JBWKFM010000012.1:144411-197665 GCF_056434285.1 Streptomyces sp. NPDC044063
AACAGGACGCGAGCCCCCGAACCACCCCCCCCCCCCCCCCCTTCCTCCCCCCCCCCCCCCCCCCCCCCCCCCCCCCCCCCCCCCCCCCCCCCCCCCCCCCCCCCCCCCCCCCGGGACGAGGGGCGGCACCGACGGCACCGACGGCACCGACGGCACCGACCGCACCGACGGCACCGACCGCACCGACGGCACCCGTCCGGCCGCGCCGGGGCGCGGCCGATCCGGGGCCGCTTCGCGCCCGCACCGATGTCGCCGCCGCCCACGGGCCGTACCCGCGTGTATGCGTGGACTTCCCGCCCACGCGACCGGCCCCCTTCTCCTCCCTCCCGTCACCACCCGAAGGGCACCACGTTGTCCACCACCCACCCCGCCCCCGACCGGACGGGTCCCACCGGACGCCTGCGCACCGTGACGCTCGTCGTCCTGCTGGCCGCGTTCATGGACCTGCTCGACGCGACCATCGCCAACATCGCCCTGCCCGCGATCCGCGCCGACCTCGGCGCCTCGCCCGCCCAGACCGAGTGGGTGCTCGCCGGCTACACCCTCGCCTTCGCGGTCGGCGTCATTACCGGCGCCCGCCTCGGCGACCTCTACGGCTACCGGCGCGTCTTCCTCATCGGCATGGCCGGCTTCACCGCCGCCTCCGCCCTGTGCGGCGCCGCTCCCGGCCCGGGCACGCTCATCGCCGCCCGTGTGCTGCAAGGGCTCTTCGGGGCGGCGATGATCCCCCAGGTGCTGTCGCAGATCCAGCTGCTGTACGCGCCCCACGAACGCGGCCGCGCCATGGCCGCCTTCTCCTCCCTGTCCAGCCTCGCCGCGGCCCTCGGGCCGATCCTCGGCGCCCTGCTCCTGGAATCCGGCTGGCTGGACCTCGGCTGGCGCGCCGTCTTCTGGATCAACGTCCCCATCGGGATCCTCGCCCTGCTCGCGGCGGCCCGCGTCCTGCCCGAGGCCCGGGCCACCGACCGGCCCCGCCTCGACGTGCCCGGCGTGGTCCTCTCCGCCGCCGGCCTGCTCCTGATCCTCTATCCGCTGACCGTCACCAGCGACCGAGGCCACTGGCCCGCCTGGGGCTACGCGGCCGTCGCGCTCGGCGTCGCCGTCCTGGCCGTCTTCCACCGCTACCAGCGGAGACTGTCGGAGGAGGGCCGCTGCCCGCTGGTCGAGGTCTCGCTGTTCCGCATCCGCTCGGTGGGCGGCGGGCTGCTGGTCGTGTTCCTGGTCTTCCTGCCGATGATGGGCTTCTTCTTCACCCTCCTGCAGCTCCTCCAGGCCGCCCTCGGGTTCAGCCCGCTGACGGTCGGTGTACTCATGCTCGCCTGGCCCGTCGCCAACGCCGCCTTCGCGACCCTGGGCGCCACGCTCCTGCTGCCGCGCATCGGCCGCGCCACCGTACAGCTCGGCGTCGTCGTCATGGCCGCCGGCCTCACGGTCCTCGCCCTGACCTCGCGGTCGGCGACGGCGGGCACCCACTGGGCGGTCTTCGTCCCCGGCGTCCTCGTCGCCGGCACCGGAGCGGGCCTGGCGGTCGCGCCGCTGGCCCAGCTCACGCTCCAGGAGGTGCCGACGCGGCACGCCGGCAGCGGCTCCGGACTGTTCAACACCGTCATCCAGGTCGCCGCGTCCCTCGGGGTCGCCTTCTTCGGGACGCTGTACTTCAGCCCGCAGCCCGACCGCGTCCACCAGGTGCCGGACGCCGCGGGGCCGGCGTTCGCCACGACGATGTGGGTGAGTGTCGCCCTGCTCGCGGTCACGTTCGCGCTCACGTTCCTGCTGCCGCGCAGGGCCGGTACATCGGCGGCGTGACGCCGGCGTACCGGGGGTGCGCCGCCGTTACAGGCCGTACGCCGTGCCGTGCGGGTTGGCGGCCGCGCCCTCGGTGTTGAGGAGGACGACCGTCGCGTCGGGGCGGAGCCCGAGGGCGGCCCTGCGGCCCCCGGTCTCCAGGGCGGCCCGGAGCCCGGCGAGCGAGGCCGAGCCGCACGGGCCGCTGGAGACGCCGAGCGCGGCGAGGTCCTGGCCGGCCCTGGCACTCCGGCCGTCGGTGACGGCGACAGCGGCGGTGAGCCCGTCGCGCAGCAGCGGCCAGGCCAGGGTCGACGGCGTGCCGCATTCGAGGCCCGCCATGGTGGTCATGCCGGTGGCCATGCTCGTGTGCTCGCCGCGCAGCAGCGAGTTGAGCACGCAGGGGGCGGCCACGGGTTCCACCGAGAGCAGCGCCGGGGCGGGGCCGGGGGAGTTCGCGTAGTGGGTGACGGCGGCCTGGGCCAGCGAGCCGACGCCGACCGGTACGACGACGAGGCCGGGCCGCGGCGCCCCGGCGGCGGCCAGCTGCTCGTCGATCTCCCGGAAGAGCGTCGAGTAGCCCTCGACGACCCAGCCGGGGACGCGTTCGTAGCCCGGCCAGGCCGTGTCCTGGACCAGCAGCGCGTCCGCGTCCCCGGCCACGGCGGCGGAGGCCGCGCGCACGGCGTCGTCGTACGAGCCGTCGACCCGGGTCACCCGGGCCCCCTCGGTGGCGATCGCGGCCACGGCGCCCAGATGGACGCCCGCCGGGACGAAGACGTGCGCGTGGTGCCCGACCAGCCGGGCCGTCCGGGCCACCGCCCGGCCGTGGTTGCCGTCCGTGGCGGTGACGAGCGTTACCAGTCCATGGCCGTCGCGCTCGGAGAGCGCCCGGTGAACGGCCCAGGAGGCGCCCAGGACCTTGAACGCGGGCAGTCCCAGACGGTTCGACTCGTCCTTCACGAAGAGGCGTCCCACACCCGACCCCCGTGCGAGTGTGGGAAGTTCGATGAGCCGCGTCGCGGCGTAGCCGGGCAGGGAGGCGTGGAACTCCCGTACGGCGGCGGGCGCGGGCGCGGGGTGGGGCAGTCGCACCGGAACGGCCTGCGCGGACGGTCGCGCGTACCACCGGTCCTCGGCGACGGAGGGCTGTTCGTTGATCACCTCTTCACTCTGCGCCTCCCGATTCCCTTCGGTCCAGCGCATGTTCCCGATCTATATTCGTCACGAAAACCGAACAGTTGGGGAGCGGGGGACCGGTGGCGGGGACGACGTTCGATCTGCACAAGCTGCGGCTGCTGCGCGAGCTCAAGCATCGGGGCACGCTCGCGGCCGTCGCCGCCGCGCTGGCGTACAGCCCCTCGTCCGTCTCCCAGCAGCTCTCGCAACTGGAGGCGCAGGTCGGCGTGCCGCTCCTGCGGCCGGTGGGGCGGCGGGTACGGCTGACGGCGCAGGCCGAGATCCTGGTGGCCCACACCGAGGCCGTCCTGGAGCGGCTGGAGCGGGCCGAGGCGGACATCGCCGCCTCGCTGCGGGGCCTGACCGGCACCCTGCGGATCGCCTGCTTCCAGACCGTCGCGTTCGCCCTGATGCCGACGGTGCTCGCCCTGCTGCGCGACGCCCACCCGGGGCTGCGGGTCCACCTCACGCAGGCCGAACCCGAGCAGACCCTGCCCGCCCTGCTGGCCCACGACTTCGACCTCGTCGTGACCGAGGACTACCCCCGGAACCCCGGACCCCGCCCGGCGGGCCTGGAGTTCGAGGAGCTGTGCGAGGACCCGATGCGCCTGGCCACGCCGCCCGGCCTGGACCTGCCGGCCGGGCCGGCGGACCTGCGCGACCGGCCCTGGGTCCTGGAACCGGAGGGGACGGCCGCCCGGCACTGGGCCCTCGCGGTGTGCCGGACGGCCGGTTTCGAGCCCGACGTACGGTTCGAGTCCGCCGATCTGCTGCTCCACGCGCGTCTCGTCGAGGAGGGCCACGCGGTGGCCCTCCTCCCGGACCTGCTGTGGAACGGCCGTCCCCCGACGGTCGCCCTCCACCCGCTGCCCCCGGGCCTCCACGCGCGCACGATCCTCACCGCGGTACGGGTCGGGAGCAGCCGCCACCCCGCCGTCGAGGCCTGCCGCGACGCGCTGCGCCGGGCGGCGGCCCGGGTGGGGGAGCCGCGGTCCTGAGGTGACGTGACTACACGGACGCGGCCGTGTCGTCGTCCTCGCTGGTCTCCTCCGTCTGCGTGGTGACGACCTGGAGCACGGCCGCGGTCCCGTCGACCGCCAGCGACACGCCGGGCGGGAGCGGGATGTCCGCGGCGTGGATGGTGTGGCCCGCGTCCAGGCCGGCCACGGAGACGGTGACCGACTCGGGGATGTGGGTGGCCTCCGCCTCGACCGGCAGGGCGTTCATCAGGTGCTCCAGGAGATTGCCGCCGGGGGCCAGGTCGCCCTCGGTGTGGATCGGCAGCTCGACCTGGACCTTCTCGCCCTTCTGCACGGCCAGGAAGTCCACGTGGACCAGGAACCTGCGGATGGCCTCGCGTTGCACGGCCTTGGGTATGACGAGTTCGCGTTCGCCCTCGATGTCGAGGTCGATCAGGACGTTCGGGGTCTTCAGGGCCATCATCAGCGTGTGGCCGTCGACCGTCACGTGCTTGGGCGCGGCCCCGTGACCGTAGACGACTCCGGGAACCTTGTTCTCCCGGCGGGCGCGGCGGGAGGCGCCCTTGCCGAAGTCGGTCCGTAGTTGGGCGGTGAGCTTCATCTCGGCCATTCCAGCACTCCTCGTACGACGCGTAAGACTCCGCCGGCGTTCCTGCTGGTTGTTCGCCGCCGACGGGCGGACAACTCCCCGAGGGTAACCGGGAGATGCCACATGAGCACCAGTGCCTGCCCTACCGGCCGGTGAGCGGGATCACCAGTGTGACGCGAGGGAAATTGACGGGGTCGGCCGCGGAGGTCTACTTTCGAGCCAATACTTGAGAGTCTGAACCATGCAGGTCATGAAAGGCGCCGCCATGCACCCCGCCGACCACCTCCGGGCCGTCGCGCACGAGACGGCCGCGTTCGTCGCCGCCGTCGAGGACGCCGACCTCGCCACCCCGGTGCCCACCTGCCCGGAGTGGACCCTGGCCGACCTGACCCGGCACACCGGCAGCGTCCACCGCTGGTTCACCATCCTGCTGCGGCAGCGCGTCCAGCGGCCGCCGACGAGCCGCGACGTGGACCTGCGCCTGCCCGAGCGCCCCGAAGACCTGCCCCGCTGGCTGGCCGAGGCCGCCGCCGAATCGGCCGACACCTTCGCGGCCACCGACCTGGACGCCCCCATGTGGGCCTGGGGCGCCGACCAGCACGCCCGGTTCTGGGTCCGCCGCATGCTCTTCGAGACGCTCGTGCACCGGGCCGACGCCGACATCGCGCTGGGGCGCACGCCGCACATCGACCCCGCGCTCGCGGTGGACGGCATCGACGAGTTCCTGACCAACCTGCCGTTCGCCACGCTCTTCGCGCCTCACACCGCCGAACTGCGCGCCCCCGACCGGACCATCCGCTTCAGCTGCACGGACACCGCGGACGGCGACCGGCTCGTCCGGCTGCGCCCCGACGGCTTCGGCCTGATCACCGACACCACCGGACCGGCGGCGGAGGCGGACGCGACGATCCGGGGCACGGCGGCGGACGTGCTGCTGCTCCTCTACGGCCGCCTGGACCGCGAGAGCGACGCCTTCCAGCTCCTGGGAGACCGCGACCTGCTGGCCCACTGGTTCACCCACTCGGCCTTCTGACGCGACGGGCCGCGCCGGGACCCGCCCATGGGATCAGCCGACGCCGACGGTCAGTGGCGCGAGGCGGGTCTCCAGCCAGCCCGGCAGGTCCAGCAGACGCACCCCTTCCTGCTCATCGGGGTCGGTCCGGGCGACGAGGCAGACCATGTCCTCGTCGCCGTTGTTGACGGGCATGTGGGGAGTGTCGGCGGGGATGTGGAGGTAGTCGCCGGCTTCGAGCACCAGATGCTCGGCCAGGCCCTCGCCGTGCCACACCTCGACCCGGCCGGACTGGATGAAGATGGCCGATTCATGGCCCTCGTGCAGGTGCGGACGCCCCCGGGTGCCCGCGGGCATCACGAGCCGGTGGAGGCACAGCGCCCGTGCCCCCGCGGACTGGGCGCTGACGCCCACCCCGAAGGTGCCGCCCTGGACCCCCTCGTACTCCCCGGTACGGACCACCGTGCAGTGCTTCTGATCTGTCATGCGCGCAGTACAGCAGCGCGCCGACGACGCTTGATCATTTCGCGCCAAGTGCGGCCGGGACGAGGACGGTGCGTCGACCGGCGGTGTCATCCCGCCAAGTTGCCCGGGCCCCATCCGACGACTCCCCTTCCCCGGGGAACGTCTATAGCCTGCGGCGTGGCCGGGGCCCCTCGACGGGCGCCGGACCGCACGGCACGTACGGCTCATGACCCAGGAACGTCCGTCACACGACGAGGGGGACACATGAAGTCGCGCTACCGCCTGCCGGGAATCCTGGCGGCCGCCGCAGCAACGCTCGTCACCTCGGGGATCGCCGACGCCTCGGCCGCGACCCCGGACAGCAGACCCGGCCCGAGCGGCACCGCCGCCTACGGCTGGGTCCGCAACGCCAACAGCGCCCACTGCCTCGCCGTACCCGGTGGCAGCACCCAGAACGGCATCGGCCTCATCCAGTGGGGCTGCGGCAGCTGGCGTGACCACTACTGGCAGTTCGAGTACGCGTTCAACAGCGGAGGCCGCAACTACTACCACGTCCGGAACCTCAACAGCCAGCAGTGCCTCGCCGTACCGGGCGCCAGCACGGAACCGGGCACCCAGGTCATCCAGTGGCCCTGCGGCACGTGGAAGGACCACTACTGGGGCATCGAGTACACGGACCGCGGCACGCGCCTGGTGAACTGGAACAGCGGCCAGTGCCTGGCCGTCCCGGGCGCCAGCACCGCCCAGGGCGAGAAGGTCATCCAGTGGCCCTGCGGCACGTGGGCGGACCACTACTGGAACTTCTAGCGCCCCCACCACGACCGACGACGCGCCCGGCGGACCGCTCCGCCGGGCACGTCCACGCATACCGCTGGGCGTCCATCGTCCTATGACTCGTCGCTGAGGGCCTTGAGGGCGAGGGCGCGCAGCGGGGCGAGGCGGGTGCGGTTGCTCTGGTGGTGGTATACGGCGTTGGTGCAGATGGCCAGGTACCGGCCGGTCGCGGGGGAGAGATAGAGGCTGGTGCCGGTGAAGCCGTGGTGGTAGGCGATGCGGCCTTGGTCGGTGACGATCCAGGCGAGGCCGCGGTCCAGACCGGGTTCGATCGGTACCTGCGGGTCCATACTGTCGGCCAGCCAGCGGCCCAGCGGCGACCGGTCCCGGACTCCGGCCAGCAGGGTGGAGGCGTAGGTGGCGAGGTCGGCCGGGGTGGAGAACACTCCGGCGTGGCCGGCCACCCCGCCCAGGAGCGCGGCGTTGTCGTCATGGGGAAGGCCCCACAGGCGTGGCGCGCCCGGGAAGCGCTGCTCGGTCGGAGCGACCTGTGGGCCTCGGGCCACCGGCCCGTAGGTGGTGGCGTGCATGCCGAGCTTCTGCCAGAACGCAGTGGCCAGGTCGTCCAGGCGCCGTCCTGCGGCCGCGGCCAAGGTGAGGCCGAGGAGGATGAAGCCGCGGTTGATGTAGCGGTGGCCGGCTCCTGGTTCGCTGATCAGGTCCTCGCCGCAGATCAGCTCCGCGAGGTCGGTACCCGTGTTGCGGTATTGGTCGAGGCGGGTGTCGGCGCGGAGGCCGGAGGTGTGGGACAGGATCTGCCGTACGGTCACCTTGCCGCCGGGTGCCCCGGCCGGCAGGTGAGACAGGATGTCCCGGACGGGAGCATCCAGGGGAAGCTTTTCGGCCAGGGGCGAGCCGGCCAAGGGCCAGGTGGCGACGACCTTGGTCAGGGAAGCCAGGTCGTAGAGGGTGTCCGGGGCGGGGCGGCTGTCGCCGCATTCGGAGGCGACCACGCCGGAGGTCAGGTAGGACGGCTGTCCGTCCCCGGTGCCGTAGGCGATGACGCCGCCGGGGACCGTACCGTCGGCTGTCATGAGGTCCAGACAGTCGCGGAGTTCGGCGACGGTCGTGCCTCTCCAGGGCAGGGTGCTGGTCACGGCATCTCCTCGTCGATCGTCAGCCGGGCACCGAGGGCGGAGAGCTTGGGCAGCAGGCTGCCGTATCCGCGCCGGAGGTGGTACATGCCGCGAATCGTAGAGGTGCCTTCGGCCGCGAGAGCGGCAATCACCAGCGCGGTGACGGCCCTGATGTCCTCGCCTGCCACGTCGGCAGCGGTCAGACGCGCGGGGCCCCTGATGGTGATCAGCGGACCCTCGGTGTTGACAGCTGCACCGAACGCTCGCAGAGGCTCGGCGTGGGTGCGGCGTCGGCTGTAGACCCGTTCCTCGATCCGGGAGACGCCGACGGCCTGACTCAGGAAGGCCGTGAGCTGAGGCTGCACGTCGGTCGGGAACCCAGGATGCGGCCCCGTGGCCAAGTGCACCGCTCGGGGCTCGGCCACACACCGGGCCCCAGTTCCATGGTCGATGGGCAGGAGTTCGATTCCTGCGTCGGCGAAGACGGCGAGCAGCCCATCGGGGAAGGCGTTGAGAGGAATTCCCTTGAGGTTTACGCGGCCGTGGGTGATGGCTGCGGCGAGTGCCAGAGTAGCTGCCTCGAGCCGGTCCGGAGGGACAGCGAATGCGCCTCCCGCCAGTCGGTCGCTACCGCTGATCCGCAGTGCCGTCGTGTCGTTCCATTCGATGCCGACACCGCATTGGCCCAGTAGCGCAGCGGTGGCGGTCACCTCGGGCTCGAGGCTTGGGGACAGGATGGTGGAAGTGCCTGGAACGCGGGCCGCCAGCAGCATGGCGGTGACTGTGGCTCCGAGGCTGGGTCCCCATTGCCGGGTGGCGGCATCGGCGACGAAGGGCCGACGGCGCCATCGGGGCAGCCTTGCCCTGACCTGCTCCGAGGTCACATCGACCACTGCCCCGGCAGCTTCCATGGCGGCGAGATGGCGATCGATGGGGCGATGACAGAAGGCGTCGCCGCCGGGCAGGGGAAAGGTGACCTCGCCAGTGCGGGCGAGCAGGGATGCCGCCATGACCGCGGTCGTCCGTACCCGGCGGCCGAGCGCATCAGGAATGACCGGACGCCTTCCGCCCCTCGGCGAGATCTCGAACCGGCCGTCGACGTGCTTCACTTCGGTGCCTGTCCGGTCGAGGATCTCCGCGCAGACAGTGGTGTCGAGGATATCGGGAACCCCGGTGAGCGTGAGCGGCTCGTCGGCCAGCTGGGCAGCAGCGTAGAGGTGTAGAGCGATGTTCTTACTGCCCTGCACGGCGACACTGCCGTTCAAGGGAATGCCACCGGTTACGTACACGATGCCGCTGTTGCGCTGGACAGGGCTCGCCGAGTCGTAATGGGGCACAAGTCACCGCCCCTGGCTTCCTGTAGGGAAGAATCCTCCGACCTGGGTACGGGGGTAGAGCATGGTGCCCGCTCCGATGAGGGTTCCCGGCTGGAAGATCGTCCCGGCCGGGACGATCACGCCGTCACCGACGACTGCCCCGAACTTCGTCTGGCCGGTTCCCACCCGGCGACCGTCGAGGTGGGCGGTGACCTCCTCGGTGGCCGGCTCGGTGACGGGACCGCTGGTACAGCGCAGGCTGGTCGTGGAGACGAAGGCACCGATGCTTACTCCAAGACCGAGTACGGAGTCGCCGACGAACGACGTGTGCTTCATGAAGACGTGGCCGGTCAGCAGACTGCGGGTGATCTCCGCTCCGAAACCGATCTGGCACCCGGGTCCGATCACGCAGTGGTCACGCACCCTCGCCCCGCCACTGATCACGGTGCCTGGGCAGACCAGAACCGGGCCCGTGACGAGGGCGCCGGCCTCGATACGCGCTCCCGCGCACACCGTCACGTCACCGCGGACGGTTGCGCCGGGTTCGATCATCCCGGCCGGTTCCGGAAGGGAATGGTCGACGGCGCGCGTCAGGAGGTCTTTCACGGCCTTCTTGAGGCCGAAGACGGTTGAGCAACTGTTCAGCACTGCTCGTACCACGGGATCGGTCACCTGGCGCAGATCGATGTAGTAGCCGGGGGCGGTGCGGTGATCGAAGCGTGCGGGGTCTGCACTGACGCTCGGTGCCTCGAGCGATCGGTTCATGCGGTCCTCCTCGCGGCGAGCAGGCAGGGAGCGGACGTGGTCAGAGAAGATCCGATCCGTTGTCGGGTCCAGGGACCGCGGGTGGCACGAAAGGTTCGTGCGCCTCGGCGTGCTGGACGACGACCAGGCCGAGGAAAGTCCCGGCGACAAGGTGCAAGGCGGCCCACGAGGTGGTGAGGACGGTTCCGACCCGATCGCGGTTCGGCTCAGTGGATCCGGGCATGGGAGAGAGCACCCCTCGGCAGGTGAAGGCGGTACGGCAACTGGTGTTGGCCAGCGCTCGGTGAGCGGTACTGTCGGCCTTGGACGCCCGGCGGGGACACGTAGCAGGGAAGGACGAGCCCTGCTACGGGAAGGGAGTCTCCCGCCTGACGGCCCTTGCAGGCGCACAGTCAACCGCGACCGCGGTCTGATCCTCCGGTGCCATAAAGGGGTGCGTTTTCGCCCCAGGGGGCCGCATAGGGGGGCCGGGATCGGGCACTGGACAGTCAAAGCTGGGGGACAGCGCATGATGGCACCAGACGGCATCGGAGCCCTGTTACGTCAGCTCCGGGAGTCAGCAGGGGTGACCCGCGAGGGACAGGCCCTGGTCCTGCAGCAAGCCCAGGGCGGCAAGTGGTTCGACCCCGAGAACCTCAAGCGCTGGGAGACCGAGCGTCGTCTTCCCGTTCCTGCCTGGTACGACCTGCTGGCCAAGGGATACGGGATATCGACGGACAAGATCGCTGAAGCGGTGACAGCTTCCAAGCGGGCACGGCGATTTGAGCGGCTGGGCGCCGACGGCGGGAGAGAGGAGGACACTGAGGTGAACCGAAGGAAATTTCTGGGAGCGGCCGCGCTGGCGACAGGAACCGCTGCCCTTCCCGGCATCGCAGAAGCGAGGCAGGGCATCGATGCGGCGCTGTCCGGGTCGGACGCGGGAGATCTCGCCTACCTCGACGGGGCATTCGAGCGACACCACGGCGGGTACCACGGCCGCTCACCCAGTGACGTCCTTGAGCAGATGCGAGCAGACCTGCACCTTCTGCGGGAGGTTCTGGCTCGTCCGCACAAGGCGGGGGCTCGCGCCGACCTCGCCCGGACCGCAGCCGGTATCACCGGACTGGTCGCGATCATCCAGCACGACCGAGGAGACCAGCGTGACGCCCACGGCTGGTTCTCCACCGCCGAGCGGGCTGCTCGAGAATCCGGCGACCGTCGCATGCTTTCCTGGGTCCTGGCCAGGCACGCAATGGTCCCCCTCAACTATGGCGCTCCTCGCGCGGCGGCCGGCCTGGCCCAGCGTGCCCGCACAGCGGCCGGCAACACCCCGACCGCCGCAGCCGCACTGGCAGCCGCCGTCACCGCACGAGCACTGGCTTCGACAGGCGACCATGCCAACGCCCTGCGAGCGATCGCCGACGCCCGCGCCCTGGCCGAACGGCTGGACGGCAGTCAGGCGGCGGACACCTGGTTCGGCTACCCGCTCCAGAAGCACCACGTGCACCTCTCGCAGGCGTTCACCCTGATGGGCCGGACCCGCGAAGCCTATGAAGAACAGGAAGCGGTACTCGCCTTGACCACATCGCCCTCCGTGATGACCAGGGCTCTGGTGGCCGTGGATCGCGCCTCCTGTCTTCGAGCAGACGGTGATGCATCAGCCGCCGCCGACATGGCCGTCAGCGTGTGGCAACGGCTCCCTGCCGCCTACCAGGACGGCCTCGTACGTACCCGAGCCGAATCACTCCACCAATCCCTGACCGGTCACGCACGGCATCGACTCGGCGAAGCCCTCGCCGGCTGATCCCCTGGGAACGGGAACACCGATGCCCGCGGGCCTGGTGAGATGGGTGACGCGGACGGTACAACTGTGGCCATGATCAGACATTTACGTTCACGCTTACGTCGTCGTTCCGCCGCGGTCGTGGTGGGCCTGCTCGCCGGGGTGGTCGTGGCCGGGCAGGGCTCGGCCGGGGCGGTGTCCGTTCACCGGGTGGCTCCGGGCGCGGCCCAGGAGCGGTGCCAGGAGCCCACGCGGGTGGACGTGTTCCGGGAAGGCGGCGTACCGCTGCTGGACTGGCGCGAGAACCTCGAGTTCGACGGGCACGGCACGCTCTGGGTCTCGCACCTGGGGAAGAACCGCGTGGAGGGCTACGCCCCCGACGGCACGCTGAAGGCCAGTGTTTCCGTGCCCGGTCCCGGGGGCATCCGCCGCGGCCCGGACGGGAAGATGTACGTCAACTACGGGGTGGCGCCCATGAAGCCGTACGGCGGGCTGATGCGCTTCGACCCCACCGCCGCCCGGCCGGAGGCCGAGCGGTTCGCCGACGGGATCACGGGCGTCAACGGCCTGGCCGTCGACGGTGCCGGCAACTTCTACCTCAGCCGCGAGCTCTCCACCGGCATCGTGAAGATCCGCCCCGACGGCAGCCGGGACGAGGAGTGGACGCGCGAGGCCGCCGTCTTCGGCGCCAACGGCCTGGAGGTGGTGGGCGACCAGCTGTACGCGAGTGTCATCGTGGACCTCACCTCCCGCGTCGTACGCGTCCCCCTGGACGCCCCGGAGCGCCACAGCGTGGTCACCCGGCTCAGCCCCAACCCCCTGAACGCCAAGTTCCTGGACGACCTGACGTCCTTCGGGGACGACCTGGTGGTCGCCGGCTTCCGGGACGGTCAGCTGATCCGCGTCGACCCCCGGACCGGCCGGTCCTGCGTGCTCGTGGACGGGCTGCGGAAGCCGACCAGCGTCCGGACCGTACGCGGCTTCGGCGACCTCGACCCGCGCAGGACGCTGTTCGTGTCGGAGGCGTCCGGCCGGATCGTGAAGGTGACGGTGGGCTGACGCGGGGCCGCCGCCGACGTGGGCCGGCGCGCCGGAAATCCCTTCGCGGGAGGCCGGTCCCGTCGGGCAGACTTCGCCTGGTGGACCACGTCACCGAGATCGCGCAGCGCCTGGCCCGCGTCGACGGCGTCGTCGGGGTGTGCCTCGGCGGCAGCAGGGCGCGCGGCACCCACCGGCCCGACTCCGACGTCGACCTGGGCCTTTACTACCGCGCGCCCCTGGACACCGGCGCCCTGCGCCGGCTCGCCGCCGACCTCACCGGCGGCACGGTCGAGGTGACCGAGCCGGGCGGCTGGGGCCCCTGGGTCGACGGCGGCGCCTGGCTGGTCGTCGACGGCGTGCACATCGATTGGATCTACCGCGACCTGGACCGCGTGCACCGCGTCTGGCGGCAGTGCCGGGAGGGTCGCTTCGAGGTGGGCAACCAGGCGGGCCACCCGCTCGGGGTGTACTCGCACGCCTACGCCGGTGAGCTGGCTCTCGGCCGCGTCCTCGCGGACCCCACGGGTGAACTGACCGCCCTGCGCGGGCGGATCGGCGCGGAGTACCCCGAGCCGCTGCGCGCCGCGCTGGTCGAGGGCGCCCGGTGGGAGGTGCCCTTCACCCTGTCCATCGCCCGCAAGGGCGTGCCGCGCGGTGACGCCTTCTACGTCGCCGGCTGCCTGTTCCGCGCCGTGGGGCTCCTGGTCCAGGCTCTGCACGCGCGGGCAGGGACATGGGTGCTCAACGAGAAGGGCGCCGTGGAGGCGGCGGGACGGCTTCCCGGCGCCCCCGCGGACTTCTCGGCCCGCGCCCACGCCCTGTTCGCGGTGGTCGGCTGCACCCCGGACGAGCTCGCCGCCGTGATCGACGACGCTGAGCGGCTGGCGGCCGACGTCCTGGACCGCCTCTGATCCCCGGGCCGTAGCGGCCGTCAGCGTTCCCGGGGGCCGGCCGCGGCCACGAGGCGCTCCCGGAGATCCCGCACGGCGGGGACGGACTCCCGGGAGCGTGCCTCGCGAGCGAGGTCGAGGAAGCGCCGGCGGACCCGGGCGGAGTCGACCTGATCGCCCACGCGCAGGGCGCGCAGGCCCGCGTCGCAGGCGCCTTCGAGGTCGTCGACGACGAGGTGGGCGCGGGCCGCCGCGACGGCGTCGAAGGCGCTGGAGCGCGCGCGGGCGGGGTCACGTTCGGCGGTCGCGGTGTTGAGCAGGCCGACGGCGGTGGTGGCGTGGTGGGGCCGGCCGCTGGTGCGGGAGAGGAAGAGGAGGACCTCGCCCAGGGTGGAGCACAGCTCGGCGTGGTCGAGGTAGGCGATGTAGTCCGGCCGCCGCCGGGCGGTGTGCTCGTGGAAGATCTCCTGGGCGTGGCGGACGCCGCGCAGGGCCTCCGGGCCGTCGCCCTGGAGAGCGGCGAAGCGGGCCCCGAGAGCGTAGAGGCCGGCGCGGAGCACGGGGTGGGCGTCGTTGCGGGTGCCGTACAGGGCCAGGGCCACGCAGTCGGCGGCGAGGTCGGGCCGGCCGAGGTAGCCCCAGACGCGGGCGAGGCACTGCAGGAGGTGGGCGGTGAGGTTGCGGTCGCCGCTCTCGCGCGCGGCGTGGACGGCGAGCGTGAGGTGGCGGACGGCGGCGGGCCACTGGGCGACGTCGTGGGACATCCAGCCCACGCAGCCGGCGAGGTCGGCGAGTTCGCGGAAGAGGCGGCGGCCGGTGGCCTCGGTGTAGCGGCCGTCGCGGATGAGCCCGGTGGCCCAGGCGAGCTGGCCGGTGGCGGAGTGGAGGGTGCTGCCGCCGCCGTGGCGGTTGTCCAGCAGCCGGAAGGCGCGGGTGTAGTCGGCTATCCGCGCGGCGTCGGCGGTGCCGAGCCGGCGGCCGTGCTGCCGCCCGACGCCGGGGAGGGCGTGCGAGGGGGCGTACGCCCAGGTGTCGAGCGCGGGCAGGAGCCGCTCGGGCTCGTACGGGATCGCGGGCCGCGCCGGCCGGTCCACGGGAGCCGGTGCCCGAACCTCAGGAGGCCGTGTGCCGTCCTGGAGGGCGGCCGACGTGATGTGCGCGAGGTCGCCGAGGAGTTCGGCGGGCCCGCGGTAGCGCGTGAGGTCCTGGGGGTCGGGGTCGGCCAGCCCGAGGTCGGCGGCCGTCAGGCGCCGGCCGCAGGTGGCGGAGAAGACGGCGGCGAGCAGTTCGGGGACGGGCGGCCGCGGCTTCTCGCCGCCGAGCCAGCGCCGTACCCGCGAACCGTCGGGGTGGACGTGCGGGTAGCCGGCCCGCTGGGCGCCCCGGGTCACGGCGGTGGCCAGCCCCTTCTTGGTGAACCCGCAGATCCGGAACCAGTAGCAGAAGGAGCTCTCACCGGGCCGTGGCCGTGGCGGGGCGGGGGAGTCGGACGGCATGGCGGCCTCGCAGGGACGTGTCCGCTGGAACCTGTGCAGCAGGGACAGTAGGGCACTCCTGCTGCGTCCGGTAGCGGTTCACACAGTCCGCCACCCTTCGCTCCCCTTGGGAGAACGCGTGGGTGTTCAGGCCGAGTCGAGGTGCTCGCGCAGCCGGGCCACGTCCTCGGCGCCGATGGTGATGCCGAACTCCTCCTCCATCACGCGCCCGAAGTCGGCGGGCTCGATCTTCCGCTCGGTGGACGAGCCGTCGGGCCGGAAGGTGGTCAGGGTCGTCGCGTCCAGCCGGAGGGAGTGGGTCGCGCTGAACCGCTGGGCGAACGGCCGCTTGACGAAGGGCGAACGCGGGTGGGTGGAGACGTAGTGGCTGGCGACCACGTAGTCGATCGGGTACTGGGGGTTCAGCCTGAAGGTGTGCCGGTCCAGCCAGCTGCCCTCGCGGCGCTGGTACAGCCACCAGTTGTCGATGCCCAGCTCTCCGGGACGCCGCTCCAGCCGGAATCCCCAGCCCTCGAAGTCGACCTCGACGCCGTCGGCGAGCTCGATCGGCTCCAGCGGCCCGCTGCCGAACCCGACGTCGCACAGCCACGTCCGCTCGTCGTCGTCGGGGGTCACGGCCAGCAGCGCGTGGGTGGCGGGCAGTGCCTTGTCGGCTCCGAGCGTGACCCGCCCGTTCAGCGCGGTGAACCGGAATCCCAGCCGTTCCAGGGCCGCCGCGAACAGCCCGACGTGCTCGAAGCAGTAGCCGCCGCGACCGCCGCGCACGAGCTTCTCCTGGAGGGACTCCAGGTCCAGCCGGACCGGCACGCCCAGCATGGGGTCGAGGTTCTCGAAGGCTATCGAGGTGACGTGCGCCCGGTGCAGCCCGCGCAACGCGTCGAGCGTCGGGGCCCGTTCGCCGTGGTACCCGATGCGGTCCAGGTAGGCGTCGAGGTCGAGGAGGTCGCCACTCCAGTCGTAGGTGAAGTCCATGTGCGTCGCCATTCCTTCGTTCATCGGTCGCTCTTGATCATGAGCGTACGCGGAACACCCGCCCCGGGGTATCTGCCCAGGGCGGGTGCCTGCCTCGGCCATTGGTCCTAGGCGTTTCGCCGGGGTCGTCCGGCGGTCGCGGGCGGCTCAGCCCGCCGGCGGAGCGGCGCAGGCGAGGTGGCCCCAGCCGTCGGGGTTCTTCGTGATGGTCTCGCCCTTGGCGTACGGCTGCCCGCAGCGGCAGCGGCCGGGGAAGCGCGCCTTGAGGGAGCCTCGGGTCCGCCCGGCGGCCGAGCCGGACGACGACGTCTTGCGGGCAGGGCGCCCGGCCCCCGTACGGGCACCTCCGCCCGTGGTGGCCCCGGGCTCGGGGTCGGGCAGCGGGGAGCCGAGCGCGCTGCCCGCCTCCGTCTGCGTGCGGGCGGTGTGGCTGGCGGCCGCGTCGGCGGCGGCGTTCAGGGGGTCGCCGTCGACCCGGTGGGCCGCCACGTGGACGAAGTCGACCGTGCGGCCGGTCAGCAGCTCGTCGATGCGCACCACGAGCGCCTGGTTGGCCACCGGGGTGCCCGCGGCGGTCTTCCAGCCCTTGCGCTTCCAGCCCGGCAGCCAGGTGGTCACGGCCTTCATCGCGTACTGCGAGTCCATCCGCACCTGGAGGGGCACGCCGGGGTCGGTGGCCTCCAGCAGCTTCAGGAGGGCGGTCAGCTCGGCGACGTTGTTCGTCGCGGTGCCGAGGGGGCCGGCCTCCCAGCGGTGGACCTCGCCCGTGCCGTCCCCGATGACCCAGGCCCAGGCGGCGGGACCGGGATTGCCCTTTGACGCGCCGTCACACGCGGCGGTGATCGTTTCGTGCATCCCTCCATGGTGCCAGCCCCGGCCCGGTGCGGATGCCGCTTGTGGATGCCGCTCGGCGCGGATCGCCCTCGGCCCTCAGTGCGGGTCGCCCTCGATCCGTCCGGCGAGCGCGCGGACACCGGGCACCAGCGCCAGCCGGCGCGGGGCCGGCACGACGAGGACCAGCGCCAGCCCCAGATAGACCCAGCTCAGCACCAGCCGGGCGTTCTCGCCCGGCAGCGCGAACTGCACCCCGAACATGCAGAAGAGCAGGGTGGCCTTCCACGGGAGGAACCGCAGGTCCAGCAGCAGCACCACCGCCAGGACCGTTTGCGCCGCCGTGAGGAGGACCTCGTCCACCTGCCGCTCGACGAGGGGCAGCGCCGCCCCTCCGCCGCCGGCCAGGTACGCCAGGGGCAGGCAGCCGATGAGCAGGGTCCACTGGTTGACCTTGCTGGAGAGCAGCGCGCCGAGTCCGTCGTCGCCGCGCAGCCGCCACGCGAACACCACGGCGACGATCAGCTCGGGGGCCTCCGAGGCCAGCGGCGCCAGCCACTGCACGAGCAGGAACCGGTCGATGCCCAACGAGGCGCCGGCGTCCACCAGCGACGTCGCGAACGGCTCGGCGCACGCGAAGACCACGCCCGCCGCGATGGCGAAGACCAGCACCGTGACGGCCTTCCGCGGCCCGCCCGGCAGCAGCGCCAGCCGGGCGGGCACACCGATCAGCTCCTCCTCGTCCGTCTCGCCGCACCGGCTGATCCGGAACAGGTAGTACGCGTACCAGGCGATCAGCACGACGGCCAGGAGCCAGGAGATCTGCCTGGTCAGCGGCATGACGAAGGCCAGCAGCGCCGCCACGCCGAGGAACGCCACGTCGATCAGCCGGTGCGCGCGCAGCCGGATCCCCGGCGGGACGCCCCGCCGGCGTGCGGCGATCCAGGACGCCAGGGCGACGAGCGGCCAGCCGACGCCCACCAGCAGCCGGTTGGCGCCGGTCATGTTGGCCGCCGCGTACGCCGCGTACTCGGGGCGGCTGCCGGCGGTGTAGGCGAAGTACAGGTCCACGGCGTACTCCGGCAGCACGGCGATGAACGCCAGCAGGGCGAGCGCGAGCGGCCCGGAGATGTCCGTCCGCGCGGTCTCCGCCGCCCACATGAGCAGCACCGCCGCCGCCAGGACGCCCACCCCGAACACCGCGATCCCCACCACCGGCTCCGGGTGGACGCCGGCGAGGCGCGTCACGACCGCGGGCGTCGCCGCGGCGCACGCCACGGCCGCGCGCAGCACGGTGGCCGGGACCCCCGGCGGTACGGCCGGGGGTCCTCCTGCCGTCTGCCGGCCGTCACCGGCCGACCGGACCTCGGACATCCGCGGTGCTCACACCCTCCACGACGTGGTGCGCCTACCGCCGATGACTGCCCGCCGCGCGCGGCCGCCTACCGGGAGCCGCGGGAGTTCGCCCGGACGACGGCGCCCTACGGTGCGGCGGGCCGGTCGCGGTGCGGCCGGAGGAGGAGTACGGCGATGTCGTCGGTGTGGTGGTCGGTGGGGCGGGTGTGCTGGACGAGCCGGTCGACGAGGCGGTGGAGGGGGAGGTCGCCCGAGGCGCCGAGGTGCCGGGCCAGTCCGGCGATGGTCCGGCCGATGTCGGTGCCGGGGAACTCCACGAGGCCGTCCGTGTAGAGCGCGAGGAGCGCCCCCTCGGGCAGGGGCACGGTGGTGAGGGGGTAGGTGGGTGCGCCCAGGCCGAGGGCCAGCGGTGGTCCGGGATCGACGTCGACGGCGTGGGCGCGGTGGTCGGGGTGGCGCAGGAGCGGGGGCGGGTGGCCGGCGCTGGCGAGGGTGGCCCGGTGGTGGGCGAGGTCGAGGTGGACGTAGAGGCAGGAGACGAAGCGGTCGGCGTCCAGGTCGGACAGGTCGCGGTCGGTGCGGGTGAGGACCTGGTCGGGCGTGGCGCCGGCGGTCGCGTGGGCGTGGACGGCCGTGCGGACCTGGCCCATGAGGGCGGCGGCCGTCGCGTCGTGGCCCTGTACGTCACCGATGACCGCCGCGGCGGTGGTGTCGGTGAGGCGGATGAGGTCGTAGAAGTCGCCGCCGATGTCCATGCCGTGCCCGGCGGGCAGATAGCGCGCCGCGACGTCGAGCCCGGCCACGCTGGGCAGGGCGTGGGGCAGGAGGGTCTGCTGGAGCGCGTGGGCGAGGCTGTGCTGGGCGTCGTAGAGCCGGGCACGGTCCAGGGCCTGGGCGATGAGCCCGGCCAGCGGGGTGAGGAGGGCGCGCTCGGAGGTGGTGAAGTCGTGGGGGCGGTTGTAGGCGAGGAGGCAGCAGCCGATGGGACGCCCGGAGGTGATCAGGGGCAGGAACGCCCAGGCGTGCTTGTCGCTGATCTGCGGAGTCCTGGGGAATTGGTGGGCCAGTTCGGTGCTGTCGGCGAAGAAGCAGGCGTTGCCGGTGGCCATGGCGCGGCCGGCGGGCGTGAGGTCGGCGTCCGTGGAGAGGCCGTCGATCCGCTCGATGACGTCCTCGTCGTACCCGCGGTGGCCGATGATCTGGATGCGGCCCGCCTCGGCGGCGGACAGGATCAGTCCGTGGGCGCCGAAGGCGGGCAGGATCTGGTCGGCGACGAGGTCGACGACGTCCTGGACGCCGACGGTCTCGGTCAGCGCGGCGGTCAGATGGACCAGCAGATGCATGCGGCTGACGGTCGGGATGCCCGTGGGGAGAGCCGTGGCGGCCGGCCGCGTGCCGCCGGGGGCTGACGGGGTGCCGGTGTCCGTGGCGTCGCGGCCGGGGGTGACCAGGACGCTGACGCCGCTGTCGTCCGCGTGGAGGGTGAGGTCGAGCCATTGGTCCGGTGGGCGCAGGGCGGCCACGGTGACGGGCTCCCGGCTGCTGATCGCCGTGCGGTAGGCGTCCATGCAGGTGGCGTTGTGCAGCCAGGGCAGTGAGCGCAGCGGCCGGCTCCCCAGCAGGTGCTCCGGTGATCTGTCCAGCAGGCGGCCCGCCGCGGTGTTGGCGTAGGTGACCCGTCCTTCCGGATCGAGGGAGAGGGCGCCCAGGGGAAGGCGTTCGAGCAGGTCGGCGGCCGCGGGCGCCGGCTGCCCCGGCCGGGCTCCCGGGTGGTGCGGGGAGACGGGGCGGGGGCGGTCCGGAAGGGCCTCGGGCGGCCCGCACGCCTCCAGCACCCGGGCGACGCGCCGGGCGCTGAAGACGATGTGGGCGCGTTCGCGCAGGGTGAGGTGCACCGGGCGGCTGGGCGGCCAGAACAGGATCAGGGTCCCCCAGCAGCGGTCGGCGCCCTTGAGCGGGGCGACCGCGAAGGCGAGCCGGTAGGGGATGCTCGCCGCGGCCCGCGGATAGAGACGGGTGAACTGCTCCTGGGAGCCCACCCAGACGAGCCGTTCCTCGCGCACCGCGTCGGGGGACGGGGCACGCGAAGCGAGGCCCACCCGCCACCACGGCGCGTAGGCCTCGACCGGGACGCCGCACAGCGCGACCATGCCCAGCACCGCCGCCACCGGGTCCAGCACGTAGACGCCTCCGGCCATGGCACCGGTACGGTGCACGGCCGCCGCCAACGCCTCGCCCAGCGGGTCGGCGGTGCCCGGCCGCTCGTCGCGCCCGGCCATCCGGCGCCCCGCGCCGAGTCCCTCGTCGCTCAGGTGTTGGGTCGCTTGCCGTGATTGGCCTTCTTCTTCTTGCGGGCGCGCCTCTTGTTGCCTCGAGTGGACATGACGGATCACTCCCTGGAGCTGTGGTCACTCCCGGTGACCGGCGTATTTCGCCGGATATCAGTGTATTTGCGGCGAGTGGGCTTCGCATCGGTCGGAGCGGCCCCGGGGCCGCTCCAGGGCCTCGCGCGGCGCCACCGGGCGGCGGTGTCGGGGGTCCAGCGGGGCGGCGTGGCGAGAAAGGGGATCATGGAGACAACGGTCCCCGGTCGGCGACGGCCGGTCCAACACCTGATCAGTGGTCATTCACGCGTTTGTGTTGTTGACTGCGTCGCGTGCCGTACGACCCGGAACCCCGTTTGTTGCGAGCCTTCGCCGCAGTCGCCGAGGAGCTCCACTTCACGCGCGCCGCGGAGCGCCTGTACATCGCCCAGCAGGCGCTGAGCCGGGACGTCCGGCGGCTGGAGAAGGCCCTCGGCACCACGCTGTTCACCCGCACGACCCGGGCCGTCTCCCTCACGCCCGAGGGGGCCCGGTTCCTGCCGTACGCCCGGCGCGTCCTCGCCGCCTACGACGAACTGGCGGCGGCGCGGGCCGGCGAGAGCAGGCCGCTCCTCGTCGACGTGGGAGGGCCCGTGTCCACGGGGCAGCGGGTGATGGCCGCCGCCCGGACCGCGGCGCCCGAGCTCGAGTTCGTCGCCCGCTGCCGCAGTGGCCTGAGCGGCGCCGCCGAGCAGCTCCTCGCCGGCGGGCTCGACGTCTCCTTCGGCCGGTTCGCGGGACTGGCCCCCGAGGTGCGGGACCGCCTCGACCACCTGCCGGTACGACTGGAGCGGATGGCCGTCCTGCTGCGCGACGACCACCCGCTGGCCGCCCACGCCGAGGTGCCGCTGGGGGCGTTGCGGGGCGAGACGGTGTACGCCGGTGCCGGGAACCCCGCCACCGCGGAGTGGACCGATCTCGCCCACCGGCTCTTCGAGAGGCACGGCATCGTCATGGCCGAGCCGTTCCCCGGCATCGAGGGCGCCGAGGAATTCGTCCGGCTCGTCCGCAAGCGGGGCTGGTCGGTCCTGGCGAGCGTGGAGTTCATCGAGGTGCCGGGGATGGTGCTGAGGCCCCTCGTCGACCCCGTCCCCCTGTCGCCGGTGTCGATGGTGTGGCGGCGTGGCCTGCGCCACCCGGGCCTCGACGTGCTGCGGACGGCCGCGCGGGAGCTCGGCGCGTCCGGGCGGTGGATGCGGGCGCCCGGCTCGGGATGGCTCCCGGAGGCCGACACGGCGGCGATGGGGACCACCGGGACCAGGTCCGGGACCGGGGCCGCGGTTCAGGTGTGACGGCCCCGGACCAGGGCGTTCACGCGGCGCGGCTCACAGGCTGATCAACCCGCCGGCGTTCCGTTCGAGGATCGCGTCCACCTGCGCGTCCGGCAGCCCGCAGTGCCGGACGTAGCCGGTGGCGGCCAGGAACTCCTCGCCGGCCTGGTACGGGAAGTCCGTCCCCAGGACCAGGCGGTCGGCGCCCAGCGACTCCGCGGCCGCCCACAGCGCCGGTACGTGGCCGTGCGCCACCGTGTCGTACCACATGCGGCGCGCCGTCACGCTGGGCTTCTCCGGCAGGTCGGGGGCCTCCCACTGGTACTGGTGGTCGGCCCGGTTCAGGACCATGGGGAGCGCCCCGCCCAGGTGGGAGAGCACGATCCGCAGCCGGGGGTAGCGGTGGGGGATACCGGCCAGGACCAGGTGCATCGCGGCGACGGTGTCCTCGACGGGAGCGCCGATCATCCAGGTGAGCCGGTGACCGGCGATGAGCGGGGACTCGGCCCCGGTGCCCGCCGGGTGCACGTACAGAACACTGCCGCGCCGGTCCAGCTCCGCGTAGACGGGCTCGAACGCCGGATCCGCCAGGGAGCGGCCCAGCACCGACGTCGTCGTGCACGCGCCCACCATGCCCAGCTCGCCCAGCGCGCGCTCCAGCTCCGCCAGCGCGGCGTCGGTGTGCGGGAACGGCAGCGCCGCGAACGCCCGGAAGCGGTCCGGATGGCGCCGCACCGTCTCCGCGTAGAGGTCGTTGGCCGTCCGCGCGGCGCGCACCGCGTGCTCGCGCTCGGCGAAGTGCGGCGACTGCGGCGGCACCGACAGCACCTGGTGCGAGACGCCGGCCGCCTCCATCAGCTCGAAGCGCCCCTCCAGATCCGCGTCCGAGAGGCCCGCGCCCAGCCCGCGCTGCGTGGCCGTGTCGGTCTTGCCGTACCCCTGGAGCAGATCGAGGTAGGCGTCCGTCCACACATGCGCGTGGAGATCGATCGCCATGGGAGGCCCCTCTCGTGAGAACGCGGGAATCCGGGAACCCCGAGTACCCCCTGCCTCACGTGAACCACGGTAGTCGAGGTCGTCCGACCCGGCGATCGCCCCGGTCCCTGGGCCGTGCGGATGAGTACGTGTACCGGGCGCGATCTGAGTACGCGCCCCGAGGCCCGCGGGCCGCTCCGGAGGGTTCACTGGGCCCATGAACGACCAGCAGACGCGCGCCGACGACGAACTCCGCGAGGCCTGGGCGGCGGCCAACGCCGCGGACGCCGCCGGCGCCGCCGCGAGCGCCCCCGCCCGCCCCACCGGCCCCGACGACCGTGACGTCAACGCCTCGGGAGCACCCGTCTGGGCCACGGTGCTCGCCGTCCTGATCGTCCCCGTGGCGGTGATGTTCGGCGGACTCGCCCCGATGGCCACGGACAGCTGCGGCCCGGACCACTGCTCCGACGCCCTGAACAATGCCCTCGACGCCGTGCTGGTCGGCCTGTACGCGACCTTCTTCGTCACCCCCGCGCTGCTGCTCACCGCCTGGGTGCTGCCCCGCAGGATGCGCTACGCGACGGCACGCAGGGCCAGCGCGTGGTGCGCGCTGCTGCCGCCGGTGATGGTGGTCCTCATGGTGTTCGGCCTGCCGGAGTGAGAGGTGACGGCCCGTCGCATGGTCCGCCTATACGGTGAATGAGCCGTCCGGGTGGACATCGGGTTCGACCCCTCGCCCTTTCGGCGTGGCGCGCCCACGCTGCTCCTGAGCGCGGTACCGCGGTCGTCCCGGCACGCGGGCCGCTGTCTTCAGGAAGGAAGACATCATGTCCCCTGTCGCTTCGGGTCTCCGGACCCCGCAGGATGACGTATTCGACCTCGACATCCAGGAGCTCGCCGCGGAGGCGCCGGAATCGTTCGCGGCGACGGACGGCGGGGCGACGTGCATCGCCGTCACGCAGTGCCAGCCCGTGACGTGCATCAGCTGCCCGACCCCCGCGTGCCCCTGAGCACGCTAGGCTCCCCTGCCCATGAGCGTGGTGCGATTCGTGGGACGAGTGCGTCGGATGGACAAGCCGGTGGCGATCGCCGTCGGGCTGGGGAACCTGCTGCTGTGCGGCGTGCTCTTCATGATGGCGATCGGCGGCGGCACGCCGTTCTCCGAGGAAGCCACCACGCGCGAGCAGGAGCTCGCGAACATGGACCGTACGGCCCTGACCTACGCGTACTGGCTCGGCGGCGGCTTCCTGGTGTTCTCCCTGTTCCGGATGAAGCTGGCATGGCGCACCCACATGGCCACGATGCTCGGTCTGCCCGTCGCGCTGCTCCTGCTCCTGGTGCTGTGACGACGTGGGAGCGGCTCCCCGGCGGCCGCTCCCACCTCGGCCACCGGCCTACTTGTCGGCGGTCAGCCGGCCCGCCACGCCCCAGCTGTCGGCGGGCACTTCGTGGATCCAGACCTGCACGGCCTCGGCCGGGATCTTCAGCGAGTCCACGAACGCGTCGGTGACGCGGGCCACCAGCTCGCGCTTGAGCTCGATGTCACGGGGACCCTGCTGGATGGTGACGATGGGCATGGCGCTCTCCTCTGTCCTGGGCGTCGCACCGGCCGTTCCGGGGCGTTCCGCCGTCAGGAACAGTTCATCGCGCGGGGCCCGCTCCGACCCAGACCCGAATCGCTCTCGCAGCGATCACGATCGCTGATCGCCGCTGGTCAAAGCGATTGGAGGCAGCGGAGTCGTCGGATCCGTCAGTGCCGTCAGTGCCGTAAGCGCCAGGTCGAGCAGTGGGGACGCGGCGCCGGAGGGGACCGCCAGCTCGACGGGGAGCCGCAGCCCGGCGCCGGCGAAGGGCACGAAGGCGACCCTGGGCACACGCATGCGCCGGGCGTTGCCGTCGTAGACCACCGTCCACATGGGGGCGCCCGAGCCGATCGCGGCGAGGGTGTCCTGGAGGCTGCTGGTCGACGGTCCGGGAACGGGCGCGAATCCGGCCCGCCGGCAGCCGTCGAGGACGAGGTCGACCAGCGTCGGGTGGTTGCGGCGCTCGGTGAGGCACAGGGGCAGCCCGGCGAGGTCGCCGAGCGCGAGGCTCCGCCGCCCGGCGAGCGGGTGCCGGGCCGGCACGGCCGCCACCAACTCCTCCTTCCACAGCGGGTGGTGGACGATGCCGGGCGTACCGTTCCGCTCGGTCGGGGCGCCGCGCACGAAGGCGGCGTCGAGCCGTCCGTCGGCCAGCCGGGCGAGCCGTTCGCGTACCGGGAGCGAGACCAGCTCCACCCGTACGTCCGAAGCATGCCGGTCGACGGCGTCGAAGAGCCGGTCGAGCCGGTCCCCGAGGCCGGTGACGGTGCCGAGCCGGAAGACGCCGTCCTTCCCGCCGGCGAGCCGCGCGGCCACCGCGAGGGCCGCGCTCTCGGCCGCCAGCACGGCCCGTGCGGCGGGCAGGAACTCCTCACCGGACGCGGTGAGCCGGACCGTTCGGGGCGTCCGGTCGAAGAGCTCCGTCCTCAGCTCCCGCTCCAGCCGCCGTATCTGCTGGCTGACGGCGGGCTGACCGATCATCAGCCGCTCGGCCGCCCGCCCGAAGTGCAGCTCCTCCGCGACCGTCACGAAGTAGCGCAGCTGACGCAGTTCCATGGTGCCCCCTGCCGATCGATCCCTTCGAGGCGATCCTGCCCGAGGGGTGCGGGGCATCGTCGTCCGGGCCCTGCCCTGTCATACCTGGCGGTCGGCGGTACGGCGTTCCGTCCGTACGATTTCCGCATGACCACTGAACACCCGGAACCCGTCCCGCGCAGTGCCCTGCGCGCCTCCCACGCCGATCGCGACGCGGTGGTGGACCGGCTGCGCGACGCGGCCGCCGACGGGCGCCTCGACGCCGACGAGTTGGACGAACGGCTCACCCGGGCGCTGACCGCCAAGACCTTCGGTGACCTGGACCCCCTGACGGCCGACCTCCCGCCCGTGCCCGGCGGGGACCCGGGCCGCCCACTGATGCTCAAGGGCGGCATGCACGGCGTGGTCCGCACGGGGCGCTGGCAGGTTCCCCAGCGGATCACGGCCCACGGCGGGGCGGGCGGCGTCAAGCTCGACTTCACCCGCGCCGACTGCCGGTTCTCCACGGTGGAGATAGAGGCGTACGGAGAGATGGCGGGGGTCGTCATCGTCGTTCCGCAGGGCTGGGCGGCGGACACCGACGACGTGGAGCCCTCCCTCGGGGGCGTGCGGAACAAGACCGAGCCCGAGCGGCTCCCCGGCACCCCCCTGCTGCACCTGACCGGCCGGGGAGGCATGGGCGGCATCGTCATCCGCCACCCCAACCGCTCGGAGCGCCGCAAGCTCAAGGAGCTGGAGGCGGGCTGACCCCGGGGCGCGGCCGGGCGCGGCCCGCTTCGGCGCGCGCATCCGGCGCGGAGCTGGTGTGCTGGATGACGGGGGTCCGTCGCGCGCATCCGGGAGAGAGCCAGATGAGTACCTACCGAGCCGCGCAGGTCTCCACCGCGGGCGGTGCGTTCGAGCTGGTCGAGCGCGAGGTGCCGGAGCCCGGCCCCTGCCATGTGCGGATCGCCGTGGACGCCTGCGGGATCTGTCACAGCGACGCCTTCTTCGTCCAGGCCGGGCTGCCGGGCGTCCGCTTCCCGCTGGTGCCCGGCCACGAGATCGCCGGACGGATCGAGGCCCTGGGCGAAGGGACGCACGAGTGGGGCTGGCGGACCGGTGACCGGGTGGCCGTCGGCTGGTTCGGCGGCAGCTGCGGCCACTGCGCGCCGTGCCGGCAGGGCGACTTCATCGTGTGCCGGAACCTCAAGGTGCCGGGCTGGGCCTACGACGGCGGCTTCGCCGAGACGGTGATCGCGCCGGTCGACGCGCTGGCCCGCATTCCCGACGCGCTGGCGGCGACCGACGCGGGGCCCATGGGCTGCGCGGGGGTGACCACGTACAACGGCCTGCGGCGCAGCTCCGCCCGGCCGGGCGACCTGGTCGCCGTCCTCGGCATCGGCGGTCTGGGCCATCTGGCGGTGCAGTACGCGGCCGCGATGGGCTTCGAGACGGTGGCCGTCGCGCGCGGGGCCGAGAAGGGCGACTTCGCCAAGCGGCTCGGCGCCCACCACTACGTCGACAGCACGGCGAAGGAGAGCGTCGGGGACGCGCTCCAGGCCCTGGGCGGCGCCAAGGTCGTGCTGGCCACCGCCGCGAACTCCGCAGCCATCACGGCCACCGCCGACGGCCTGGCGCCCCGGGGCGAGCTGGTGGTGATCGGCGCGGGTCCCGAGCCCCTGGGCATCACGCCGGTCCAGCTGATCATGAACGCCACGACCGTGCGCGGCCACCCGTCCGGCACCGCGCGGGACGTGGAGGACACCATGGCGTTCAGCGCCCTCCACGGCATCCGCCCGACCGTCGAGGCCGTGCCGCTGGAGAGGGCCGCCGAGGCGTACGACAAGATGCTGTCGGGCGCCGCCCGCTTCCGGATGGTCCTCACCACGGACCGCGGCACGGACCGACGATGACCACACCACGGGACCTGATGCTGCTCAGCCTGGACCCCGCGCCCAGCGGTCCGGTGGAGCAGGGCGACCTGTCCCTCGCCCTCGCCGGAGCCGAGGTGATCGACCTGCTCGGTGCCCGGACGGTCACCCTGGACGGCGACCGGATCGTGCCGGGCGAGGCCGGGGCCCCGGCCGGGATCCTGCTGGAACGGGCCGCGTCCGAGGTGGTCCGCGAGGCGCCGTACGAGCCGGTCGGCGACTGGCTGTGGCGCAGGGGCCGCGGCCTGTCCGCCGCCTACCTGGCCGCCTTCGAGGAGGAGGGCCTGCTCAGCCGGCAGCGCCGCCACGCGCTGTCGTCCCTGGGCAGGACCGAGGTGGTGGTGGCCGATTCCGCCGAGGCCCGCGCGGCGGCCGAGCGCTGGGAGTCGCGGGAGCCCGTCCTGACCGCCCTCGCCACGGCCCTCGGGGTCCACGGCGGGGGAGGGGAGGACGCCGGCGACTCCCCGGGCGTGGGCGACGACGCGCTGGACACCGTCCTGGCCGCCGTCAACGACGCGCTGACGGAACTGGAGGCCATCCGGCAGCGCCGCGCGATCGAGCAGGCCGCCTTCGACAACATCTGGCGGGGCGGCTGAGTCCCGGCCTTGGCCTTGTCCTCCCCGGACTCACTCCGAAGGAGCGTCGTCCCCCGCCGTCTCGTCGGCCGTCGCGCGCTTGAGGGCCATCCGGGCCTTCACCAGGTCCTGCCCGCTCAGATTCGCCCACCAGGGGTGGCATCCGACGGTGGTGGCCAGGTCCCGCTCGCGGTCGCGCAGTTCGTCGACCGCCCGCCGCTGCTCCTCCGACCAGCCGTCGGTCGCCGGACGCGACGTGGGATGCCAGCGGTCGCTCGCGTCGCTCCAGCCCTCGTGGGGCTCGACGGACCAGGGCAGCTCACTGAGCAGGGCGGACAGCTCCGCGCGCGTGCGGAGCAGCATGCGCTGCGCCTCAAGGAGGTCGCTCGGGTAGTCGTACGATTCAGCCACGAAGCGAAGTGTATATACGTTCGAATCTCGATGTCTCCGCAGCTCATGGAGATGTCACACGTGATCACTCGCCCGGAGCAGTCGCAATCCGGCCCGCGGGGCGCCTAGGGTCGCGCCCATGACGAGGACCACCCCGCCCCGCCCGTTCGACGTCGAGGCGCTCTTCCCGGAGCTCGCCGCGTACCGCGGCACGACCACCCGGCTGCATCCGCGGCCCGGCCGTCCCGGCGTGTCCGACAGCTCGGTGGGCGGGCCCATGCTGTGGCCGGCGGACGAGCCGTGGCCGGTGTGCCCCGAGGCCCACGGCCGCGGCCGTGGCCGCCGCATCGAGGACGTCCGCCGGGAGCGGGAGCTCAACGCCGCCGCGTGGGCCGACGACTCGTTCACGGGATTCACCGACGAGCAGCGGCTGCTGCTGGAGGAGCTGCGCCGCACGCATCACGACCCGCGGGCGCGCGAGACCGACCCGCTGCCGCTCATCGGCCTCGCCCAGCTGTACCGGCGCGACGTCCCCGACCTCCCCCCGGGCCCGGACGGCCACGACCTGCTCCAGGTGTTCGTGTGCCCCTTCGGCGCGCACGGCCCCGGTCGCTACGAGCCGCTGATCGACCTGCGACGGCGCCGATCGGCGGAGGTCGTCGGCCCGCTGTGGACCGTGCCACCGCTGCCCCGGCTCGTCGGCTCCGACGGGTACGTGCCCGAGCCGTGCGTGCTCCACCCGGAACAGGTGACCACCTATCCCTTCGCCGGCGTCCTGCCCGAGGACCTGTGCGCCCGGCTCGACGCCTGGGACGAGGCCCGCGAGGAGGAGGCCGCGCTGTCGAAGGTCCCGCTGTCGGTCGGCTACCAGTACGACCTGTCCATCCCGCCCGGCTGGCGCGTCGGCGGGTTCGCCTCCTGGCACAGGACCGACCCGTACCCGATGGACTGCACGGTCTGCGCGACGCCGATGGAGCTGCTGCTGACCGTCGACAGCGGCGAATGGGACGGCGGCAGCCGCAGCTGGCGACCGATCGAGGAAGGGGACCACACGACCCGCCGGGACGCCACGCCCACCGAGGTCGTCCTGGCCCGCGACGAGCTCAATGTCTTCACCTGCCCCGCCGACCCCGCGCACCCGCACCGCTTGAGCCTCCAGTAGGACGACGGGCGGCCGCGCGGCGGGCGATGAGGTGGAAGTGGCGGGCGATGCTCCGGTACGGGTCGACGCGGCCGGCCGCCCACTCGGCCTCCAGGGCCTGCTCGACGTCCTCGCCGACGGGCTCGTCGCCGAGGTGGTCCGTGAAGCACCGCACCCCGTACCAGCAGCGCGTCCGGACATCGTGCCCGGCGAGGACCCGGGCGACCCGCTCCCGGCTCACGCCCCGGCTGAGCACGCCGAGGCGCCCGTGCTCCACCGGCCCGCGCAGCGCCTCCAGGACACCGGCCCAGTCCCGTTCCAGCCCCGGGCGCATGGCCAGGGCGGTGTCCTGCTTGGCGAGGACGGAGACGAGACCGCCGGGGCGCACGCACCGGGCGAGCGCGCGCAGCAACGGCTCCGGGTCCTCCAGGTACATCAGCACGCCGTGGCACAGCACCGCGTCCCAGCCGGTGCCGGCCAGCCGCGGGGCCTGTTCGCCGAGGCCATGGCGGAAGGCGACGGTCCCCGGGGCGCTCCCGGCACGCGCCTCCCAGGCCGACCGGGCCCTGTCCAGCATGTCCTCGTCCGGGTCCAGCACGGTGACGTGGTGCCCGCGGCCGGCCAGCATCCCGGCCTGGACGCCGGTGCCGCCGCCGACATCGAGCACGCGCAGCGGCCCGGCCGGCAGGTGCTCGGCCAGGGCCCGGTCGACCAGGCGGTGACGGAGCACGCCGCGGAGCGTCGCGCTGTGACGGGCGTACACGTCGGCGAGGGGCTCGCCGTCGTAGGAGTCGTCGGAGTCGTAGGAGGGGTCGAGCCAGGTGTTCATCGACCCTCCGTGCGATGCGATGCGATGCGATGTGGTGCGGTGCGATACGACTCGTGCGAAGCGCCTGCCAGTATGAGGCCCGGGAGCGGGGCCGCGCGGGAGGCGGGGCGTTGCAGGTGACAACCAAAAGTTGTCGGCCTCGCTGATGGGTTGTTGGATCGCGGGACGGCCGCCGAGGTTGCATTTCCGGCATGCGACGACTGATTCCCACGGGGGAGGCGACACGTCCGGTCGCCTTCGCCGACGTACCCCAGCCCCTCCCGGAACCCGGCGAGGCGCTCGTCAAGGTCGAGGCGTTCGCGCCGAACCGGGGCGAGACGTTCCTTCTCGAACACCCCCGGCCGGGCCTGCTGCCCGGCAAGGACATCGCGGGCCTCGTCGTGCAGGCCGCGGCCGACGGCTCGGGCCCCGGCATCGGCACCCGCGTGGTCGGCCATCCGGCGCACGGCGGCTGGGCCGAGTACGCGGCCGTGCCCACGCACTCGCTCGCGGTGCTCCCGGACGGCATCGACAGCGTACGGGCGGCGGCCCTGCCCCTGGCCGGGATCACCGCCCTGCGACTGCTGCGCACGGCCGGCTCCCTGGCCGGCCGGCGGGTGCTGCTGACCGGCGCCTCGGGCGGCGTCGGCCACTACGTCACCGAGCTGGTCGTGGCGGCCGGAGCCGAGCTGACCGCGGTGACGGCCACCCCCGAGCGCGGCGCACGGCTCGCGGAGCTGGGCGCGGAGGTGGTGCACGAGGTCGCGGCGGCCCAAGGACCGTTCGACGTCGTGCTGGAGTCCACGGGCGGACCCGCCCTGCCGATCGCGCTCGCGAAGGCACGCCCGGGCGGCACGCTCGTGTGGTTCGGCCAGGCGAGCCGTACCCCGGCCACCCTCGACTTCTTCGACCTGCTGAGCGGCCCCGAGCGGGTGACGATCCAGCACTTCCACTACGCCGGCGCCCCGTACGGCGCCGACCTCGCGGCGCTGGTGCGCCTCGTGGAACAGGGGCGGCTGCACCCGGAGATCGGCCGGATCGCCGACTGGGCCGACACCGCCGACACGTTGGTCGATCTGCGTGAGCGCCGGATACGCGGCAAGGCCGTGCTGCTGACGGGAGGAGCGCGATGAGCGCGGTCGATGCGGCCGGGTTCGCCGCCGCGTTCGCCACCGCCCAGTGGGCACGCGCCACCGGCGCGGGCGTCGACCCCCACGAGTACGGGCGCGTCACCGCAGGCCTCGCCTCCGTCGACGACTGGGGACCGTCCTTCCTGCGCACCGGCCAGGTCTATCTGGAGCGCGCGGAGCACGCGACGTCCTCCGTCTCGAAGGGCGAGTACCTCCTGACGGCGGCCCGGTGGTTCCACGTCGCCACGCTCGCGCCGTACGCGGAGGCGCCGCGTGCCGCCGCCGAGGCCGACAGCGCCCTGGGCGGAGCGCTCGGCGTCCTGGAGCCGGGAGCGCGACGTGTGAGCGGCGAGGGGTTCACCGGCTGGCTGCGCGGCCCCGCCGACGCGCCCGGCACCGTGGTCGTCGTCCCCGGCCTGGACTCCGCCAAGGAGGAGTTCCTCGACCTGGTGTCCGCGCTGCTGGCCAGGGGACTGGCCGTGTTCGCGATGGACGGCCCCGGTCAGGGCGCGCTCGCCGCCACGACGACCCTCCGCCCGGACTACGAGCAGGTGGTGGGCCGGGTCGTCGACGCCCTCGGCGTCGCGCGCGTCGGACTGGTCGGCCTCAGCCTGGGGGGCTACTTCGCGGCCCGGACGGCGGCCCTGGAGCCGCGCGTGGCGGCGGTCGCGACCGTCAGCGGCCCCTTCCGCCTCGACTGGGAGGAACTGCCCCCGCCGGTGAAGGAGATCATGGCGCGGCGCACAGGAGGGCCCGAGGCCGCCCGCGCGTTCGCCCGCCACGTGGACCTCGCCGCCCTGGCGCCGCGCATCGCGGCCCCGCTGCTGGTCGTGGACGGAGGCGAGGACGTCATACCCGGCGTGACGAACGGCGAGTCACTGGCCCGCCTCGCCCCGCACGGTACGTATCTGTCCGTACCGCACGGCGACCACCTGCTGGGCAACGCCCGGCCGGACTGGCTGCCCCACGTCGCCGACCACATCACGCGCGCGCTGACGGGGGTGACCACGTAGTCGGACGGTCGCGGTGGGTGGTGGATCAAGGGTGTGGGTGTGGGGCCGGGCACGTGGGCCCCGTCACATACGAGGGTGGGTCGTAGGGCCGGAGGTCCCGATTGGGGCATTCCGGGGTGTTGGGGTGGGTGTTTTACGGGGTTTGGTCGTAGGTCACACCCTTTGTCAGGGGGTTTTCGGGCCGCTAACAATGGCTGGGTCGCACGGCGCCGTCGACCGAGAAACGGCGCTTCTCTTATGCGCCACGTCCGGCCACTGCGACACAAGCGATCGGAAAGGGTTTTAGTTCCTCATGCGTTCCACCGTCTCCGGCTATACCGCTCTGTCCAAGGCCCACAAGTTCTCCGCCGCCGGTCTCGTCACGGCTGCTGGTGCCGCCGCGCTGACGTTCGCGCTGGTGCCGCAGGCTTCCGCCGCCGACGCCCACACCACCGGTGGTGTGAAGACGGTGGCGCTGAGCGCGCAGGAGTTCGGTGTGACGCAGGACGGCGAGCTGGCCAAGGCCGCCGACGCCGCCGCCACCAAGGCGGGCGTGGACGCGAAGGCTGCGAAGACCGGTGCCGAGGCGAAGGCCAAGGCCGACCGTGAGCGTGCCAGCCGTTCCATCGAGCGCAAGGCCCTCAAGCCCACCCCCGCCGCCAAGCCCGCCGCCAAGGCTGCTGCCAAGCCTGCCGCTCCGGCGAAGAAGGCCTACGCGGACAACCTGGACGGCTGGATCAGCGAGTCGCTGGACATCCTGCACTCCAAGGGCATCCCGGCCTCCTACGAGGGCATCAAGCGCAACGTCATGCGCGAGTCCACCGGCAACCCGCGTGCGATCAACGACTGGGACGTCAACGCCGTCAACGGTGTGCCGTCCAAGGGGCTGCTGCAGATCATCGACCCGACGTTCAAGGCGTATCACGTCGAGGGCACGTCCTGGGACATCTACGACCCGGTCGCCAACATCACCGCCTCCTGCAACTACGCCGCCGACAAGTACGGCTCCATGGACAACGTCAACTCCGCGTACTGACCAAACCCAGAACGCACCAAGGGCGCAGCACCCGCAAGGGAGCTGCGCCCTTTCGTATTTCCGTAGCGTCCGCCACACGCGGCGCAACCAGTGGCGCCATGCCTCGTTTGACCGGATATGAAGAGACTCGTGACCCTCGGGATCCTCGGCGCGGCCCTGCTCGGCGCGGCCGCTCCCGCACACGCCGAAGCCCGTGCCGATGCCGACACCGACGCCCTGCGCCCGGCCCGCAAGCTCGCCGGAGTCGCCACGGACACCGTCTGCGGGACCGACCTGAGAGGCGTACCGGTGGCCAGCCAGTACAGCGGGGTCGTGTCGGGGGTCTGCAAGAGCAGTATGTGAAGCCTCAGCCGTGGGCAGGCACCGCCTGGTGTCCGTGCTGCTCGTAGAGGCGGTCGGCGAGCAGCGCGTGCGCGAGCGTGCCGCCCGCCCGGACGGCGGCGGTCACGAACGCGGTCTCGGCGAGTTCCTCGGCGGTGACGCCGTGCCGGCGGGCGGCGGCGGTGTGCACGTCCAGGCAGTAGGAGCACTGGGTGACGAGCGCGACCGCCACCGAGATCAGCTCGCGGTAGCGGCGCGGCACCGCCCCGTCCTCCCGGTCGACGGCCTGCTGGAAGGCGAGCCAGGCGGCGAACTCCGCCGGGGCGCCCTTGCCGACCGAACGGGCGCGGTGCAGGTCGTCGGGGTGCTGGTACATGTGCGGACTCCTGAGGAGACGAGGCGACAAGGCCATGAAAGGGGCGGCGGCGGGCCCGTCGCCCGGCGCCTGGCACCACCTCATCGCGAGTGCCGGGGTGCGGTCCAGGACCGATGGTGGGAGGGCGGTTCCGTTCTGGGTATCGTGCCTGGTCATGGACTTGCGGGCGTTGCGCTGTTTCGTCGCCGTGGCCGAGGAGGGCCACTTCGGCCGGGCCGCGGCGCGCCTGCACCTCGCCCAGCCGCCGCTCAGCCGCCGGATCCGGGACCTGGAGGCCGACCTGGGCTGCCGGCTGTTCGACCGGATTCCCACCGGGGCTCGGCTCACCCCGGCCGGCGAGGTACTGCTCGCGGAGGCCCGGGACCTCCTGGAGCGTGCTGAACGCGCTCGCGAGCGGGTTCGTGGCGCCGAGGCCGGGCGGGTCCTCGTGCTGGGCACGGTCGCCGGCGCGGGCCTGGAGGTCGGCCCGGCGGCACTGGCCGCCCTGCGGCGCGACCGCCCCGGCGTACGGGTACGCCTGCGCGAGGCACCGATCACCGACCCGACGGCCGGGCTGCGCGAGGGGTGGGTGGATCTCGCGCTGACCCGCCTGCCGTTCGACACCGCGGGCCTGACGGTCCGCCCGCTCGGCGAGGAGCCGGTGGTGGCGGCCGTCCCCGCGGACGACCCGCTGGCGGCGCGCGCACGCCTCGGCGTCGCGGAGCTGGAGGCCCGACCACGCTTCCGCCTGCCGCCCGGAACCGACGCCCGGTGGCGTGCCTACTGGCTCGCCGCCGAGGAGGACGCGCCCGGCCCGGTGGTGGCGTCGGTCGAGGAGTGCCTGCACGCCGTCGTCTGGGAGGGCGCGGTCGGTCTCCTCCCGGCCGGGGCCGCGCGGCGGCACGCCCGCCCCGGCATCGCCTACGTGCCCGTCGACGACCACCCGCCGAGCCGTATCGTCACCGCGCGCCGGGCGGCTGTGGCCGACCCGCTCGTCGACGCCCTCGCCGGCGCTCTCACCGAAGCCGCGCGGCACGTACGGTGACGCGGTGGCGGTGGCCGGAAGCGATTACATCGAGGTCCGATTCCCGCCAGTGGCGACGGCATCCGGTGGCAAGACTGGGCGGCATGCACGACACGGACAGCACATTGCTCAGCTACTTCGACACCGCGGCGGAGGGTTTCGGCGCTCGGTTACGGGCGGTACCGGACTCGGGTTGGGAGAACGCCACCCCGTGCACCGAGTGGAACGTGCGGCAACTGGCCGACCACATGGTCCAGGGAAGCCGCATCTACACGTCGCTCCTGCGCGGCGGCAGCGGCGCGGACTTCATGGCGAGCCTGGGCCAGGAGGCGCTCGACGGCGACCCGTCGGCCACGTACCGCGACGCGGTGGCCGAGTGCCGGGCGGCCTTCCGTACGGCCGGCGCTCTCGACCGGATCGTCGACTACCCGTTCGGCCCCGTCCCCGGCCGTCAGTTGCTCGGCCTGTACGTGGTGGACGCGATCACGCACACATGGGACCTCGCCCGCGCGCTACGGCTCGACGAGCGCCTCGACGCGGGCACGGTGCGCTGGATCCTCGACAACTTCGAGTGGATCTACCACGGCGTCAGCGAGAGCCCGATCGTGGACAGCGACCAGTACTACGGGGCGCCGACGAACCCGCTGTCGTCGGACGCGTCCGAGCAGGACCGCCTCCTTCACATGATGGGGCGCACGCTGTAGAGCGCGGCGGGCGGACTCCCCGGGAGGAGTCCGCCCTCAGCGGCGTGGGGCGGCCGGCCGGGTGGTCGTCAGGCGTACCAGCCCCAGTGCTTGACGCGCTTGTAGCCGCCGTCGGGGCAGTACATGCTGATGCCTCGGCGGTCGCCGAGCCAGGGCCCGTTGTTGTAGTTGAGCTGCTTGGAGTAGGAGCCCTTCTTGCACTGGATGCTCGCTCCGTAGCGAGCCGGGCCGTGGCCGTCGCACCAGATGTTGGCCGAGGTGCTGGTCTGCCAGTTGGTGTGGCACGTGGGGCCCTTGACGAGCGGCCGGCTCTGGGCGACGTTCCTGTCGGTGGTCGGCGCGGCCGCGCCGGCCGCGGGTGCCAGGAGGAGTCCGGCACCGAGGGCCACCGCGGCGGCGGTCGCCGGGACCCGGGCGTTCCATCGCATGATCGAGATCCTTCCCTGAGGGGATCGCTTCCGGTGTGTCCGGACGAACGGACCTGGTGCGCGTCCGGACACCGACGAGCTTCCGGCCTGCCGGCCCGCAGCCGCCAGTGAAGTCCTCTCGGTTGGGACATCGTGGGACGTCCCACTCGCTGACCAGCGCGAACGCCGGTGTCCCAGAGTGATGGCGGGGACGGGGGCAGGGACGCGGCGGCCCACTGCCGCCACTGCGTCCGGCCCGTCGTCTCAGTACCGGGGCCACGTGGGGCGGCGCCCGGCCACTGGTCCGGCCGGGCGCCGTGGGTCGCGGTCTCCTTTGAGTCGGCACGGAGGCCGCGCCTTCCGGACAGGAAGGGTTTCCCGACGCTCGAGGCGTCCTCGTGCCCCAGCATCCTCCGCCGGTGCGTGTCCGCGACGGAATGGGCGAAGTTCGCCCCTCAACGAGTTGTTATGCGGCATCCTTTGCCGGCGCATGTGCCGCGCGGGACCGATGTTCCCGGCTTCCATCCGATTGTTCCGTGATTTTGCGATCACATGACGTGCTCGGTCGTGTGCCTCCATGCTGTCGTCTCAGCCACCCGGGGCGCGCGTCGGCACCGCGCTCCAGGAGGTCTTCCGGACATTCATGCAGGAGAGGTTTTCCATGCTGAGGAAACAGATGTGGGCCGTCGTCATCGTGGTGACGGTCCTCGCGTGGACCGTGGTGATGGCCACGCTCGGCCAGGCCGCGGCCGTCGCCACACTCGTGCCGTCGCTGGGGCTGCTCGTCCAGCAGATCTTCCAGGCCACCGCCGGGACCGGCACTGGGCCCAGCGCCGGGAACACGTCCGTCGACACGGCCGAGCCGCCGGCCGCGGACCGGCACAACTCCCGTGGCGCCGAGGGGGAGACGCGGTGACGCACGGCGGGCCGGCCCGGGGCAGCGACGACCCGCTCAGTCGGCGCGGCGGCGACGATCCGCTGGGCCGGCGCGGCGACGACCCGCTCAGTCGCCCGGGACGCAAGCTCGGCCCCATCGCCGAGGGCGTGGGCACCGCCCACCGTGCCTGGCTGGAGCCGGTGCGCGCGAAGTATTTCGTCAGCGGTCTGAGCGTCAGCGACCTGGCGCAGCGTGCCGGCTGGGCGAAGTCGAAGGTGTCCGAGCTGCTGCGCGGCACCGGTCTCTATCCCACCTGGGAGATCACCTACGGACTCCTCCACGTCCTGGGCCTGCCCACCTGGCCGATGCTCCGCCTGTGGAGCGCCGCCGCGCTGGAGGCCCACAAGAAGCAGGAGTGGATCGACGGAAGCATCGAGAAGGTCGTCCTCTCCGCCGGCCCCGACATACCCCCCGTCCCGCACCGGGCGTTCGCCGACATCTACCGGCCGGCGTACACCTCGTACGCCGGCGTCTTCCTCGGCCCGGGCGACACCACCCGCGCCATCGACGAGACCTTCGACCTCCTATGGCTCCGCTGGGAGGAAGCCCTCGGCAGCGCCAACGTCCAGAAATTCGCGTGGCAGGTCCTGCGGTGCAGAGTGATGGCCCGTGCCCCGCACATCGACGGCTTTCCCCAGCTCGCCCTGGCCGCCTTCGACACCGTCGCGCTCCACCGGACCTCCGTCGCGCAGAGGTTCGCGCAGATCGAGGAATCCATCTCCCTCTTCCGGGCCGTCGGCCGTCTGCCCGAGCTCCAACTGGATGTGATCGTGCTCATGCACCTGCGCGGCATGAACTGCGGCCAGGCCGCCGACGTACTCGGTGTGTCCCAGGCCTTCATCCGCTCCGTCCACCGCCACGCCAGGCGCTCCCTGACCACCGCCCTCGACATCGGAGAGACCCGCCAGTGACCATCATCGACGAATTCCTCGCCCGGGCCCTGTTGCGCCAGCACGCCCGCACCAGGCCCGACGTCGTACCGGTCCGCGCGTACGACTCCACCGCGGCCGGGGGTGACGACGCGCTGCCGTGGCCGCCCCCGCCCGAGCCCGAGGGCCGCCACGACACCCTGCGCGGCTTCGCCCACGACCTGCACGCCCTGTGCGAGACGGTGGTCACCCACACCGCCGTCGCCTCGTTGCAGCGGTTCATCACCGACCGGCTGCCCGAACCCCGCGGAGCCCTCGTCCTGGGCTGCATCCTCCAGTTGAAGGACGACGACAGCAGCCGCCTGTGGTGGCAGTACGCCGCGGGCGCCGGCGACGACGTCGCCATCTACTGCCTCTACCTCCATCACCTGTCCCTCGGCGAGGACGACGCGGCCCGCTGGTGGCGGGACCAGATGCGTACCGACACCCAGCCCGCGGAACCCTCCGCCGAACAGACCCTCACCCTGCCCGACGGAAGCGGTGCCCCACGTACCGACTCCAGCATCTCCACCGTCCTGCGCGTCCTGTGCCAGCTCCTCAACCGGGCCGACCTTCCTCCCCGGCCCCGCACCGAGGCCGTCGACGCCGTCATGAGCTTCGTGCCCCAGGCCGTCGCCGCCGGCCATGTCCACAACGCGGACCTCGATCTACCGCTCCCCGGCCCCTTCTTCGCGGAACGTCTCGCCTGCCTCCTCGCCGCCGCGTCCTTCCTCGACGACGCACAGCTCGACGATCCGGGCCGGGGGGCCGCGGCCCCCCTCCCACGTCCCACCGAAGCACCCCACCTCGACCGCCGGCCCACCTCTCCGCCGGACCCGGCGCCACGCCCGGACCACGCGCGCACCCAGCAGATCAGACCGGGTGAAGTCGCCCGCGGCGGCTTCCGGTGGATCTGAGCCGCCGCGGCCCGCCCGGCGAATAAGGATTAGGCCCGAGCGCGCTTGTCCAAGAGAATCCCCGCGTGACCCAAACGACCGACAGCACCGCCTCCGCCCTCGCCGACGGCCTCCTGGCCGCGATCGACCCGCTGCCCTACCCCCGCCGCGCCCGGCACATCGCCCTGTGGGCGCGCGAGCGTGCCGTGGCCGGCGAACTGAGCGCGGTCCTGGCGGAACTGTCGCGGCGCGGCGCGTACGAGCACCGCGTCGCCGCGCTGGCCGCCGCCGCGGGCCACGACATCCACTGGCTGCGGGAGCGGCTGGCCGATCCCGACCCCCTGGTGCGGGCGCGGGCTGTGGCGGAGGTGCGTGCGGGGAGCGTGCCCGACGCCGCTGTGGTCGCGGCGCTGGAGGACGCCCCCACCGTCGTCCGGAGCGCGCTGGTGCGGGCCGTGGTCGCCGGGCGGCGCACGGAGCTCGCCGACGCCTTGATCCCTGTCCTGCGGGAGCGGTGGGGTGACGCCGAGGCGGTACGGCTGCTGCCGGCCTGTGGCCCGGAGACGGTCGGCGAGCTCCTTCCCGGCCTCTTCCACGCGGTCGTCCGATGGACGAACCTCGCCCGGTACCACTCCTCCGCCGTCCTCGACGAGGCCGAACGCAGGCTCACCGCCAGGTCCGAGGACAACCGGGAGGGCTGGTGGCGCCTGCACGCGACGGCCGTCGCGGCAGCCGTCGACACGGCCCCCTCGCGCGTGCTCGACCTGCTGGAGCGGCTGTGCCCCGGGCCGCTGCCCGAGCGGATCCACCGGCGGCTGGGACAGCTGGCCGCCACCGACCCGGAGGCCACGCTCCGGCTGCTGCTCGCCCCCGGCCGGGCGGAAGCGGACCTGCCGCGGGTCCAGCGGCCCGTGCTGCGCACCCTCATACGCCACCGGCCGCCCGGCTTCGACGATTTCGTCCGGGCGCTGGCCCACAACGAGCGGCCGCTCGTCCGCCTGCTGAAGCTCATGCCGCCCTCCGAGCGCTCCGCCTGCTACGACACCGCGATGCGCGGACGGCCCACGCGCTTCGCGAGCCTCTCCGACGCCCTCCTGGAGGTGCTGCCGAGGGAACGCCGGCAGGCCGAGGCGCGGCGGATGGCGGCGCAGGCCCACGAATACGGGGGGCACTTGCGGCTGGTCCTGTCGGCCGTGTCCTTCCTGCCGGTGGAGGAGGCGCGCGAGGAACTGCTGGCGGCCACCCGCCGCTCCGACGCCACGGAACGGGCCTACGCCTACCCGCTGCTGGTGCGCAACGCCGCCCTCACCCGCGACCCGTCCGCCGTGACGGAGCTGCTCGCCGGCCTGCGACGGCTGCGCAACGAACAGGAACCCGTACGGGCCCACGCCCTGAAGGCCATCGCCGCGATCCGCCCCGCGCTGTTCGCCGCCGAGGCGGCGCCCCACCTGGAACGCCTCGCGACGGACACGCTGGAGGCCCGGGACTTCTCCTGGAACGACCACCGCGCCCTGAGCGACCTGGCCCGCGCGCTGCTGCGCGAGCACGCCGCCGGCACGGGCGAGGAGCTGACGGACTGGGCCTACCGCACCCTCGCGCGGCTGCCCGGAGCCTCCGGAAGCTTCGGCGAGCACACGCTGCGGAAGGGGCAGGAGCACGAGCTGTTCGAGGCGCTGCGCCCGTCCCTCGAAGCGGCCGCCGGCCACGCCGACTTCACCGAGGCCCTCCGCCTGGCCGCGGCGCTCGGCGACCGCGCGCACGACATCGCGGGGCTGCAGTCGCTGCTGCGGCGCTGCGTCGAGCACGGCACGGCCGATGACGGGCGCAGGGCCGCCGACCTCTGGCTCGACGATCCCCGCACCCGCGACGACCGCATCGTCGAACTGCTCGCCCTGGACCCGTCGACGGCCACGTTCCCCGCGGTGATCGGTGCCCTCGTGGTCCGCCGCACCGACCTGCTCGACGTCCTCCTCGGCGACACCCCGCCCTACGGCCGCTTCCTCACCAAGGACCGGTACTGGCTGCCGCCCACCGGTCGGCACTCGGCCTTCTGGCTGCCGCGTCAGCAGGCGGCCGCCGCACGGGTGCTGGAGCGCACGGTGGCGGACACCAGCCTCCGCGTCCACGAGCGCGTGTACGCGCTGCGCCTGGCCGCGTACCTCCCGGAGCACGGCACCGACCTGCTGACGCGCTGTGCCGCGGACGGCGAGGTGCCGATCGCCGAAGCCGCGCTGGCGGCCCTCGGACGCACCGCCGACCCGGCCCGTCACCTGCCGCTGCTCCTCTCCCACGTGGGCGGGGACCGGGCGCGGGTCGCCGTCCCCGCCGCGTCCCGGGCGAGCCGGTACGCCGCGCCGTCCGGCCTGTCGGAGACGCTCCGCGGCCTGCTCACCGCGACCGCCGGGGTGAAGGTGACCAGCCGCAAGGAGGCCGCGAGGCTCGCCGCGTGCCGGCTGCCCGCGGAGCACGCCGTCACCCTCCTCGCGGAGGCCATGACCGTGCCCGGCCAGCACCACGACGTGCAGGCCGCCTGCGTCACGGTCACGACGGGGCTGCTGGCCCACGAGGCGGCCTGGGGGCTGCTGGAGTCCGCCGCCTCGGGGCGGCCGGAGCTGCGCCGGGCCGTCCTCCGTCCCGTGCCCGGTGACCTGCCCGAGCGATACCGGCGCCGGTACGCGGGCCTGGTGCGGACGGTGTGCGTCACGGACGACCCCGAGGTCGCGCGCGAGGGCTACAGAACGCTCGGAACGTGGTCGCACTGGGCACCCGAGGCCATGGACCTGCTGGTCGCCGCCGTCACCGACCTGGACAACCGGGCGAGCTGGCGGTCCGCGGCCCGTGCCCTGTGCTCCTACGTCGCCTACGCGCCCTCGGGCACACCGGACCTCGCCCCTCTCACCCGCGCCCTCACCGCGCTGATCGAGGCGGACTCCCTCCCCGGCACGCCCGACGCCGAGGAGGACCGCGACCGGCCCGCCTTCCGGCGCGTCCAGCACCTGACCACGATCCTCGCCGAGCTGGGCGGCGGCTGGCAGCGGCGCACGGTCGGGGCGGCGGCGCCGGTCGTCGCCGACCTCCTCACCGCCGCGGGCCCCTACGCGCCCGAAGCCGCCTCCCTCCTGGCCCACACCGTCGACCCGCACGCGGGACCGGACGAGCTCGCGGCACAACTGACGCGTCTCGCCCGGGTCCACGAGGGCCGCCCCGCCCTCGCCGTCCGCACGGCCGACACCCTGATCGCGCGCATGCGCATGGGCCGCCGCGGCGACGACACGGCGCTGCTGCACGCCGCCGGCGTCCTGACCGCCGACGGGGGCCACGCGGCCGGGCTGTTCGCCCTCGCACTGACCGTGTCGGGCAATCGGCGCGGCGCTTCGGACGGCGGCGTCGACTGGACCACCGCACGGCGCGACCGGCTGCGAGCACTGCGCCGGCACCCCCACGCCGAGGTACGGGACGCGGCTCTGAGGACGGTCACGGCGGAGGAGTAACGGCTGAGGAGCAGACGTTCACGTCATATGGGGACGAGGTTCACACCGTGAGCGAGATGGGATGGATCTCGCTCGCGGGGTGCCCGCTGCGGGTGTGGACGCGCTGCACGGCCTCCGCCGACGGGGCCTCGGACAAGCAGTAGACGGTGCCCGAACCCGGATCGGCCCACGCCTGCTTGAAGTGCACGCCTTCCGCGGCCTCGTTGGCGAGGTCGGCCTTGTGCGCGGCCGACAGCTGGTCGGCCGTGATCCCCTTCATCCCGGTGTGGACGTCCATGAACGTGGCCATCGCGGCGCACCTCCTGATGTCGTTCGGCCTCTCTTCTCCCCTCCATCGTCACTCGGCACGGCGGCCGGCGCCGCCGTGGCCGGACGGCCGCTACGCTACGCGCCGGTAGGGGAACGGGACCGGCCCCGACGGAATCGGAAAAACGCGCGGCGAATCGAAATATTCCGCTCCGTCCACGCCATGCATCCCTCCTGTAACAATCCGAAACCAAAGGCTTGTTGGCCGCCTTTCCGACGAGCACACTGCTCCTCGTCGCGTTCCGCTGACAGCCCGCGCATCGCGGCATCCTGTAACACGCGCATCGGGGGAGCCGTATGGCAAAACGCTATGTCGGCGAAATCATCATCAGTCGAAGAACCGTCCGGATCGGACATGAGGTCTATCCGCTCGCGACCATCTCGCGGGTGCAGACCGTGCACATCGTCCGGCGCGGCCGGAGCTCGACCTTCTACCCACTGCAACAGCTTCTCGTCCTGGTGATCGTCGTCGTGGCGATCCGTGCGGGAGACCAGCTCATACCCTCGCGACTGCCGCCGAACGTCGACCCGTACACCGTGGAATCGGTCCGGCGGGTGGCCGACATCGCCATCAAGGTCGTCGGAGTGGTGGCTCTCTATCCGGTGGCAGTGCTGTGCTACCGGGTATTCCTGAGAAAAACCCGCTACGCGCTTCTTCTGGAGACCGCGGGAACGCAGTACACCGCACTGTCCGGGACCGATTTCGCCGAGATCCAGCGGATCAAGGCCGTCATCGTCGATGCCATCGAGAATCCGCCCGTCCAGGCGACCTCCGTGCGGGTGCACGGGGATGTGGTGATGGGCGACAAGGTGGGCCGGGACCAGTTCAAGAGTGGCTGACCACTCCTGTCGAAGGGCGGTAGGAAAATGGCTCGCTACGGCTACGGATACGGATACGACGACGGGGACGACGGAGAAGGCGGCCATGTTCACGGAGACGTGGTCCACGGGGACAAGGTGGGCCGCGATCAGTACAAGGCCGGGGACAACGCCCGCATCACGGTCACGAACCAGGAGGGTGTCTCCCACGCCGACCTGGAGGCCGCGATCGCCGAGCTGCGCACCTTCGTGGTCGAGTTGACCCACGAGGGACTCGTCGACCGCCGTGGCACGGTCATCGACCCCGGCGGTGTCGTGGCGGCCGTACAGTCCCGCTCCGGCCGCCTCCAGGCCCTCACCCGCGCGGTCGCCGGCGGCGCGCGCGACGCCGTGCTGTCAGCCGTACAGGGTGGAGTGGCCGCGCTGGTCACGGGGCTCGTACGGCCGGCGTGACCGCCGTCCGGCAGGCGACCGGCGGGAACGTAAGGTGCCTGCGTGTCCCTTCTCCGTTCCCGCATCATTTGCGCCGCCATGGTCCTGTCCACGGCCTTCGTCACGGCGTGTTCCGCCACCGGATCGCACCGGAGCGACAGCTCTCAGGAATCCGCACCCGACCCCGGCACCGACGGCCCCGAAGCCGGGGCCTCGGCGCGGGTGCGGCTGCCGCGTCCGAACACCGTCTTCGACTACCAACTCGGTGGCGCGTACGCGCCCGCCGGTACGGTACGGGCGGTCTCCCGTGACAGCGGGGCCAAGCCGGCCGACGGGCTCTACAACATCTGCTACGTCAACGCGTTCCAGACGCAACCGGGCGAAGCCGTCGACTGGTGGAAGAAGAACCACCCGGACCTGCTCCTGAAGAACGACGCCGGGCATCTGGTCATCGACGAGGACTGGGACGAGCCCCTTCTCGACATCTCCACCCCGGCCAAGCGCGAGGCCCTGATGAACATCGTCGGTCCCTGGATCGACGGCTGCGCCGCGGCGCACTACGACGCGGTGGAACCGGACAACCTCGACTCGTACGAGCGGTCCGACGGCAGGCTCACCGCCCAGCACGCGGCTGCCTTCGCCCGGCTCCTGGTCGCCCGGGCGCACCGGCGGAACCTGGCCGTCGCCCAGAAGAACACCACCGACCTGCTGTCGCAGCACGCCCGCATCGGTTTCGACTTCGCCGTCGTCGAGGAATGCGGACGCTACAAGGAGTGCCCCGAATTCAGCCGTGCCTACGGAGCCAGGGTCTTCGACATCGAGTACGGCAAGAAGGACTTCGGCGCCGCGTGCCGGGCGTGGGGGAAGGAGCTGTCCATCACCCTGCGCGACCGGGGGGTCAGCCCTGCCGGCGCGAACGGCTACGTGTACGACTCCTGCTGAGCGGACGCGTCGGCGGCGGCTCGCCGCGGCCGTGGACTCAGGCGAGCAGCGCGGCGGCCGCCGCCAGCAGGTCGTCGTTGTGCCCGGTGACATCCCGCTCGGTCAACAGGTGCAACTGGTCCGCCCGCACGCCGAGATCCTCCAGTGGGACGTCCACGTTGCCGCGAGCCCGCGTGGCGCGCCGCAGCGCCACGCGGAAGCCGGCGCCGCGCGGCAGCTCGCCGAGCAGCTCCGGCAGCCACACGCGCAGCAGCTCGTGCGTCCACACGTTGGCGCCGCCGGCGCCGGTCCGCCACGCGGTCCCCAGGACGGGCCCGAGGCCGTTGTCCTGGAAGCCGGCGGCGAAGATGTCGGCGGCCGAGTAGGACAGCGCGTCGGTGATCAGGACCTTCGGGCCCGTGTAGCGCGGCAGTCCGGCGGTGATCGCCCCGGGGTCGGTGAGCGGGAATCCCTGCGAGTACACCTCGCCGGTCTCCACCGCGGCGCGGATCGAGCTCGTCCAGACCCGGAACCCCGGATTGGACCGCGCCAGCGCCAGCGCGGCGCGGGTGGTCGACAGCGAGAAGCTCACCGGGACGACGGGATCCCCGCTGAGGATCTGCAGGACGGACTCCGCGGCCGGGACATGGCCTCCCGGGTTGCCGCGGATGTCCACGACGAGCCCTCCCTCCGGAGCGCGTGCCACGACCCGCGCCACCTGCTCGGCGAACAGCCGCGCGCCCGGGACGTTGAACGAGTAGACGCGCAGGTAGCCGTAGGGACGGCCGCGATACCGACGCGTGCGGTAGGCGACGACGCTGCGGAAGGCTCGCGCCGCCGAACGCCGCGCCTGGGGCGGTGCGAACAGCGTGCGCTTGATCTGGCGCGTGGCCTCGGCGCCGGCGTCGATGCCGAGGTTCGTCGCGAGCGTGGGCACGGGGTCCTGGGCCCGCCCCGCGTGCTGGTCGGCGGCGCGCACACGCCACGGGAGGCGCGTCTCCAGGAGGCCCGTCCCTTGGCGGCTTCCCGGGGCCGGGCGGTAGGACAGCAGCACCCAGCGCTCGTCCGGCGGGGGACCGGTCCGCAGCGGACGCAGCGTCAGCGCCTCCAGCCCGCGCGCCAGGCGGGCGTCGGGGTTGGAGCCCGCCTGCGCGGCCGCGTTGCGCTCGATCGCCCGCTCGATGGGGACCCCGTTCCAGGCTTCCAGCTCCGCGCCGCGAGCGAAGCCCGCGTGCTCGAGCGACTCGTCGATCCTGGACACGATGTGGTGGGGCGTCCCGTCGGGGTCGATGTAGCGCTCGACGAGGAAGCCCAGTGTGGCCACATGGCCGCGGTACGGGTCGGGCAGCTGGTAGACGGTGTGCAGGTCGCGCAGTTCCCGGAAGACGGCCGCGAGTTCGGAGTGGAACTGCGGCTCGCTCAGCGGTGGGAGGCGGCGCTCCAGCAGGCGCAGGCGCTGCACCGGATCCGTGGCGTGCATCGCCCGCTTGAGCGGGAGGTGGACGTAGAGCTCCTCGAGCAGGAGCCGGGCGGCGGCCACGAGCTGATAGCGGGCCGCGAGCGGCAGCGGGTCGGCGCCGACCCGGTCCATGAACTCGTCCAGCCCGATCGAGTCCGGCAGGGTCCGGGCCGGCGCCGCGACCGCCGGCCGCCTCACGCGTAGTACTCCGCGAGGTGCTGGAGCTGCGGCACCCCGCTACGGGCCACGGCGGCGAAGTAGGCCGCGTCGTGGGTGAGCGGGTCCAGAGGCGGGATCACCAGGTCCGGCGGGACCTCGCCGGCGGCGGCGAAGGCACCCACATCGCCCTCCGGCATGTCGCCGAAGAGGGCCAGCGGCGCCTCGGTGTCGTCCAGCGGCCCGCCCCAGGCCGCGAGCGCGTCCTGCGCGCCGTGCCAGGCGGCCACCGGATCGGCACGCACCTTCTCGAGCGCGCGCTTGACGCCCGGCCAGTCGAGCTGTGCGTCGATCCGGCCCGGCTGACGCACCGACACCCGGCGCTTGAGCCCGGCCACCGTGATCGCGTCGGTGTCCGTCGCCCCGGCGGCGGTCATCAGCGCCGGCGTCCCGTAGAACGGCCGCCCGCGGACCAGCACCAGCCGTACGTGGCGCTCGGTCGCGTCGATCAGGTTGCGGTACACATCCTGGGTCGGGTCGTGGTGTTCGAGCACGAGCAGGTCCGCGGCGCCGCCGCGTCCCAGTCGCCCCACCTGGGGTCCCCAGGCGGTGGCCAGCGCGTCACCGGGGTTCGCGGTGACCATGTCGCACAGGTCGCGGTCGCCGAAGTGGCCGCCGAGTTCGTGGCGGTTGACGGCGTCGGCGACCTTGAGCTCGCCGAGCACGTGCTTGGTCCCCGACGGCGACCAGTCGGAACCGAGGGCGATCCGCAGCCCGCGCTCGTGCGCCTCGACCACGTTCGTCGTGTCGTGGTAGAGCCAGTAGTTGGAGAACGGCGACCACACGAGGGTGCCCTTCTCCTCGGCGTTGATCGCCACCACCGCGTCCTGCCACTTCGTGAAGTCGGCGGTGGTCAGCGCCGTGCCGTGCACACCGATCAGACCCGGCTTCAGACACGGCTCGAGGTCCTCGAACTCGCGGTGGACGATCGACCCGACTCGACCCTCCGCGACGTGGTAGATCAGCACGCGCGTGCCGTCCAGCATCGGCGCCCGGTCCTCGCGCAGCACCTCGGCGTCGAGCTGGAGCGCCGAGGTCAGCACCATGTCGGCGCCCGCCGGCAGCTTCTCGTTGTCGATGATCCGCAGCAGCCAGCCGTCGACGGGACGCGTCGAGACGGGGGCGCCCTGGATGGCCGTGGTCCCGCCGATCAGCGCCTTGACCTCGACGTACTTGATCAGCGCCTCGGGCGCGGTGTGACCGAGCACCTTGGTGGGCCAGGTGACCGAGGTGGAGTAGCCGGGCGGGTGCTCCTCGTCGACCCAGCGGTCGTGGTGGAGATAGGGGACGCCGACGGCCTCCCACAGGGGGAGGGTGTTGTAGGCGATGTGGTTGTGGAGGTCGATCAGGCCGGGAAGGATCAGCGCGTCCGTGTCGATCCTCGGCGCGCCGGAGAACCCCGCCGGCGGGTCCTGCCCGGCCGACCGCACCGCCGCCAGCCGACCGTCGTCCCCGACGTACACGGCGCCGGGGTCGATGATCCGGTGGTCGCTGTCGAAGGTGACGACCGTCCCGAGCAGCACGAGCGCCATCAGCCCGGCGCCTTCCACACCAGCGTGTGCCCGTCGTCCGGCGACGGCCGGCCCACCGCGTTCTGCGTACCGTCCGTACCGGCCCGCACCCAGGCGTCGTCGCCCAGGAACCCCGGCACGCCGAAGGGCAGGTCGCGGCGGGGGATCGCGCTGTAGTCGGAATCCTCGAAGACGCCGCCGTAGGAGGGCCCGGTGTTGTCGCCGTCGTCGTCCGGCGTCACGATCGCCCGCAGCCGCGTGACGGCGTCGCGCCAGCCGTCGAGCAGCGCCGCCGCGTCATGGCTGGACGGATGGGGTACCTCGACGAGCTCGACCTGCGGCCGTGCGTCCCACAGCCGCACCGCCTCCTGGGCCATGAACCCCATGGCGACGACGGCCTGCAGCGTCGAGCCCGTCGCCCGGTCGTAGACCGCGTTGCGCCACTGGAGCTGCGCCGGCTCGTCGAGCCGGCCCTTCACCGCCATGGCCTGGTCGGGGTGGACCGCGTACGCCCACGCGTTGAGGCAGACGTAGGAGCGGGTGAGCCCGAGCTTGGTGAGGAAGCCCTGCACCCGCTGTCCGGCGTTGCCGACGAGGGTGCGCCCGGCGACCCGCTCGGTGGGCCCGGGATCCGAGGCCACGATCAGTACGCGCGCCGAACCGTCGAGCCGGCCGCGGTAGAAGACCGGCCCCCAGTCGTACCAGAACGCCGCCTTGTCGGGCGGATCGGGCACCTGCGCGAACAGGGCGGCGAACGGTGCCGTCGGCCCCCGGTCGAAATCCGGCATCGGTCGTCGCCTCCTCGCCGTGGTCCCGGCGGCCTCCGCCTCCGGCGTCGCGCCGGCGCACGGGGCACGCGGCCCGCCCCCAGCGTGCGCCGCCGCCGGGCGTCCGGCACCCGGAGAGAGGCCGTCCGGACGTACGGGGCCGGGACCTCGCCCGGCCCGCGGTGGTGTTTCCGTCCCCTTCCGCCGGCGAAGTATCGAAAGGGATGGCGTAGCGGAAGGGGAGACCATGACCGTGATCGTCGGGCTCGTCCACAACGGGCGGGTGCACCTGGGCGGGGACTCGGCCGGCGTCGCCGACTACCACCTCACCGTCCGACGGGACCCGAAGATCTTCCGCAACGGCCCCTACGCCATGGGCTTCACCACCAGCTTCCGCATGGGCCAGCTGCTGCACCACGCGTTCAAGGCGCCCGAGCCCAAGGGCGACCTGGACCGGTTCATGACCACCGTCTTCGTCGACAAGCTGCGCACGTGTCTCAAGGACGGCGGCTGGGCGCGCAAGGACTCCGAGCAGGAGAAGGCCGGGACGTTCCTCGTCGGCATATACGGCCGCCTCTTCGCCGTCCACGACGACTACCAGATCGAGGAGTCCGCCGACGACTACGCGGCCGTCGGATGCGGCGACGAATTCGCCCTCGGCGCGCTGCACGCCACCGCGGGTCTGGGCCTGAAACCACGCGCCCGCCTGTCCCTGGCCCTTCAGGCCGCCGGCCACCACAGCGCCGGCGTCAGCGCGCCCTTCACCTACGTCACCGCGCGCAAGCTCCCGGCCTGACGGTCCTGCCGGTCCCGTCCCGCGTCACCGGCGCGCTCCGACAGGTGAGCCGTCGCTCCCGAGCGCCCGGTCGACGCTGCGAGCGGCCGCCCCCGCCTTCCCGGTCGCCGTGACGGCGCCGATCACCGTCCTGAGGCTCCTGAGGTTCCTGAAGCTCCTGAGGCCGATACGGCCTGATCGGGCGGTCATTTGAGATGACCCCCGGCCACTCCGATAGCATGTTCGGGCTCACGATGATCACACTCATCGCCTGTTCTTCATCAGAAAAACGCCATCCAGCACGACGGACAACCCACTTAATCGACGTCTAGTAAATCGGCCGAATAATTGATATCGATAGACAACCGCAGAAGTAATTTCGCCGCGTGGCGTCAACCGCGGACGATACTGTGGGCCACGGCGGGCGTGGTGGCCCTCGGATTCCTCATAGCGCTGGAGATAGCCGCACGGCACTACGGCCTGCCGGGGCCGATGACGAATCAGGCGAAAGAGGTGATATTCGCTCCCAAGTCGGGGCCGCTGCTGTACGCCGGTATGGCGTTGATGATGGTGGTGCTCACCTGGCGGGAAAGACTCGTCGCGGCCGGTGTCGCGATCGGCATCGACCTCGTCTTCATACTGGTGCGGTGGGCGCTCGACATCAAAATGGCCCACGGCCATTTCTTCGGCAACGGCGCGTTGTGGGTGGTTCTGGGCTGTGCGGTCATCGCCGTCACGCGGCGCACCGGCCGGGAGCGGGCCCTGCTGCTGAAGGGCGTCGGGCTGGGTCTGCTGCTGGTGGCCGGCCGCAAGACCGGTGACACCTGGCTGCTCATCACGTCGAAGACCCGCCCGACCGTGCTCGACCAGTACCTGGCGACCGCGGATCACGCGCTGGGCGACCCGTCGTGGCTGGTGGGCCGGTTCGTCAGGGCCACCGGGACGATCGGTGAGCACCTTCTCGACTACGTCTACATCCAGCTCGCGGTGGCAGCGGTCGTCGTCGCGCTGTACCAGCTGCGCAACGTGGCGACCGAGCGCCGCTTCCCGACCCACCACCTGGTGCGCACCTTCCTGGTGATCGGCCTCCTCGGACCGGGCATCTACATGATCTTCCCGGTGGTCGGGCCGATCTTCGCCTACGGCGCCGACGGTGGGCACTGGGCGGTGGCCGACCTGTGGCCGAACACCGCGCCGACCGGTCTCCCGCACCACATGCCCTTCGACGAGACCACCCCGCGCAACTGCATGCCCAGCCTCCACACGGCGTGGGCCACCGCGATCTTCATACATTCGCGGAAGGGCCCGCGCATTCTGCGATTCTTCGGCGCGTTCTGGCTGATCACCACGCTCGGTGCGACGCTGGGATTCGGTTACCACTACGGCACGGATCTCATCGCCGGAGTGGTGTTCACGCTGACGATCGAGGCGGCTCTGCGCGCTCTCGCCCGTGGCTGGGACCGGTCGGGAACCCAGCTGGTCGCCTACGGCGCGGCGGTCTTCACCGCGCTCCTGGTTTCCTACCGCTATCTGTCGGTGGAGATGGCCGAATATCCGTGGGTATTCGGTCCGCTGATGATTCTGGCGATGGTCTCGGTGATCTACGGCTACATACGGACCACGAAGCGGTGGGAATCGGCGCCGCCGATGTCCGTACCGGCGCAGCGACGGGAAAGGCAACCCGAACCGGTGTGAGTCGTGTGCCCGACACCGGGCCGTTGTCGTCCGAGGAGGCCCTCGTCATGGTGAATGCCGTGGCGGGGGCCTCACCCGTACCGGGTGCGCCGTGGCCTGCGGCCGCCTGTGGCGCTCGCTCCGACGACGGTGCGCGGCACCGGGCCGATCCAGGCGCTGCCCGCCGCAGGGCAGTACGGCTCCTAGTCGCCACGATTTCGTGAACGTCCGGCCTCGCGTGTGCCGCCGAGCAGGCCGAGTGAGTTCAACAGGGTGGTGCACAGGGACATCCACGCGATGAACGCGCCTCCGCCGCACAGCATCGCACCGGCGGTACGGGTACCCGCGGCATGGGAAAGGACGCCTGCTACGACGGCGATGAGTAGCGAAGATACAAACGCCAAGGCCACGAGCAGCATCTGAACGGCGAATGTGGTCCGCACCGGTCGATTCCTTCCAGGAGAGGGGTCGACCAGTCGGCAAGCAGCCTCAGCCCGACCACCTGGTGATGGTCTGCTGAGACTCCTGCGGCGTTTTAGAGACTCATCTTCACTTGTCGTCGAGTTGAGCGCACCGCCCCCGTGGGACGCCGCTCGCGCTCCTGACATACCCCATGCCCGGCCGTCAGGCCTGGGCACAGCGAGAAGCGTAGCGGGGCGAAGCCATGACCACCATGGGCCATGACCGGACCGGCTGTACCCCCGGGACGGAGCAGCAGCGCGTGCGGACCCGGTCTGCGGCCCGCACAGTGGTCGTATGGCTGACGGCCCGCGCATTGTCGTCTACCCGCCCGACCACACCGGCGGTCGGCGGGTACGCGCTGACGGAGACATCCTGGGCATGGCCTACACGCTGCGCGACCTCGATGAATTCCTGCGCCGCGCGGGCCTTGAGGTCGGGAGCTACGACATCACCGATCCCGCACTCGTCGAATGGCGAGGGGGCGGCCCGGACGAGTGGGGCCTGCCGGGATAAGGGCCGACCGTATTGATCGATCGCCTCAGGCGTTCGCGCAAGCCGGTGCTACGCTCCGGAGCATGGGAAACCGCGAAGCCCTGCTGACGGGCGCGAAGGCGTGCCTGCGGCAGAAGGGGTACGACCGCAGCAGCGTCCGTGACATCGCCACCGCCGCCGGAGTGAGCATGGCCGCCATCGGCTACCACTACGGCTCCCGCGAGGCGCTCCTCAACCAGGCCCTGTTCGACATCCTCGACGAGTGGGGCGACGCGATGGGCCGGGCCCTCGTCCCCGACGCCGACGGCTCCACCAAACGGCACTTCGCACAGATCTGGCAGAGCCTGATCGACGACTTCGGCGCCCACCCCGACCTCTGGCTGGCCTCGATGGAACTGTTCATGCAGGCCCAGCGCCAGCCCGACCTGCGCACCGCGCTGGCCGACGGCACCGCGCAGGGCCGCCGGGGCATCGCCGCGATCCTCAAGGGCGTCCCGGAGGAGACCGTCGCGCAGGAGGACGTACGGACGCTCGGCAGCGTGCAACTCGCCCTCATGTCGGGCGTGATGATCCAGTACCTCGGCGACCCCGCCACCGCCCCGAGCGCCGACGAGATCCTCCAAGGGGTGCGTGCCCTGGCCGAACTCGCCCGCTGAGGCGACAGCCGCCGCGCCCCGCTCTCCGGCGTGACGGACCGGGGGGGGGGGGGGGGGGGGGGGGGTGGCGCGCAACCAGCACAACCACCCCCCCCCCCCCCCCCCCCCCCCGCGTGCTGGTGCCCCCCCCCCCCTCCCCCCCCTCGCACGCGCGCGACCC
>NZ_JBWKFM010000012.1:197675-235643 GCF_056434285.1 Streptomyces sp. NPDC044063
AACTTCTTATGCGGGGAAACCCCTCCCCCCCCTTCTTCCGCAGGGGGACCCCCTCCCCCCCCCCCCGCCCCCCCCCCCCCCGCCACCGGAACGCCCGCCGCCCCGGCTCAGCCCAGCCGGGTCGTGGCGTACACCTCCATGGCCTCACGCTGGTAGGCGGCCAGGCCCGGGGCGATCGACTCGTACGCCGCGCGCCACGGCTCGTTGTCCACGCAGGCGCGCCCGAGCGCGCGGTACTCCTCCACGGAAACGGCGCGCAGCTTCCTCAGCGCCCGGTACTGGACGTCCATCTCGGCCTGCACCGCCTCCGCGTCGACGGGCCGGCCGGCCGCCATCAGCTCGGCCAGCCGGATCATCCCCGCGGTCCGCGCCCGCTGCCCGGCCTCGATCTCGGCCTCGCTCATCGTCGCGGTGTGCCGCTCGATGTCGCCGGCCAGCCCCGGGAAGTCGCGCAGGGTCTGCTCGTACACGGCGGGCCGGATACCCTCGAACAGGTTCTCCGGTCGGTTGATGCTGGTCATGGGCTTGCCGTCCTTCCTGGACTGTTCCAGTTCGGCGATCGTGCGGGAGACGGTGCCGGCCAGAGTGTCCAGCCGGTCGCGTTCGGCGAGCAGCCGGCGGTGGTGGCCGCGCAGGGCCTCCAGTTGGTCGATCTGCTCGGACAGGACCCGCCGGATCTCCGGCAGCCCCAGGCCCAGCGCCCGCAGGACGAGGATCTGCTGCAGCCGCAGCAGCTGGCGCTCCTCGTAGTAACGGTGACCGTTGGTACCGACGTGCGCCGGTGGCAGCAGGCCGATCTCGTCGTAGTGCCGCAGCGTCCGGGCCGTCACGCCCGACATCCGGGCGACCTCCGCGGTCGGCCACGCCATCGCCGCCTCCCTCATGAAGCGCTTCTCCGGGCCGGTCTCTCCGGCCCCGCTCAGGACGGTAGAAGGTGCCGCAGCGGCAGTTTCAACCCCTGTTCAAAACCCTGTTCACATCCCGCTTCCGGAAATCCGGTTGTCGGAGCCGACAAGATCAAGTAACGTCACCGGCGTGAACACCGGACCGGCGCTACGCCATACACGGATCGGCTATCCGGTGGAGTACTGACCGCAGGGCGGGTGCCAGGACGGCACCCTCTCGGTTCGGCACGCGGACCCCCTCGTCGCTCACGCACGACGAGTCCGAAGTCCGTTTTCGTGTCGAACAACAGCGAGGTACCTCCACATGGCCGTCACTTTCAACCACACCATCATCGCCGCCAAGGATCGCGACGAATCCGCCCGTTTCTTCCGTGAGTTGCTGGAACTCCCGGAGGCGCCGTCCTGGGGGCCGTTCGTCAACATCCAGCTCACCGACGGCGTCCTGCTGCAGTTCGCCGAGCCGCCGGTGGAGATCCAGATGCAGCACTACGCCTTCCTGGTCGACGACGACCTCTTCGACCGGGCGTACCGGCGACTGTGCGACGGCGGCGTCGTGCACTGGGCCGATCCGCAGATGAAGCGGCCGGGCGAGATCAACAACGAGCACGGCGGCCGCGGGGTGTATTTCAAGGACCCCGCCGGTCACGCCATCGAGCTGATCACACGCCCCTATCTGTAACCCGTACCCGCGATCGCGGGGAATTCCCGTTCCGGACGCCTGGGAGGGCCGCATGACGGTGTTCGCGTGCGCGGAGTGCGACGCTGTGCTGAGCACCCCGCTGTCGCAGGTCGCGCTGCCCGCCCACGCCCGCCATCAGTGGGGGAACGGTGTACTGCTCCCGGTGCTGATGGAACAGGGCACGTACGCCGTCGACCCCGAGCCGTACGGGCCGCCGTGGCGGCGGTACGACGAGATCGCGGACGACGAGGCGGCGGCCCGGGGTGTGTTCGCCCCGGGCCATGCGCTGTCCTACGGACCCTCCGGCTCGATCGTCGTCGCGCCGGGGGATACCCGTGGCACCGCCCTGATCCCCGAGCGGTGCGAGGGCTACTGCTGCGGACTGTCCGGCGGGGCGGGCCCGAACCTCGCCTGCGAGCGGTGCGGCCTGCCGGTGGCGACCCGTATCGACGACTGTTCGCTCTGGCAGGCGGTCTGGTTCGACCCGGGCGCCGTACGCCACCTCCCCGTCGACGGCCCCGCGCCCTGGGCCGCCGACTGGGCGGACCTGGCCCGCGGGCCGCAGGGCAGGCCGCCCTTCGACTCGACCGGGCAATGGGGCCGGGAATGGGAATCGGCCGTCGGTGCGGCGATGGCCCACCTGGTGGCCGCCTCGGACGGTACGCGCGTGAGCGTCCCCGACGGGCTCGTGGCGGACATCTTCCGCCACGCCCTCGACGCGCTGCTCCCGTCCGGGACACCGGCGAAGACCCTGGCGCTCGCCGGACCCGGCCTGCCCGGCCCGGACCCGGCCGCCGGCATCCTCCTGGTGCCGGGGCATCCGCGAACGGGGGAGGCGTGGCAGCCGTCCGGCACCGCGAAGGCCGTGCCCCTGGCCGCCGACGTGTGGGCGCACCTGGCCTTTCACCGTGAGCGCCGGCTGCTCCCCGCGACAGGGACGCTGCCCGAGGGCGTCCTGCGTGACGATCCCCCGCCGCTGCGTCCGGTCCGGCGCTTCCGGCCCGAGCGGCGCGTCTTCCTGCACACGCTGGCACGGCTGCCCGCCGTACGTCAGCCGTGGCTGCGCGCGATCCACGACCGGGTGAACGGCTTCGGGTACCCCAGCCCGTTCTGACCGCCGATACCCTTCACTGGACCCCGACCGACCTGGAGCAACGTGCCCCGGGCGATCTCTTCCCGGCCGAGGCGACCGGCCTCCCCGCCGTCCTCCAGACCCTGATCAAGGCATTCGCATGAACACATCCTCGGCCCGCCCCGACAGCCCGTCCGTCCCCCCGTCCGTGCCCCCGTCCGCGTCCGCGTTCGCGGAGCTGATGCGTGAGGCGATGACGGGATCGGACCGCTTCGGCCACCGCCAGCATGTCCGGCTGACCTGGCTGGCCGTGCGCGCGTACGGCACCGCCACGGCCGTGGACCTGGTCAGCGACGGCATCCGGCACACCGCCACCAATGCCGGGGCGCCGGAGAAGTTCCACGTGACGATGAGCCGGGCCTGGGTCGAGCTGGTGGGGCACTTCGCGGCCTGCGAGGACGAGGACTTCGATGCCTTCGCCGCCCGGCACCCGGAACTGCTCGACAAGGAGCTGCTCGGCCGCTTCTACCAGCCGCTGACGCTGGCCGGTGACACGGCCAGGTCCGGCTGGGTCGAGCCGGACCTGGCGCCCTTCCCCTGGCAGCCCGCCCGCTGACCGCCGCATCGGCGGGCGGAGGCGGCGGTCACCCGTGACGTCCGGGCACGGTGGCGGACGTGAGGAAGTATGTGACCGAGTAGAGGAACGTCCCACCGCGGATCGCCTCGTCGAGGAGGGCGTTGAAGCGGTGGGCCTCGGCCCGCTCCAGGTGGCCGAGGTCGGCGAACCTGTCGGCCCAGCCACGGATGCTCATCCAGCGGTCCACGGTCTCACGGTCACGTACGAGAAGCGTGCGGGTCTCGACGTGGATCTCCTGGAGGCCGAGCGTGGCGAGGATGCCCGGCACCCGGCGGGCGACGGTGCCGTGGCGGAGGTTCACGGTCTGCCGCAGGGACAGGACCCGGGCCGCGAGGCGGTGGTCCTCGATGTTCAGGGCCTGTGTGCCGGAATCCGGATCGAACACGACGACGCGGCCTCCGGGGCGGACGACCCGCACCATCTCGCCCAGGGCCTGCCCCGGATTTTCCACGTGCTGGACGACACGATCGGCCCAGACCCCGTCGAAGACCGCGTCCCTGAAGGGCAGACGATGCACGTCGGCCACGGCCACGTGCCGTAGCCCGTTCCTCCTCATCTCGGCGCACATGACCTTGGCCAGGTCGCAGGCCACGACGTCCGCGCCGGTCGTGGCGGAGAGCCTTCCGGCGGCATCGCCCGTGCCGGCCCCGACATCGAGGAAGCGCCGGCCCGGCCGGGCTCGCAGCAGCTCCAGCAGACGCTGCTTGTAGGAGACGTAGAAGGCTTCGTTCCGCAGGCTGTACAGCGAGTCGATCAAGTGGCCCGGGTCGGGATGGGCGTCGACGTCGGAGAAGGGGTACGGCACGTGGCTGCTGCCCATGACCAGCCATGCTAGGGCCGGCGCAGGGGCCGTGTCCGTCCTTCACCCGCAGTCCACCGAGCGGAGCCAGGCCTCGCAGGCGACCGTCTGGGACAGGGGCGTGACGACCAGCGGCGTGGGATGAGGGGCGAGCAGGGCGTGGCGCAGCGCGGCGGCGTCGATGAGCCCGCGTTCCGCGAGCAGGGAGTCCTCGAAGAAGCGCAGGAGTCCGGCGCGGTGACGGCGCAGGGCGGTGTAGAAGTCGGCGCTGTAGTCGCCCTTGCCGGTGCGGGCGAGGAGCGGGTCCGGGACGATGCCGCGCATCGCGGCGGCCAGGAGGGGCTTGCCTCCCCCGGGCGCGGCGCGGTCCTGCGGGCGGACCGCGAGAGCGGCCTCCATGACCGTGTCGTCCAGGCACGGCGCGGCCTGGGGCAGGCCCGCCGGCGTCGTCACCTGGTCGACGCGGCGGACCCCGCCGCCGGCGACCCGGGCGTACAGGACGGCGGTGTGCTGGGCGCGCCCCCGGGCCAGCGGTTCGCCGCCTCCGGGGACGCGATCGCACAACTCGCGCAGCGCCTCCCGGGCGGCTTCGACCGCGTACCGGGTCGCCCAGGGCGGCAGACGCGGCACCGGCCCCCACGCCAGGGACGGGGCGGGGGACCCCTCGGCGAGAGCGGTCACGTCCCTGAGGGCTCGTGCCTGCCAGACGGGGTACGGGGTGCGGTCCGCCAGGGCGCGGACGAGCGCCGTCGGCGACTGCCGGGTCCGCAGGAGATGGGTGCGGAGGCGGGGCAGGGCGGCGAGCGAGTGGTCCCGGAGCAGGTCGTGGAGATGGCGTGGGCCGACGGTGAACAGCTCGTCGGCGCCGAACCCGGTCAGATGCAGGCGCGAACCGGCGGCGCCCATCCGCGCGGTGAGGTCCGTCAGGCGTGCCCGGTCGCGCACCCAGGCGCCCGGCTCCTCGACCGCCGGGCACGGCCGTCCGACGTCGGCGAACCACGCCGGAACCCTCCCGCGCTCCACGCGCTCGTGCCGTGCGTCCGGCAGCGCGGCCGCGGCCCGGCGCGCCCGGACGCTGTCGTCGTTGCGGGGGTCGGTGCCCTCGAGATGGGTGGTGACCAGCCGGGCCGGGCCGCGGGCCGCGAGGAAGCAGAGGCTGGTCGAGTCCAGGCCCCCCGACAGATCCGCGCTGACCGTTCCGGCGCCGGAGGTGCAGGAGTCCACGGCGGCCGACAGCGCCTGCCGCAGGGCGGCCGCCCCCTCGGCCAGCGGCAGTACGGGCTCGGGCGCCCGCCACCAACGCCGCGTCCGGGCCCGGCCGTCGGCGTCGATGAGCAGGGCGTGGTCCGGCGGTACGGCCGTGACCCCCTGGCGGATGCCGGCGCCGTCCGCCGCGTGCAGGGTGCCCGCGGGCATCAGGCGTGTCGCGAGCACCCGCTCGTCCACGGGCGCCGCGATCGCCGCGGCCAGTACGTCGCAGCGATCGGCGGCCACCGTCACACCGCCCACTCGGGCGTGGCAGACCCGTCGGAGGGCCGACGCGCTGCCGCGGACCCGCACCAGGCCGCCGACCGACGCGACGAGGTGGAAACTGCCCGCCAGCCCCCGCACGAGCCGCTCGACCCACTCGACGTCCCCCACGGGCACGCGGGCCGGCTCGGCCGACCACTCGGCGGCGGGGAGCGCGCACCGTCCGATCACCGCCACCCGCGCGCGGCCGGCCTCGGCGACCTTCACCCAGCCGTCGGGCCAGCGCCCCAGGAGCCACGGCCGACCGGAGGCGTGCGCGACCACCCGATGGGCCGCCGGGCGCAGCGCCCGCGCCGCCGCGTCGGCCGCGTGGCCGTCGGACAGGACGACGAACCAGATGCCGGCCGGGACGGCCACCGGTGCCACCGGTGCCATCGGAGGGCGCTACCTCTACTGCCACCACCGCAGGCCCTCGCCGAGAGGCTCCAGCACGTTCCCCTCGAACGACCCGAGTGTGAGGGCGGAGAACGCCCCGACCTCGACGAACGCCGGAGGCTCGTACACCGGCTGCTCCAGGTCCTCCGGGCCCGGCCCGATGGGCTCACTGGTCGTGGTGATACCGGACATCGCTGCTCCCTCGTAGCGAATGCGCTGATACCGGCCCTTTACCCCTCCAGGTATCCGTGTACGTGTTCCGCACGCGTGCCCGAGGGTGTGTCGGAGCGCGGAAGGGGCGTGCGCGGCCGTGGGCCGCGCGTTCGTCCCGTGGTGTGCGCGGGCGCATCGCGGGCGGGAAGTCATCGGCCGCCTGTGCCCATAGGGTGAAACGTCGTCGGATACGGGACTCTCCTGTGTGCCCACGGTGTAGACGGGGCGTATGAAGACCAGACGGTTCCTCGTCCTTCCCGCCCTCGCCGGCCTGGCTCTGTCCGCGCCCGCGGTCGCACTCCCCGCCACCGCCGGTGCGAAACCCGCCGTGAGGGCCGTCGTCGAGCTCTCCACCGGCGACAACGGACGGAAGGTGTCCACGCGCCACGGCGGCACGATCAAGGTGCGTCTGAAGGTGGCCCGGGACCGCCACGTGACGTGGATGTGGGACCTGCCGACCGCGTCGAAGCCCAAGGTGCTGTCCCGGTCCTCGGGCCACACCTCGCCGAACGGGGACGCGGAGGCCGAATTCCGGGCCAAGGACGACGGCAGGAGCACCGTCACCGCTCAGCGTCGGTGCGATGCCGACCCCGGCCATGTCTGCCCCCGGGGGGCCCGGCCCTGGAAGGTCACCGTCAAGGTTCGTTGACCAGCCGAAGGACCGGAAGGGAATGGTCGTGCCAGAGGAGGCGGGAGGCCTCCTCCGGGTAGGCGGTGACGGTGGCGACATCCGGTCGCCCGTCGAAGACGCGTGTGAGGCGCCGCCCGGCGTCGTACGTGGGCCAGCCGGGGTCGCCGTGCGCGGCGAAGGCCGTCCACGCGGTGCGCATCCGCGCCGACAGATCCTCGGCCGCGGGGGAGGAGCCGTCGCTCCCGCCGATGAGTGCGGCGGGCTGACCGCTGTGCAGGTTGCCGAAGACGAGCGGGACGTCGAGACCGTGGCAGGCGCCGAGGACCCCACCCATGCCCGGGGCGGGCCAGGTGAGTTCGTACAGGTGGGCGCGTCCGCCGCCGGTGATCTGCGCCTGGGCGAGGTGGAGGCCGGGTATGCGGAACAGCCAGTCGGAGTGGACCAGTTCGTACAGCTCCTCCGGGCCCGCGGCCGGGAAGGCGTCGCGATAGCGGCGCGCGCCGTCCGGGCCGGGGGCGAAGACGTCCAGAGCGGCCGTGGCCAGCTCGTCGGTGATCCGGCCGAGCGTGCCGTCGATCGCGGTGAAGAGCCGCTGCTCGTCGCGGGTGTGCCCGACGAGGACGTCGACGTCCCGGCCGGCGCCGGCGGCCAGGGCCTGCCAGGGGGTGACGGGCAGGACGTCACCGTCGACGACGGGCGCGAACGGGATCGACCTGTACGCGGCCCGGCCCCAGCGCTCCGCGAACGAGACGGACTTGGCCGCGATCGCGTCACCGGCGGCGGGCAGCCGGTACGGGGACACGGTGGACAGATCGGCCGCGGTGGGCCGCAGCCCCAGCTCGGCGGCGCAGGCGGCGGCGATGCCGGCGGCGAGCGCCGGCGAGAAGAACGTCCCCTGGACGCTCTGCGCGACCGCCCGGCGGAAGAGACCGGCCGCGCGCGGCATCGCCAGCAGCGCGGCGACCGACCCCGCGCCCGCCGACTGGCCGAAGACCGTGACCCGCTCCGCGTCGCCGCCGAAGGCCCGGATGTTCTCGCGCACCCACTCCAGCGCGGCCACCTGATCGAGCAGACCCCGGTTGGCGGGCGCTCCCTCGATGTGCGCGAAGCCCTCGATGCCCAGGCGGTAGTTGAGCGTCACCACGACGACACCGCCCTCCCGCGCGAGGCGGGCCCCGTCGTACTCGGGAAGGCCGGACATGCCGAAGAGGTAGGCGCCGCCGTGGATCCACACCAGCACGGGAAGCTCCGCCCCGGGGTGCGGCTCGGGCGACCAGACGTTGACCGTCAGCCAGCCGGCATCCGCCGCGCCTCCCGCGCCGCCGTCCCTCGTATGCGCGTCCATGCCGAAGGCGCCGGACTGCGGAGGCGGTGGGCCGTACGCCACGGCCTGCCGTACCCCCTCCCAGCCCCTGACCGGCCGTGGCGCGGCGAAACGGAGCGCACCGACCGGCGGTTCGGCGAAGGGGATGCCGCGGAAGACCGCCACGCCGTTCTCCACGGTGCCGCGCAGTACGCCGGCCGCCGCACGGACCTCGGGTTCGGGCCCGGGCCTGGATCCGCTCGGCCCGGACGTCGCAGTCGTCATCACGGCCCCTTCCCGGGGAGGGAGAAAGCGTTCAGGGGGATCATCCCGCCGTGTCGGGACGAGAGCCACCTATTTACGAGGCGCCGAGCATGCTGTTGCCTGAAGACGAAGAGAGGAACGGTTCCCGTGAGTCCACGCAAGCCGAGACGCACCGCGCCCCTCGTCCTCGCGGCGGCCGCGCTCGTCGCCGTCGTGCCGGCGCTGGCCGCCTGCGACAGCGCCGCCCGGCCGGCCGCGCGCGCCACGTCCACCGGTGGTGCCGACCGTGCGCACGCGGACGTGTTGTTCATCGGCGCCCATCCCGACGACGAGTTCCAGTCCCTGGCCACCCTGGGGCGCTGGAAGGAGCGGGATGGGCTCAGTGCCGCTGTCGTCACCGTCACGCGAGGGGAGGGCGGCGGCAACGCGGCCGGCCCGGAGGAGGGCGTTCCGCTCGGCATGATCCGTGAGGCGGAGGAGCGCCGGGCCGTCGCGACCGTCGGCGTCCGCGACGTCTACTACCTCGACAAGCCGGACTTCTGGTACACGCTCGACGCGCCGCTGACCGGCAGGTCCTGGAACCGGGCGCCGCAACGGCCGACGGACACGCTCGAGCGGATCGTCCGGATGATCCGCGCCACCACACCGAGGACCGTCGTCACCATGGACCCGCGGCCCTTCAACCAGCACGGCGCCCACCAGCAGGCCGGGCGCATGGCGATCGAGGCGTTCACCCTGGCCGGCGATCCGAAGGCGTTCCCCGAGCAGATCGCCGTGGAGGGCTACCGGCCCTGGAAGCCCACCCGGCTGATGACGCAGAGCTGGGGTTTCAAGGGGCCCCTGGGCTCCCGCTGCGACGGCAGGCGGGTCGACGACGCGCACACCGGGCTGCCCGTCCTCGGCGTCTGGCCCGGCGGGCGTTCCGCCGGCGGAAGGACCTGGGCCCAGCTGGAACGGGACGCGGCCCGCAGGTACGTCACCCAGGGCTTCGGCACGCTGCCGGAGACGGTCGACACGCCGGCGGACAGGCTGCCCTGCGAATGGTTCACCGTGGTGGCCGAGAACGGGAAGCCCGTACGGGCCCAGGAGCGCGCCCAGTCCGGTCTGCGCCCCCAGTACGCCGAATTCCGCGACTGGGCGCGGCGGGTGAAGCTGCCCTGGCTGGCCAACGACGCGCAGCCCGCGTATCCGGACCGCCCGTCCGCCACGGTCGCCGAGGTGGCGGAGGCACCGGTCGTCGACGGCAGGGAGTCCGCCGGTGAGTACCCCGGTGCGGCCCTGAAGCTCACGCACTGGGAGGGCGCGCGCTGTTCGTCGGAGAAGGACTGCGCGGCGGAAGCGCGCTTCGCCCGCAAGGGCGACGACCTCTACGTCCTGGTGCGCGTCACGGACGACAAGCAGGGTGCCGCGCTCGACGGAACGGCGGACTGCAAGCGTCATTGGCGCACGGACTCCGTCGAGATCGACCTCGATCCGCAGGGCCGCTCGGCCGACACCTCCACCACCTTCAAGGCCGCCGTCCTGCCCTTCACGCGGAAGGGCGGCGGAGCCTGCGCCGGGCGTGACGGCGACAACCGGCAGGGGCCTGTGGCCAGGACCGCGCCGGGCATGGCCTTCGCGTCGACGGTGAGCGAGCCGTACGAGGGCTACACGGTGGAGGTGAGGATCCCGCTCGCCGATCTGCCCGCCCCCGTCGACCCCGACCGGCTCACCGCGAACGTCCTGCTGTACGACTCCGACACGCAGGACAGGACGGGCCGCTCCCGGCTCGCGTGGTCCCCGTTCGGCAGCGCTCAGGCCGACCCGTACGTCTGGGGGACCCTGAGCCTTCCCGGATACGTTCCGCCGCCCGGGCGCCCGACGCATGCTCCCGTCATTCCGCTGGAGGCGGCCCGGAGCACGGACTCGAAGGCCTCCCGCGAGCAGTCCGACCGCACCGGTGTGCCGCTCGGTGGTGGCCCGCGCCGGGGCCGGTGAGAGCGAGGCCACGAAGAACGACGCCCCCCTCCCGGCATATTCCGCCGACAATGGCCGGCCTGACGGGAAACCACCCCCGTTGCGGTGGAATTCGGACGGATTCGCTGGTCGTGGCCCTGTGCGGGCCCCTCGCGGGCGGATGACGCCCTTCTCGGGGTGGATTCAGGAGGAACGCGGGCTTCATGGTCCCTCACCCTTCTCGGTGGAGGGCCTGTCAGGCCGCTGACGGCGTGGCCGGAATCATGCGCTCTCATGCTTCTTGGCCGATATGTGGGCGCTGTCACGGCGTGGGCGGATCCGTAACGTCGGTATGGATCGCCATCCATGCGTATTTCACCCGAAAAGAACGCACACGCGTTCTCTTCCGGAGGCCGCCATGAGCACCCCCCACGACGTGCCCCCACCCATGACGTCCCCCACAGCCCCCGCGGGCCGGGCCGCCGAGTCCCTGTACCGGGCCATGGCCGGTACCGAAGGGCCGGAAGCGACAGGCTGGACCGGAGAGCTCGGCCTCCCGACGACCCGCCGCGCCGAACGCCCGACGGTGTTCGTCCTGGGCGCCGGCGTCGCCGGCCTGACGGCCGCCTACGAACTGTCCCTGCGCGGCTACCGCTGTACGGTCCTGGAGGCCTGGCGCCACGCCGGCGGCCGGAACCGTACCGCCCGGCGGGGCGACGCGCTCTACGAACGCGGCACCGGCGGGGAACTCGTCCGCACCCACCTGTGCGACTTCGACGAGGGCCTCTACCTCAACCTCGGTCCGGGCCGCATCCCGCACCACCACCGCCGGGTGATCGAGTACTGCACGGAACTCGGGGTGGACCTGGAGCCCTACATCATGGAGACGACCGCGAGCGTCGTCCGGCTCGGAGGCGCGCCCGGCGGCCACCGGTGGCGCAACAACCGCGTCGCCAACGACACACGCGGACACCTCGCCGCCCGCCTCGCCGAGCTGGAGCCGGACCTCGGCCCGGAACTCCGCGACCTGCTCGTCGTCTTCGGCGACCTCGACAGCGACACCCTGACCTACGAGGGCTCCACCCGCTCGGGATACCTCAACCCCCTGGACGTCCACACGTTCCCCAGGCCGGCGCCGCCCGTTCCGTTCCACGAGCTGCTGGCGTCGAAGTTCTGGACGGAGCACTTCTACCAGCCCGTCGCCTACCTGTGGCAGGCCACGATGTTCCAGCCGGTCGGCGGCATGGACCAGGTGGTGCACGCGCTCGCCGAAGCGGCCGTGGCCGAAGGGGCGATCATCGAGCTGAACGCCGAGGCCACCGGGATCTCCGTGCAGGACCAGCAGGGAGTGAAGATCACGTACCGGAAGGGCGGCCGGGAGTGCGTCGAGGAGGCGGACTACTGCGTGAGCAACATTCCGCTGCCCCTGCTGCGCGGGATCGCGTTCGAAGGCGTCTCACCCGAATTCCGCCACGCCATCGCCGCCGTGGACTTCGAGCGCACGTGCAAGGTCGGCTGGCAGGCGGACCGGCGCTTCTGGGAGAACGACGCCAACATGATCTACGGCGGTATCAGCTGGACCGATCATCTCATCACCCAGCTGTGGTACCCGTCCAACGACTTCTTCTCCGACAAGGGCACGCTGACCGGCGCGTACAACTTCGAGGAACGGGCCGGGGAACTGGGCGACATGCCCCCGGAACGGCGCATCGACACCGCCTGGGAGGGCGCGGTCGCCCTGCACGAGGAGTTCGGGCAGGAGGGGAACGTCCCGAAGGAGAAGGGCGTCTCGATCGCCTGGCACAAGGTCCCCCACATGCCGGGCGGCTGGGCCGCGTGGAACCCCGCCGACCCCGGGCACCTGCGCGCGTACAAGCAGCTGCTCCAACCGGAGGGCACGGACCGGTTGTACGTCACCGGCGACCAGGCGTCCCCGCTGCCCGGCTGGCAGGAGGGGGCGATGATGTCGGCGCACTACGTCTGCTCCCAGATCCACGGCGTCATGCCGCTGACCGCACCACCGGTGGTCAGGGTCCCGGACGCGGTGGCCCTCACCCAGGGGCCGTTCTAGAAACCGCGCCCACGGCCGTGCCCTTCACCCGTCCGGAGCAGTTGAGCATCGGGGGTGCCTCGAACTGACGCGCTGAGTGGTGGAGGGGGAGGACCGTGAGGGGGAGGACCACAGGGGAGATCGTCCTCATGTGCGATCCGCGGGTCGCGGCGATACCGGTCCGTGAATGCGGTGAGCGGCTCGTGGACGTGCGGTACAGCCGTCTGCTGGTCGACCGGAGCAGGGAGGACGCGGAGGGCGCGTTCGCGCAGGTACGGGAAGGCGTCCTCGGACGGCTCCTCGCCGCGCAGGCCGCCCTCCCGGACGGGGTCCGGCTGCTGCTCGTCGAGGGGTACCGGCCGCCGGCTCTGCAGGAGCGGTACTTCGAGCGGTACGCGCGCGAGCTGCGTACCGCCAACCCGGAGTGGCCGGACGCCCAGGTGCGCCGGGCCGCCAGCCGCTTCGTGGCCCCGCCGGAGACCGCCCCGCACACGGCCGGAGCGGCCGTCGACATCACCCTCGCCGACGCGGACGGCCGCGAGCTCGACCTGGGCACGAGCACCGACGCCACCCCCGAGGAGAGCGACGGCGCCTGCTACACGCACGCCCGGAACATCGGCGCCAAGGCGCGCTACCACCGGCGGATCCTCGCCGCGGCACTCGCCGGAGCCGGCCTCGTCAACTACCCCACGGAGTGGTGGCACTGGAGCGTCGGCGACCGCTACTGGGCGCTCATGACCGGAACACCGGCGGCCACCTACGGCCCGACCGTCGCCTCCCCGCACCCGGTGTCCTGACGGAAGGGACGACACGATGCTGTTCGAGGGCCCGCCCGTCCACGTCCGGAAGGTGAACACGTTGGCTGAGGACCTCTGGGAGACCGTCCACCGCATCAAGCGGTTCACCGACAAGGGCCGGGACCTGCCGCAGGACGTGGCGGTGCTGCTGCGCCTGGTCAAGACGCAGGAGGAGCTGGGCGAGCTGGCGCAGGCCGTCATCGGTGCCAAGGGCTGGAACCGGCGCAAGGGCACCTCCCACACCGAGGACGACGTGTTGAGGGAGGCGTGCGACGTCGTCCTGACCGGGATGGTGACGCTCGCGACGCTGACCGGTGACCCGGGCAAGGCGTTCAGTGAGCACCTCGACCGCGTCGAACGGCGCTGGGAGGACCACGTGCGGGCGGAGGCCGGCCGGTGAGCGGATTCCGCCTCTGATCTGTTCGCGGGCGCGGGGTGTGCGCTTCGAGCGCCTGGGCTGATCGGAGGCAGTGTTCCCGGCGCGAGGCGTGTTCGGCGTGGTGTGCCGGTGGTGGGCGACAGGGTGGTGCTCACCGGCTGGACGCGAGGAGGAATGCCGTGATCGTCGACTGCGCGCACTATCGCGACGGGCGTCGGCAGCACGAGGGTGCGATGCCGTTGGAGCAGGCCGCCGCCCGCTGCACGCAGGGCGGGTTCGTCTGGCTGGGGATGTTCGAGCCGGGCCCCGAGGAGCTCGCCAGGGTGCGCGAGTGTTTTGACCTGCACGAACTGGCGGTCGAGGATGCCACGGCCTTCCACCTGCGGCCGAAGGCCGAGCAGTACGAGGACGGCACCGAGCTGATCATCCTGCGTACCGCGCGCTACGACGACGAGCGCGAGGAGATCGACACCGGCGAGATCAGCGTCTTCCTCGCCGAGCACTTCGTGATCACCGTCCGCCAGGGCATCGCCAGTGAGCTGCACGGTGCCCGCAGCAGGCTCGAGCGGCGGCCCGAGCTGCTGCGGACCGGCAGCTCCTCGACGCTCTGGGCGATCCTCGACCAGGTGGTCGACAGCTACGCGCCGGTCGTCGCGGAGCTCGAGCGCGACATCGAGCAGATCGAGGCGACGGTGTTCTCCGGAGAGGTCGCCCCGACCGAACGGATCTACTTCCTCCGCCGCGAGGCCACCGATTTCTACCGTGCCGTGCACCCGCTGCTCGCCGTGCTCGGCCGGCGGCTGCAGGCGAGCAGGTCACCGGCCGAGCTCCTGCCCTACTTCCGCGACGTCCATGACCATCTGCTGCTGGTCAACGAGGAGGTCGCGGCCCAGAGAGACCTGCTGGCCACGGTCCTCGAAGCGAACATCGCGGTGATCTCCGTCGAGCAGAACAAGATCAATCTGCGGCAGAGCGCCACGATGGAACGGCTCACCATCCTCGCGTCCGTGTTCCTCCCGATGTCCTTCGTCGTCGGCTTCTTCGGGCAGAACTTCGACTGGCTGGTCAGGAACATCAGCAGCTTCACGGCGTTCGTCGTCCTCGGCCTCGGCGGGCTGCTGCTGCCCTGCCTGCTGCTGTACATCTGGCTGCGCAAGCGACGCCACAACACGACACCGGCCGTGCCGCAAACGGGCGCCGCCGTCCACCGTGTCACCCGCTAGTCCGCCGCGACGCCGACGCGGTGGAGCGTGACGTCCCGCAGCCGAGCGTCGGCCACCTCCACGGTCATGTACGTGTGGTGGGGCTGACGTCGCCGGTCGGTGGGGGAGCCCGGGTTGAGCAGCCGCAGGCCACCCGGAGCGGTGGTGTCCCAGGGGATGTGGCTGTGGCCGAAGACCAGCACGTCCACGCCGGGGAAACGCTCGGCGCAGCGCCGCTCCCGGCCCTGCGCGGGCCCCGTCTCGTGAACCACCGCGAAGCGCAGCCCACCGAGCTCGGCATGCGCGACCTCGGGGAGCCGGGCACGCAGTTCGGGGCCGTCGTTGTTGCCGTACACGCCGATCAGGCGGGTGGCGCGTGCGGTGAGGAGATCGAGGGTCGCGAGGTCCACCCAGTCCCCGGCATGGATGACGACGTCGGCGCCGTCGATGGCGGTGAGAAGCTCGCCCGGCAGAGCGCGGGCACGCCGGGGCAGGTGGGTGTCGGAGGTGAGCAGCAGCCGCATGACGGCCATTCTCACCCCGGGCGGTCGTGCCCGGCGTTCACCAGGCGGCGCCGCGCACCACCTCCGCGGCGATGTCCTGAACCGACCGGCCGTCGGTCGGGATACGGACGGCGCCGGGCGGGGCCTTCTCGTCGAGCAGTCGTGCCATGCGCAGACTCCGCTCGATGTGGGCGTCGAGCTGGGAGCCGATCTCCCGCTGCGCGAGCCGCCGCCTCACCGTCTCTTCCCCGGCGGTGAGCAGGACACATGTCACCCTGATCCGGCCACCGCCCATGGCCCGGCAGAGCATCGGCGTCTCGAGCACGCTCACCGTGTTCGTATAGATCAGGCGGTGCTGACCAAGGGTGGCGTAGTTCGACCACATGGACGCGAGGTTCCGTTCCGTGATCGCGGTCCTGTGCGGGTCGTCGGCGGGGGCCGGATGGATCTGGTCCAGATAGTCACCCTCGACGAGGCAGTGCGCGGTCGCGCTCGCGCGCAGCAGCGCGGACACTTCCCACGCGACGGTCGTCTTCCCGACGCCGGCGCCGCCACCGAGGGCGAGAAGTTCGTAAGAGGCCATGGCCCCGCAGCCTGACAGGCCGTCGGCACCGCGCCAAAGGGTTTTCGTGAGTTGCGCCGGAACCCCCGGCGCCCGTAGGAGTGTTCCCATGGCATTGAGCTGGAAACTCGTCATCGACAGTACGAACGCGCCCGTGCTCGCGGACTTCTGGGCCGCGGCGCTGGGCTACGAGGTGGAGGATCCCAGCGCGCTCGTCGAGCAGCTCCTCGCCGCCGGCCACATCGGTGAGGACGCGGTCGTCGTGCACCACGGGCGCAGGACCTTCCGCGGCTACGCCGCGATCCGTCACCCCGAGGACCCGTACGACGGGACCAGCGGCACCGGGCGCGGGCGCCGGCTGCTCTTCCAGGACGTCCCCGAGGCCAAGACCGGCAAGAACCGTCTGCACATCGACGTCCACAGCGAGCCCGGCGGTCTCGACGCCCTGGTGGCACGGCTGGAGGGCCTCGGCGCGACCCGCGTCCGTGAGGTGAACAGGGGGCCCGCCGGTCACTGGTGGGTCATGCGGGACCCCGAGGGCAACGAGTTCTGCGCCGCGTAGGCCCTCACACGCCTCACGCGCCTCACAGGCCTCACACGTCGAGGTCCTCGTCGTATCCGGTCATGGATTCCTCCGGCACGATGTGCATCGCCGCCTCCTCCGCGGAGGCCGCCCCGCCGTCGATCCCGACGTCCCGGGCGTAGACGTCGTTGCGCCGTGGGGGCATGGCGTCGATGGTGGCGGTGAGCCGCCCGGCGCGCGCGTCGCCGACCTCCTCGTCGATCGGTTCGCCGTCCGTACCCGGCTGATCGCCGATGCCGTCCCCGTCCGGCACCGTGATGTCGGGGACCTCCTCGGCGAGCCGCTGGTCGAGCGTCTCGCGTTCGCGCTGCTCGCGGGCCGTCGTGCCGTGGTGCCCCACGCCGAGAGGCCTCTCCGGGGGCGAGTAGCCCGCGTCGAGCACCTGGTCCATGAGATCGCCGTCGAGCGCGTTCTCCAGGTCCAGGTCGCCGGTGTTGTCCCGGCGGTCCGACCGGGCCGGCTGGTAGACCTCGTCGCCCATCATGTCGTCGGACATCCTGTGCCCACCTCCTTCCTCCCGCGCGGTTCCACGGTGACTTGCCTACCTCCACTTTCTTCCGTCGGGGCGCATCGGGCCCCTCGGAGGGCGGCGATCGTGTGGTGACGGGCGCCGTCGCCCGCCCCGCATGGCCGGTTACGCCACGAACACGGACGCCGGCCGGCGGACGCTCCCATTAGCCCGATCGGGTTAAGCCGACCGGGGGGCGGCGGGGCGATCGGGGGATGCTGGTCCGGTGAGTGATCAGACCCCGCCGCACCACGAGGGGAGCGTCCAGGCCACCGAGGGGCGGCTCAACTGGTTGCGTGCCGCGGTCCTCGGCGCCAATGACGGGGTGGTGTCCACCGCCGGACTCGTCGTCGGCGTCGCCGGTGCCACCGGGCACCGGGGCACCCTGCTGACCGCCGGGCTGGCGGGACTGCTGGCCGGCTCCTTGTCGATGGCGGCGGGCGAGTACGTATCCGTGTGCGCCCAGCGCGACGCGCAGCGGGCCGCGCTGGCGGTGGAGGAGAGGGAGCTGCGCGCTCATCCCCGGGCCGGGCGTGACGCGCTGACCGCCACTTTGCAGCGGCGCGGCCTGAGCCACACCGTGGCCGACGCGGCCGCCCGGGAACTCACCAGCAAGGACGCCCTGCGGGCCCACGCGCGGGTGGAGTTGGGCATCGACCCGGACGACCTCACCAACCCCTGGGCCGCGGCCGTGGCCAGCTTCTTCTCCTTCACGGCCGGCGCCCTGCTGCCCCTGCTGCTCATCGTGCTGCCACCGGCCGACTGGCGGCTGCCGGTCACCGTCCTCAGCGTTCTCGCCGCCCTCGTCGCCACCGGCTGGGCCGGCGCCCGGCTCGGTGGCGCCACGACAGGGCCGGCGATCCTGCGGAACGTGATCGGCGGAGCCCTGGCCATGGCGGTGACCTACGGGGTGGGGACCCTGCTGGGCTCGGCCGTTTGACGCCTCGTCCGCCTGAAGGCCTCGTGCGCCGGGGTCAGTGCACCTCCGGTCCGAAGTCGTCCACGTGGGTGCGTACCCAGCTCCGCAGGTGGGCCAGGGGCTCCAGGGCGCCCCGGCCCAGCGCCGTGAGCTCGTAGTCGACGCGGGGCGGGACCTCGGCGTGGACGGTGCGCAGGACCAGGCCGTTCTCCTCCAGGCGGCGCAGGGTGGCGGTCAGCACCTTGGGGCTGACGCCCTCGAGTTTGCGGCGCAGTTCACCGAAGCGGCGGGGGCCGTCGGCGAGGGCGGTGATGGCCAGCCCCGTCCACTTGTTGGCCAGCAGCTCGAAGACGGCACGGCCCGGGCAGAGCAGCGCGTAGATGTCGTGACGGCTCATGAGGCCATTGAACAGCAATGGTTCCCTTTGGATAGTAAGGGCCCTTGCGGGTGACCACCCTGCTCCCCGTACGTTCCGGGCATGACGAACACGACCACCACCACTACCTCCACTCCGCCCGTGCGCGTGGGCATCGTGGGCCTCTCCGCCCGTGGCGGCTGGGCGGCGCAGTCCCATCTTCCGGCGCTGCGGGCGCTGCCCGGCTTCGAGGTGCGCGCCCTGGCGGCCGGCAGCGCCGACTCGGCACGGGCGGCCGGCGCGGCCCACGACGTACCGCTGGTCTTCGGGGACGCCGCGTCCCTGGCCGCCTCGCCGGAGGTGGACCTGGTGGTGGTCAGCGTGCGGGTGCCGCTGCACCGTGAGGTGGTACTGGCCGCCCTGGCGGCCGGCAAGGCGGTCCTCTCGGAGTGGCCGCTGGGCAACGGCGCGGCGGAGGCCCGCGAACTGGCGGACGCGGCCGCCGCGGCCGGGGTGCGGACGTTCGTGGGGCTGCAGGCCCGCAGCGCGCCGGCCGTCCAGTACGTGCACGACCTGGTCGTCGGCGGCTATGTGGGCGAGGTCCTCTCCACCGGCCTGGTGGCTTCGGGGCGGCGCTGGGGCCCGGAGTTCGAGCCGGCCGGCGCGTACCTGCTGGACCGCGACAACGGCGGCACGATGCTGACCATCCCCTTCGGGCACACGATCGACGCGGTGACGATGGTGCTCGGGGAGTTCGCCGAGCTGTCCGCCACCACGGCCGTGCGGCGGCCGGTCGTACGGGAGGAGGGGACGGGGCGGCAGGCCCGGATGACGGCCCCGGACCAGGTGGCGGTGGCCGGGACGCTGGAGTCGGGTGCCGTGGCCTCGGTGCACTTCCGGGGCGGGCTGTCCCGGGGGACCAACTTCCACTGGGAGATCAACGGTACCGAGGGCGACCTGGTGATCACCGGCGACTCGGGCCACCTCCAGCAGGCCCGCCTCACCGTGCGCGGCGCCAACGGCCGGTCCCGCACCCTGGAGGAACTGCCGGTGCCGGAGCACTACTACGGCGCGCCCGACCTGGCCGCGCTGCGGGACACCACGGCCCAGCAGGTCGGGGCCCTCTACGCCGATCTCCTGACCGACCTCGCCACCGGTTCGGCCCACGTCCCCGACTTCGCCCACGCGGCGCACCGGCAGGACCTGCTCGACGCGGTGGAACGCTCGGCGGCCACCGGACAGCGTGTGCGATTCCACCAGATCTGAGATCGTTCCGGGTCCGCCGTACGTCACGAGCCGGTGCGGACCGTCCCGCGGCGGGCGTGGAAGAGGCCCCAGCGCAGCAGCCCCCGGCGCGTGATGTCCGTCCACAGGGGCAGGTTGACCAGCAGGTCGTCGACGTAGGCCGGGCTGATGACGTTCCGCAGCTCGGCCGCGCGGTGGCGCACCTCCTCGTCGAGGCGGGCGTAGTGCGTGGTGATGTGCGGGGTCAGGTCCTCGAAGTCCGCCTCCAGGCCGAGTCCGGCCAGACGCTCCAGATAGAACGAGGGTGTCGCCAGGGTCTCCACGCCGAGCCGGGAGAGCGCGGGCCGCAGGGCTTCGGCCGGGGTCCCTTCGGCCGCCATGATGTCCGAGAAGACCAGCGCCCCGCCCGGTTCGAGGACGCGTACGGCCTCGCGCAGCGCGCCGTCCCGGTCCGCGACATGGCACAGGACCTCAAGGGACCACACCACGTCGAAACGTTCCGCTTCGAAGGGGAGGTCGTTGAGCGAGCCGGTGACGACCTCGATCAGGCCGTCCAGCCCCCGCCGGGCGTTGGCCTCGCGGTGCCGCCGGTTGTGCTCCTCGCTGAGGTCGACGGCCACCACCCGGCAGCCGAAGCGCTCGGCGAGCGCACGGGCCGAGCCGCCGTACCCCGAGCCCAGGTCCAGCACCGTGGCCCGCGGGCCGAGCAGGTCCGCGACCCGGTCCCCGGCGTGCCGCACGGTACGGTGCGAGGCGTCCGCGATCGCCTCCCGCGCGTGGGCGTAGACGCCGACATGGATGTCCTCGCCACCCCAGACGGTGTCGTAGAAGGCGTCGACATCGCCGGTGTCGTAGTAGCGGCGGGTCGTCTCCTCGTGAGCTCGTGCGCCGCGGTGGTCCGTTCCGTGGTCGTCCCTCGTCTCATCGATCATGGCGGGTGGATTCCCCGCCTCCGCAAGATCGATTCACCGCACCCACGATCACCGACGACTATGCGCCATCATTCCGGGTGGCAGCGTGGGAAGCGCGGCACCATGGAGACGTGGACGGGAACCCGGAGGCCGGCGGCGCCGGGCCGGTGGGCGTGCTGGAGGCGGCACCCACGGCCCGGACGGCGGTGGCGTGGCTTCCGCCGCGGGACCTCTGGCCGGCGATCCAGGACATTCGCTGGGAGCACGACCCGCAGGTACGGCGGTGGCCGCCGCACGTGAACGTGCTGTTCGGCTTCGTGCGGGAGGAGGAGTTCGCGCGGGCCGTGCCACTGCTGTCGGCCGCGGCCGCGGAGAGCGCCGCGTTCACCGCGCGTCTGTCCGGCGTGCGGTACTTCCGCCACCGGCACTACGCGACGGTGTGGCTCGACCCGGCCGCGGCGGACCCGGCGCCGTGGGCCCGTCTCCACCGGGTGCTGGAGACGCGGTTCCCGCTGTGCCGCGGGCGCGGCGACCGCTTCACCCCGCATCTGTCCCTCGGCCGCACCCAGGACCCGCGCCCGCTGGCCGCCGAGTGCGCCGCCCGGCTGGGCTCGTCGACGGCGGTGGTCGACGAGGTGGTCCTGCTCTCCCGGCGCGGCGAGGAGCCCATGGTGCCCCGGGCCGCGATCGAGCTGGGCACGGGCGAGATCCGCTGGTGAACTGTCCGCTGGTGCACTGTCGTAGCCACGCGCGCTGTAATAGTCACTTGCTGGGTTCACTCCTATACTGCGATGGATGCAGCCCATAACGATCAAGCGGGCCGTCGCGCAGGACGCGGCGCGCCTCACCGCCCTCGTGCAGGAGTCCGGCGCCTACCGCGGGATGTACGCGTCGATCATCTCCGGATACCGGGTCACCGCCGACTACATCGCCCGGCACCGCGTCTTCGTGGCGGTCGACGCGGCCGGGCAACTGCTGGGCTTCTACTCCCTGATGCTGGACCCGGCGGAACTGGACCTGGCGTTCGTGGCGGACGGCGCGCAGGGCGGAGGTGTCGGCCGGCTCCTCGTCGAGCACATGCTCGGCCAGGCCGGGGCGGCCGGCCTGACCGGCGTGCGGGTGGTCTCCCACCCGCCGGCCGAGGAGTTCTACCGCCGCCTGGGCGCCGAGCGCGTGGGCACGGTCGCGCCGTCACCACCGAAGGTCGCCTGGGAGCGTCCCGAGCTGCGTTTCGCCGTCGCCCGACACGACTCCTGACGTGACTTCCGTATGACGGAAGTCGTGGCGGTCAGGACGCCTTGACCTCCAGGCGCTTGATCCTGCCGACCGCGCCGAGGCGGGCGATGTCCTGGCCTGCGAGGGCGAAGACCTCGCCGGAGTCGCGGCGGCCGGCGACCGCCCACGACGCGGTGAGCGTGTCCGCGTCCGGCGCATCGCTGCGCCGCGCCGACCTGGAGGCCCGCTTCCCCGGCCTCGTCGACCCGCTCATCGAGGCCGCCACCGGCACCGGCCCGGCTCAGGCCTGAGGCTCTCCCAGCGCCGCCAGGACCTTGGCGACCGTGCGGTCGAAGAGGGGGCCGGGGTCGGTCAGGGCGAAGTCGAGATGGCCGAAGACCTCGACGGCCACGGCTCCGTACAGACGGGCCCAGCAGGAGACGAAGACGAAGATGGCCTCCAGCGGCACAGGCGCGCCGTCGAGGTGCTCGCGCACCTCCTCCAACTGGGTGACCCATGCCGGGTCCAGGTCGGTGGGCGGCCGGACGCCGCCGTTCCGCCACAGCTGGACCATCAGATCCAGAAGGACGCCGCCGAAGCGCCAGCCGGAATCGTGCGCGATCGTTCCGGGCGCGGTGTCGGCGTCCGTGAGCGGCTTGGCGAAGAGCAGCCCGAACTCCCGTGGGTGGTCCAGCGCCCAGCGGCGCAGTTCGTGGCACGCCTCGGCCAGCCGGCGCCCCGGCTCGGAGGCCGGATGCCGGTCGCGTGCCGACGCCAGGGCCGTGGCCAGCTCGTCGTAGAGGGACGAGGCCAGCGCCTGGACCAGGTCGCGATGGGCCGGGTAGTAGCGGTAGAGACCGGGCGCCGTCATGCCCATCTCGCGGGCGATGGCCCGCAGGGTGACCGCGCCGGGCCCCTCCTCGACCAGCAGCCGCCGGCCCGTGCGCAGGATCTCGGCCAGCGCCTCCTCGCGGACGCGGTGACGGCGCCCGCCCGTGGAGGTTCCCTCAGTGCTCGGCACGGTCGTGCGCCCGCCTTCCCTCTTGACGAAGTTAACGCCCGTAACTTTAGCTTTCGGGGCGTACGGGACGGCCCCGCGGGAATTGCGGCCGACCGCCGGGCGAGGAAGATTGATCGCAAGGCGATCAGAAGGGGGACGACATGCCCGTAGCCGATGCCGAGGTGCCGGTACTGATCGTCGGCGGCGGCCCCGTCGGGCTCACCGCCCGGGCGCTGCTGGAGCGCTGGGGCGTACGGACGTCGCTGGTCGAGAAGCACGGCGAGCTGTCCCCGTTCCCCCGCTCCCGGCTCGTCAACGTACGTTCGATGGAGATCTACCGCGGGCTCGGGCTCGCCGGAAGGATCACGGCCAACGGGTTCGCGCCGGAGTTCGGCCGCATCCGCTTCCACGACATCCTGCGCGACCGCGACTTCGGTACGGCCGCGATGGTCGGGGTCGACGCGCCGGTACCCGAAAGCCCCGTGATCGGCGTGCTCACCTCGCAGGACCGGCTGGAACCCACCCTGCTCGACGCGGCGGAGGCCCCCGTACGGTTCGGGGCCGAGCTCGTCGGGCTGACCGAGGACGCCGACGGCGTGGTGGCCCTGATCGTCGACCGCCGAAGCGGTGCGGAGACACGGGTCCGTGCCCGCTACGTCCTCGCCGCCGACGGCGCGAACTCCACCGTCCGGCAGCGACTGGGCATCGGCACCACCGGTCCCGGGGCGCAGGGAGACTTCACCACCGTCGTGTTCGACGCCGACCTCGACCGCTGGTGCGCCCACCGGCCCGCCGGGGTCTACTTCACCACGCACGGGATGTTCGCCCCGCTCTACCCCGAAGGCGGCTGGGCCTGGTTCGTGCCCACGCCCGAGGACGCCGCGCAAGCCGACTGGGCCGACCGCGTCTCGCGCGCCCTCGGCACCGACCCGCACATCGGCCCCGACGCCGATGTGCGGGTGGAGGTGCTGCGGGTCCAGCACTGGGTGATGAACGCGTTCGTCGCCGAACGCTTCCGCCACGGCCGGATCCTGCTGGCCGGCGACGCCGCGCACGCGGTCCCCATCACCGGCGGCCTGGGCATGAACGCCGGCGTCGCGGATGTCCACAACCTCTGCTGGAAGCTGGCGGGCGTCCTCCAGGGATGGGCCGAACCCGGCCTGCTGGACAGCTACGAGACCGAACGGCACCCCGTGGCCGACCGGACCCTCCACCAGGCGGTGGCCAACACGCAGCTGATGCTCCGCGTGCAGAAGGAGCGCCGCGAGCAGGTGCACGCCGGCGGAGCCGCGTCGGACCCCACCGAACTGCCCTGGACCGAGCGCTACTTCGCCCAGCTCGGTCTCCTCCTCGGCGTCGCCTACCGCTCCGGCGCCGTCCTCGCCGACGGCGACACCCCGCCGGAGGCGTCCGACACCAGCACCGACACAGGCACCGACACAGGCACCGACACAGGCACCGACACAGGCACCGACACCGGCACCGACACCAGCACCGGCACCGGCACGGGCTCTGACGCGGGCACCGACTACGTCCCCACCACGGATCCGGGCCATCGCATGCCGCACCTCTGGCTCGCACGCGACCGCTCCACGCTCGACGCCTGCGGCGAATGGTTCACCCTGCTCACCCCGGACCCCGCCGCCTGGGAGCGGCAGGCCGCCACCGGGCCGTGGCCGCTGCGCATCGAGACCCTGCCCGCCGAACACACCGGTCTCTGCGGCCTCGGCACCCGCGGAGCGTTGCTCATCCGCCCCGACGGCCATATCGCCGCCCGCTGGCGCGACAGTCCACGGGTCGACTCCACCCTCCACGACGCCCTCACCGCCATCACGCGCTGAGGCGCTGCCGGCACCTGGGCTGACAGCGCCATGGAAGCCGCGAAGAACCTCACGATCCCGGGTGCCGTCATGCGCCGCATGCGCCGCATGCTTCGCCCGGCCGCCGCACACGGCTGACGCGACTGACGCGGCCGGTGCCCTTTGCCGGGCTCGGCTTCCGGCGGCTGGGCATCGGGCCACCGCGGTGACCGGGGATCACCGGGTGTCGATGGTGCGCCCGGTGACCTCGTCGGGGCGGACGCGGATCCACAGGTCGCGCTTCCCGCCGGCCCACGGTTTCGCCCCGGGACGGGTCGCGAGGGCCTCGACCGTGCCGGGGTCGGTGATGTGCTCGGCCGTTCCGGTGATGAGGACGCTCCAGCCACGGGCGGAGTGCGCGTCGATGTGGTCGGCCTCGAACGCGAGCACGCCTCCGTCCTCCGCGGCCGCCGCGTCTCCCGCCGCGGTCCGGTAGACGATCGTGCGGCCGTCGACCAGGAAGTTCACGGGCAGGACGACGGGAGCGGACCCGGCGGTCAGACCGACCCTGCCGACCCCGTGGGTGCCGAGCCGCTGCCAGCAGTCGTCCTCGGAGAGATGCGCCAGCAGGGGAGTGCGGCCGGCGGGCCGCTGGCCGGGCGCCGCTTCACGGGGGCCTTCGACCAGTTCGTCGTAGGGCATGTCCAGGGCGGCGGCGAGACGTATGAGGGCGGGGGGATCGAAGTCGCCGTCGAAGGCCTCGATCTGACTCAGGTAGGGGACGGACACGCCGGCGCGGCGCGCCACCTCCTCACGGCTCAGCCCCAGCTGCTCGCGGCGGACGGCGCAGCGGGTCGCCACGGTGTCCTCCGGCGGACCCGGGGACGCGCTGTCGGAGTCGCCGGCTCGCGGCCCGCCGTCGTGCATCGTCCAGCCTCCAGCCGTCGGTCCGCCCCCACTCCAGGGGATCAGAAGGCGCGGACCCGTGCCAGCACTGAGCCGCCGATCGGGAGCGGACCGGGCCGTGACCGCTCCGGTAGCCGGGAGCGGCCCCGCCCCCTAGCGTGGGGGGACCGTATGGCCGTACGGAGGTGATGACCGTGACCGACAGCAGTCCGCTGCCGCGCGCGGTCTACAAGCGTGAGCTGCTGCGGCTCCAGGTGGAGCTGGTCACGCTCCAGGGATGGGTGCGCGCCGAGGGCCGGCGGCTCGTCGTCGTCTTCGAGGGGCGTGACGCCGCGGGCAAGGGAGGCGCCATCAAGCGGCTGACCGAACGGCTCAACCCCCGCACCGCCCGGATCGCCGCCCTGCCCATCCCGACCGAACGGGAACGCACGCAGTGGTACTTCCAGCGCTACGTGGCGCAGCTGCCGGCGGCGGGGGAGATCGTCGTGTTCGACCGGAGCTGGTACAACCGCGCCGGCGTGGAGCGCGTCATGGGTTTCTGTACCGACGAGGAGTACGCGCGGTTCCTGCGCCAGTGCCCCGTCTTCGAACGGCTCCTGGTCGAGGACGGGATCCTGCTGCGCAAGTACTGGTTCTCGGTGAGCGACACGGTGCAGGAACAGCGGTTCCGTGACCGGCTGGAGGACCCGACGCGGCGGTGGAAGCTGTCGGCCATGGACCTGGAGTCGATCACCCGCTGGGAGGCGTACTCCCGGGCCAAGGACGAGATGTTCGCCCGTACGGACATCCCGGAGGCGCCCTGGTACGTCGTCGAGAGCGACGACAAGCACGCGGCGCGCATCAACATGATCGCCCACCTGCTCTCGACGGTCCCGTACCGCGAAGTCCCCCGCCCCACCCTCGAACTGCCGCCCCGCCCGCCGTCCACCGGCTACCGGCGTCCCCCACGGGACGAGCAGACCTATGTGCCCGACCACGCGGGCGGGCTCGACGGATCCGGCTAGGGCGGGACCTTCGGTCCCCGACGGAACCGTACGGCCCCTGGGACGCCGGGGGCCGGTGCCGCACTCTGGGAAGCGGGCCCACCGGTGACGGCCCCGGGAGCCGGCCACGGCCGGCCGGCTCCCGCACCCGTACGGCGCCGCGCCCTGCCTCGCGTCCGCCCCACCGGTGGGCCCTTCCGGCCGACAGCGCTTGTTCGAGATCGAGTCGAAGTGCCGGTCGGCGACGGCCTCGGGGCCGTTCAGCCCTAGCCGCCCGACACAGCCGGTACGTCTACTGGTGGCATGGTCCATGTCACCGAATCGCTGCCCCGCCAGGAGGCGCTCACCTTGCTGAAGGGCGCGAAGATCGGGCGCCTGGTCTTCAGCCACCGCGCGCTTCCCGCCGTCCGCCCGGTCAACCACGTCCTCCTCGACGACCGGATCGTCATCCACGCCCACACGGGTGCCGCCCTGCTCGGCCCCGCCCGGGACGGCGCGGTGGTGGCCTACGAGGCGGACGAGTTCGACACCGAACGACGCGTCGGGTGGAGTGTGGTCGTGACCGGCGAGGCCCGTCTCGTCGACGACCCGGAGCTCCGGCAGCGCTATCACGCCGCTCTCGAGCCGTGGATCGACGGCGAGATGACCCACACCGTCGCCATCACCCTGGACCTGGTGACGGGCTACCGCATCACCGCGGGGACGACGCGACCGACGACGACGTGATGTCAGCGGGCCGCCTGGCGTAAACCGCCTGCGCGTGTGGATCACGGCATGTCAAAGTCACCGCATGAGCAGCGTGGACGAAGAGGTGGACGACGCCGTCCCGGCCCCGACGGAGGGCACCGTGGCCGAGCTGGCGGCGCGCAGATGGGGCGTCGTCCTGAGCGGAACGATGCCGGCCCGCTTCCAGGAGCCGGGGTGGAGCCATGGGGAGACGATCGGCCGGGACTGTCCGGTCTGCGCCGGCCCACTGCACGCGCTGCGCAGACCGTACGAGTCGGGCGGCCGGGAGTACCGGTACACGGCCCTCGTCTGTCCCGCCTGCCCCGGCGCCTTCACACTCGCGGACCTCGGGGTGAAGACGTACGACCAACTCACCGCGGCGCCGAAGCCCCCGGCGGTGCCGTCGCCCCGTCCGGCGGCCGCCATACGCCCGGCGCGCGGTCCCGCGCGCCCGCGCCCGGTGGCCGTCCGCGACCCGCGCCGCCCCGCGTGGCCCGACGACGTACCGCGCCCCGAAGCGGACGAGCGCCGCGCCCTGTTGTGGCGCAAGGTCACCGACCCCGCGTGGCGCCCCTCCGAGAAGGCACTCGCGGCGGCCGACGACGTCCGCGTGATCCTCCCCGATGACGACGCGCGGTACGAGGCGCTGCGCGCGTGGCTGACCGAGCGGGGAGTCCCGTACCGCGTCAGCCGCTACTGGGAGGAGGGCGAACAGGTCGGCACCGTGGGGGACACGGGCAGCCGTACGGAGCTCGTGGCCGTCGGTCCCGACGGGGCCGCGCCGGCCGCGGGGCCCTGGGCCGTGGCCGCCCGGGACGCCTTCGCCGCCCAGTGGGACGCCCTGGAGGAACTGCCCGAGGACGACGGCGATCGGTACGTACCGGTGGAGCAGCTGGTGCCCGCCGAATGGGCCGAGCTGCTGCCCCACCCGGCCTTCAACCCGACGCAGGCCGCCGCCGTCCCGCTCGTACGGGAAGGCACCGGGCACCTCGTGGTGGTCGCGCCCACGGGCGCGGGCAAGACCCCGATCGGGATGGTCGCGATGCTGGACGCGCACGCCCGGGGCCGCAAGGCGGCCTGGCTGGTGCCGCAGCGCTCGCTCACCGACGAACTCGACCGGGAACTGGAGCGGTGGCGGCGGCGCGGCCGGCGCGTGGTGCGCCTGACCGGCGAGGCCGTCGTCGACGCCGAGCTGATCCGGGCGGCCGACGTATGGGTCGCCACCACCGAGAAGTTCGAGGCGATCTGCCGGGCCGGGTCCCTGCGCGACGCGCTCGCGGAGGTGGGATGCCTGGTCGTCGACGAGATCCACCTGCTGGGCGACCCGGTCCGCGGCGCCGTCCTGGAAGCGCTGCTCACCCGGGTGCGGGAGGAGGGCCGGCTGCGGGAGGACGGCGGCGCGACCCGTATCGTCGGGCTCTCCGCGACGGTCGCCAACGCGGAGGAGGTCGCCACCTGGCTGGGCGCCCGTATGGTGCGCACCGCCTGGCGGCCCACCCGCCTGATAGCGCAGCAGCCCGTGCTGCCGGCCACCGACGAGACGGACTGGGCGGCGCGCGCCGCCGTCCGGACGAAGGCCACCGTCCGTATCGCCCGGCGGATCACCGAGGACGAGGGCAGCGTCCTGGTCTTCTGCGGCAGCAAACGACGGGTACGGGCCACCGCCCTCGCGCTGGCCGCCGACCGCGGTGTGCCGACCAAGGGCGTCGACGCGGACGACGCCGAACTCGTCGAGCGGCTGTGCACCAAGGCCGGCGTCCGGCTCCACTACCGGGACTGGCCCTACAAACGCGAGGCCGAGCAGGCCTTCCGGGCCCGCGAGGCGGACGTCCTGGTGGCCACCTCCACCGTCGCCGCGGGCGTCAACCTCCCCGCCCGGGCGGTGATCGTCGCCGACACCACCATCGGCCTGGAGCGCATCGAGGTCTCCATGGTGCAGCAGATGTTCGGACGCGCGGGCCGGATCGGCGCCGGAGAACGCGAGGGATGGGCGTTCCTCCTCACCGACCCCGTCGAACGCGCCCACTGGCAGGCCCGGCTGGCCGCCGGATACACCGTACGATCCCGCCTGGACGACCATCTGCTCGACCACCTGCTCGCCGAAGCCGTCCAGGAACGCGTCGCCACGCTCGACGAGGCCGAGCGGTGGTGGCAGGGCACGTTCGCCGCGCACCAGGGGCACGACAGCGTCGATCCGCTCCGCGAGGCGGCCCAGGTCCTCACCACGACGGGCTATCTTCGCCCAGTCGGCGAGGACCGTCTGGAGGCCAGTCCGCTGGGCCGGCTGACCAGCCGGTTCATGGTCGACGCCGCCATCGCCGACGAGCTGGCCACCGTCCTGCACGCGGCGCCCGTACCCACGTCCCCCTCCGCCGCCGAGGGGCTGCTCGCGGACCTCCTCAGCACCCGCCTTCCCGTACTCGAACAGGCCCCGTTCACCGACCGGGCACGACAGGCCCTGCGCCGCGTCCTGCGGGATCTGGAGACCGGGGACACCGACGCGGAGGAGACGGGACGGGAAGGGGAGCGGGAGCAGGAGCCGGAGGAGGAGGGCGAGCAGGAGCCGCGCGCCGGCGACCTCGCCCGTGCCGTCCTGCTGCTGGCCGCGCACAGGACGCACCTCTTCCGGGGCCGCCCCGGCTACGTCCTGGGCATCCCCGTCGACTCCATGCACGGCATCCTGGAGGAGGCCCGGCGCTACCTGGCCTGGCTCGGCGCGCAAGGGCCCATGGCGACCGTGCACCCCTGGGTGGCCGTCGTCGCCGGCGACCTCGCACCGCGCATCCGCTGGCGCGCGCTGGGACCGCGCCGCGGGGCCGGACGACTGCTGTGGATGTGCGAGCGCATGGCGACCGGCCCGCACGCCCCGCGCCTCGTGCCGAGCATGTGGAACGCGGCGCGCGACCGCGGCATCGACTCCCCCGACTGGCCCGGCACCACCCCGCCCCGGGACTGCGTCCTGCCCCCGGACCGCTACCGCGCGCTGCTCGCCGAGCGAACGACCGGAACCCGGATGGCCGTTCACGAGGAGACGGTCGAGGTGACGGCCCCGGCCGGCTCGCTGATCCGGACGTGGAACGGCGTCACGACCGCCCTCCACATCGCCGAACACGAGCACATGACCCTGCCCCTGCCACCGCCCGACCCGTCGGACGCGTCGGCGGGGCGCACCGGAGCCGCCGTCCTCACCCGCGGCGACCGGATCGCGACGGGGTGGCTCGACGCCTACGCGGGGATCCGCTCATGAGCGCGAGCGCGAGCGCTACGTCGCCGGAGCCCGGGGGCGCGCCCCCTTTCGATCCCGAACTGGCCGTGGCCCTGGCGGCCTTGGGTGACGGGGCGAGAGAGCCGTTCACACCGCAGAACCTCGCGGCCCGGCAGGAGCGGGATGCCGCCGCCCGGCCCAGGCCGACGGTCCAGGACCTGCGGGCGGGCGGCCGCTTCGAGGTGGCGGAACTGCGGGTGCCGGGCGGGCAGGACGGGCCGGACGTCACGCTCGTGAGCGCCCGGCCCGCCGGGATCACCCGGCCGCTGCCCCTGCTGTACTACATGCACGGCGGCGGAATGATCACGGGCAACGCGTGGTCCGTACTCCCGAAGCTGCTGCGCGAATGGGCCGCCGGGCTGGAGATGGCCGTCATCTCCGCCGAGTACCGGCTGGCACCGAGGGCGCGTTACCCCGGGCCGCTGGAGGACTGCTACGCCGGGCTCGTATGGGCGGCCGAGCACGCGGCCGGGCTGGGCGTCGACGCGGACCGGATCATCGTCGGAGGAAAGAGCGCCGGGGGCGGCCTCGCCGCGGCACTCGCCCTGCTCACCCGTGACCGGGGCGGGCCCGTCCCGATCGGGCAGCTGCTCCTGTGCCCGATGCTCGACGACCGCGGCGACACGTTCTCCAGCCACCAGATGGCCGGCGTCGACATCTGGGACCGGACCTCCAACGCCACCGCGTGGCAGGCGCTGCTGGGCGACCGGTACGGCTCCGCGGACCTGCCGCCCTACGCGGCGCCCGCCCGCGCCACGGATCTGTCCCGGCTGCCCCCGGCCTACATCGAGGTCGGATCGGCCGAGACCTTCAGGGACGAGGGCGTTGCCTACGCGAACGCGATCTGGCGGGCCGGTGGCCAGGCCGAACTGCACGTATGGCCCGGAGCCTTCCACGGCTTCGACACCTTCGCCCCGCGGGCGGCCCTCAGCCAGGACGCCCGCGACGCCCGTACCCGCTGGCTTCGGCGGGCCTTGGCGCGTCAGTGCCGGTAGACGGCCGGCCCCTCGGCGGGGAGGGTGTAGTGCCATCCTTCCCGCCATCCGTACGGGGCGTCGACCAGGTCTTCGATCCGGGCGCCGGTCAGGAGGCAGTCGAGGGACCATTTGTTGGCCGAGTGGGCGATGACCAGGACGCGCTGCCCGTTCCATCCGGCGGCCAGGTCGTGGAGGAAGTCCGCGGTGGCGTCCATGACCTGACGGTAGCTCTGGCCGCCTCCGGGGAAGGGGACGTCGATGTGCCGGGAACGTTCGGGAGCGAGGGTGGTCACCGGGCAGCCGTTGAGGTCGCCGTAGTCGCATTCCCGTAGGCGAGGGTCCTGGTGGAGGGGAAGGCCGGTGCCGGCGAAGGCGATGCGGGCGGTTTCCACGGCGCGGTGAAGGTCGGAGGTGAAGACGGCGGAGATGCCGTCGTCGCGGCGGCGGTCCCCGAGTCGGGCGGCGAAGCGCCGCCCCCTGACGGAGAGCCTGCCCGGCAGCCAGCCGGTGGCGATGCCGTTCTCGTTGTCCTCGGTGAGCGAATGCGTCTCGTAGACGATGTCGACAGACATGGCGGCTCCCTTCTGGGAGACAGTTCCCGTCGAGGCCTGTCGATAAGATTTTTGTTGTGACCGGCTTTACGCGGCGACCGCTGCTGTTTCTCGACGTCGACGGACCACTGATCCCCTTCGGGGCGCCATCGGGGCGGTATCCGACCTATCCGACGGGGGCCGGGCCGCTGGAGGCCGACGCGAATCCGCTGCTGGCCAGGATCAACCCCGAGCACGGGCCCCGGCTGGCGGCGCTCCCGTGCGAGGTGGTCTGGGCCACGACATGGATGGCCGACGCGAACGAATGCATCTCCCCGCGTATCGGCCTGCCGCAGCTGTCCGTGGTGGTCTGGCCGGAGCCGTCCGAGACCGACGACCAGGACGAACGCGACGGCCTGCACTGGAAGACCCGCGCCCTGGTCGCATGGGCGACGGGGCGCCCGTTCGTCTGGGTCGACGACGAGATCACCGACACCGATCGGGCCTGGGTCGCCGCCCACCACCCGGCGCACGCCCTGCTCCACCGCGTCGATCCCCGCCGCGGCCTCACCGACGCCGACTACGAGGCTCTCGGTGCGTGGCTGAGCGACCTGGGACTGGGGGCTGTCGGCCGGCGAAGCGTCTGAGTGCGCGACGGCCACGACCTGCTCGGCCGGCGGATGCGGGACATCACGCTGAAGCGTGGACGCCTCTACGAGCTGATGCGTGCCGGCCGCGGACCGCTCCTCGACCGGACCGGCCAGCCGTCGGTGACCGGCTGGGAAGACCGGATCGACCACGTCGTCGACACCAGCGAGGAACTGGACCAGCGGGACCTGCTCGCCCACCTGCCCAGGTGGTTCGGCACCGCCTGGTCTGTAGGCGGGACGGCCGGGCATGCGTCGCCCTCCCGTGGGGAGCCGGGAGGGGCGGCGCGGCCCCGCCCAGGTGGCAGCACATGGGCGGGGCCAGTGGGGTGGTCCTGCCTGGGGGAGGCTGGGGATCACCTGTGGCCAAAGAATGGCACTAGTTTCGGCCACACGGTAGAGGGTGTGGCTGAAAATGTTCGGTGAGTCGCCAGGCTCAGTTGCACCGTCCGCCACCGCTGTAGCAGGGCACATAGCCCGCGCTCGGTGTCGGCGCCGGGCCAGGGTGTCCGCGGTCGTAGTCGTGCTGTGCGAGCGTGAGCATCGCGGCCACCGCTCCGGCGGCCAGCAGCTGTGACACGACCGTCCACCGCGCGCGGCACAGCAGCGCGAGCCCGGCCAGCACCAGCGTGGCGATGAGGAAGTGCTGCGTCCAGGAGAGTTCCGCGACACGTGCCGCCTCGACCCGCGCTTCGTCCCCCTGCGCGGCCCAGACCTCCATGCCGTACCCGAACCCCCGCCACACGAATACGGCGGCCTCGACCACGAACAACACGATGCCGACGCCGATGTCCTGGCCGAGAGGCGTCCTGCGGGTCCAGGGCCATCTGCGCCAGGGCGGAGGTTCCGAAACTGTGTGCGTCATGTGCCCCACCCTGCCGGGCCGCCCGCCGGGACACATGAGTACGCGCACTCAGTGTGACCGCCCCTCCGCGAGGGTTGTCGGTGGCTGCCTGTAGCGTCGTCGCACAGTTCGCACAGTTCGTACGGTCCGCAAGGAGCAGGGATGTTCGACCTCATCGTCATCGTCCGGGTCACCGAGTCCGCTGACATACCCGCCGTCGCCGACGCGCTGGCCCGGATGCGGCCGCTGTGCCTGTCCGAGGACGGATGCGTCTCCTGGGAGGCGTACCACTCGCAGGACGACCCCGGCCGGTTCGTGCTCGTCGAACGCTGGGCCAGCCGGGCCGCCTGGGAGACCCACGGCGACGGCGAGGCCATTCAGGGCATCTACGTGCCGGAGATCCTGCCGCGCGTCGAACGCGAGGTGCACCCGAGCGTCCGCCTGGCCGCTCACTGACGCATGGACGAGCTCACTGAGGACACGGCCGACGCTGCCCGCTGAACCACCCGCACTACCCGCGCAGGAAGCCGTCCCCGTGCGCGCTGATGTGGGCTTCCAGGGCGGTGAGGGCGTCCTGGGTCGCCTGTTCCGTGCCCGATCCGCGCTTCTCCGCGTAATAGGCCGCCCCGAGCTTCTTCAACAGTTCGCCCCCGGCCCGCTGGGACTGCACCTCGTCCACCTTCTCCTTCCCGTGCTGGAGAGCCTGCTGGGCCTGCTCCTTGGCCCTGTCGAGGAATCCGGCCATTCGTCTGCCTCCACATCGGTGCGCGGTCGGTCGTCGGCCCCTCGCTTCGTCACAGGACGGAGGAAACAGTGCGAAGGTCCTGGTCACGAGTGTGAGGGACGAGCGTCTCCCGCGGGGCGCGTTCGCGGGAGCGTCACGCTTCCGGACGGGGCCGTACGAGTGTCCGGGCTCGCCGGGTCGCCTTCGCCCACCAGGTCGTGGGCGAGGCGGACCAGCGCCGGGATCGCCGGGTGGGCGGGTGTGCCGCCGCGCCAGGCCAGGACCAGCGGTACGGGTGGGGCGTCGGTCAGCGGCCGGTAGGCGATGGCGGGGTGTTCGTGGAGCCGGGGCGTCGCCGACGTCGTGATGCCCACCGCCCGGCCCGCGGCGATGGCCGTCAGCCACTCGTCGGTGTTGGTGACCTCGATCGTCGTCGTGGGCCGTGCGGTGGCGGGCCAGAGGTCCAGCGTGGTCGTTCCCGCGACGGTGTTGAGCGCCACCGGCCACGCCGCCAGGTCCGCCAGGGCGAGGGTGCCGCGGTCGGCCAGGTCGCTGCCGGCGGGCACCACCGCCACCCGCTCCTCCTCCAGGAGCGACTCCGTGACCAGCCCCGGTGCCGTCACCTCTCCGCGCAGGAGCGCGATGTCGACCCTGCCCTGGGTGAGTCCGGCGGTCCGGTCGTCGACGCGGCGCAGCTCCAGGGGAACGTCGGGGTGCTCCTGGTCCCAGCGGCGCAGCAACGGGATGGTGAGGTCGCCGAGCGCGGCCCAGGGGTGGCCGAGGCGCAGCGGCAGGGTCCGCAGGGAGCCGGCGTCGAAGGCCGCGTCCACTGCGGCGACAGCGGTGGCGGCCCGGTGACGGAAGGTCCGTCCCGCCGCCGTGAGTTCCAGGTGGTGCGTGGAACGGTCGATCAGCCGTACCCCGAGGTGCTCCTCCAGCTGGCGCAGCGTACGGGAGAGGGCCGGCTGGCCGGTGTGCAGCCGGGCCGCGGCACGGGTGATGGTGCCCTCCTCGGCGATGGCGAGGAAGGCCCGCAGGTGACGCAGCTCCATGGTCATGCCTGGGAAGCATAATGGCCGGACAATCGGCATTTCACGGGGGCCGGTGCGGCTTCCTAGCGTGGGGGCATGACAACGACGAAGTCCCGGACGGCGACCGCGGCGGCGGGCGTCGCCCACGCGCCGAGCACATCGGCGGCCACCCCTGTCCGTGGAGCCGGTGCGCCCGCGAGAGCCGGCGGTCTCGGCGGCATCGGGCTGATGCTGGCCAGTACGCTCTCGGTGCAGTTCGGCTCGGCCGTCGCCGCCCTGCTCTTCCCGCGGGCCGGGGCCCTGGGCGTGGTGACGCTGCGGGTGACGATCGCCGCCGCGCTGCTCCTGGTCGTCTGCCGCCCGCGGTTGCGGGGGCACAGCCGTACGGACTGGGCGGTCGCCGTGGCCTTCGGGCTCGCGCTCGGCGGCATGAACATCCTCTTCTACCAGGCGATCGACCGGATCCCGCTGGGTCCGGCGGTGACACTGGAGGTCCTGGGTCCGCTCCTGCTGTCCGTCGGCGCCGCGCGCCGGGCGGCGAGCCTGGTGTGGGCCGCCCTGGCGCTGGCGGGCGTCTTCCTGCTCGGGCAGGACGGTTTCGACCGGCTCGACGTGGCGGGTACCGCGTTCGCGCTCGGCGCGGGCGCCATGTGCGCGGCGTACATCGTCCTCAACGCCCGGGCCGGGACCCGCTTCCGGCGCCTCGACGGGCTGGCCGTGGCGATGACCGTGGCCGCCCTGGTCAGCCTGCCGCTGGGCATCGGCTCCGCGGGCACCACGCTGGTCGAGCCGGGTGTGCTCGGGCTCGGGCTGGCCGTCGCCCTGCTCTCCTCCGGACTGCCGTACGCGCTGGAGGTGCTGGCCCTGCGCCGCCTGCCCGCGGCGACCTTCGCGGTGCTGATGAGCCTGTCCCCGGCGGTGGCGGCGCTGGCCGGGTTCCTGGTGCTGGGGCAGGCGCTCTCGCCTCTGCAAGGGCTGGCGATCGCCCTGGTGGTGGCGGCCAGTGCGGGGGCCGTACGGACGGGGGCGCGGGGACGGCGGTGACCAGGGTGACGCGGGGGCTCCGGCCGGGCGGGTGGCGGGCCCCCTTCCTGCCTCTACCCTTGTGCCGCCAGGTACTGCTGGGACAGGTGTGAGGAACGGAGCGTGCGGTGACGACGGGGGAGACGAAGGGCGGCGGAGAGCTGGTCGGGCAGGTGCTCGGAGGCCGCTACCGCGTGACCGCGACGATCGGGCGCGGCGGCATGGGCGTCGTCGCCCGGGCCGTGGACGAGGTGCTCCACCGCGAGGTCGCCGTCAAGGTCCTGCGGGCCTACAACGACGCCTCGGCGCCCGAGCTGGCCGACCTGCGGGCCCGCATGCGGCGGGAGGCGCAGGCCGCCGCCCGCATCCGGCACAGCGGTGTGATCACCGTGCACGACGTGACCGAGGAACAGGGTCTGCCGGTCATCGTCATGGAACTCGTCGACGGGCCCTCGCTCGACGACGTACTGACGGAACGCGGCAGGCTGGAGCCGAGGGAGGCCGCCGCCATCGGGGCCGAGCTGATGGACGCGCTCGACGCCGCGCACCGGGTCGGCGTTCTCCACCGGGACGTCAAGCCCGGCAACGTGCTGCTGGAGCGCGGCGGCCGGGTCGTGCTGACCGACTTCGGCATCGCCACCGTGGAGGCCACCGGCGACGAGGCCGCCGCCAAGCTGACCCGCAGCGGCGAGATCATCGGCTCCATCGACTACCTGCCGCCGGAGCGGGCCCAGGGCCGGGAGCCCGGCCCCGCGTCCGACATCTGGTCGCTCGGCATGACGCTCTACGCGGCCGTGGAGGGCGCCTCGCCGTTCCGCCGCACATCCGTGTGGTCCACGATGACGGCGATCGTCAACGAGCCGCTGCCGGAGCCCCGCAACGCCGGGCCGCTCGCGCCCGTACTCCAGGCGCTGATGGCCAAGGAGCCGGAGAACCGGCCGACCGCCGAGCAGGCGCGCCGGATGATGGAGGCGGTGGCCGCGGGCACGACGGCGACCACCGGGCCGCCGGTTCCCGGCCCGTCGGCTCCCCTCCGTACGGCCACGGAGGTCGTCACGCCGACGCCCCCGCCAGGCTTCGGCGCCGCCGCACCGTTCCACCAGCCTGCCCCGCAGCCTCCGCACACGCCGGGGCCCGGCTACCCGCCGCCCGCGTTCGCCCAGCCCGGCGACGGCGGCTCGGCGGCGGCCGGTCGTACTCGGGGTCGTGGCCGCGGCCGTGTCGTCATCGCGGCAGCGGCCGCCGTCCTGCTCGCCGGAGGTGGCGTCACCTACGCGTTGATGGGCAAGTCCGGCGGCACGAGCGACGACGCGGCGCAGGTGGCTCCGGCGGGGGCCGGTTCACCCTCGGCCAACGCAAGTGAAGGCCCCGACGCGAAGTCCTCCGCCACGCCCTCGGCACGGCCGAGCCGGTCGGCGGACGGCGGCAAGTCCCCTCGCGCGTCGGCCTCTCCGGCGACCACGCCCAGCTCGGTGTCGAAGAGCTGCGGCGGCTGGAGCCACCAGGACCCCAAGTCCGGCACGTACGGCTACATGTCCGGCAGCTACCACATACAGACCGGGCCGTATCAGACGTGCTCCTCCGTGTCCTTGGCCAAGTCCGGTACGAAGCTCATGTACCACTGCGAGGTCGTCAACGCCCACGGCAACAAGTGGACCTACGTCCGCGTTCCCGGAACGAACATCTCCGGCTGGATGTCCAACGACAACCTCACACGCCGGAACGGACCGTCGACGCCCTGCAAGTGACCTCCGCGACGTCGAGGCCCTCCGTTCACGCTGACGCCGTCACCGTGAACGGGGGTGGGGGGGGGGGGGGGGGGGGGGGGGGGGGGGGGGGGAGAGGGGGGAACAACCCCCCCCCCCCCCCCCCCCCGGGGTTCAGCTCTTGCCCTCCGCCCCCCCCCTCGGCGAAGAGGACAGCACCGCCCACTCACCCCCC
>NZ_JBWKFM010000013.1:0-82947 GCF_056434285.1 Streptomyces sp. NPDC044063
AGAAAGGTGGTGGGAAGATTGTCGGCACCCCCCCCTCTCCCCCCCCCCCCCCACAACCCCCCCCCCCCCCCCCCGATTCCGGCACGCCCCCTCCAACGCTTCCTTTACGCCCCGACTTCTCGCCGTTCGCCCGTTTCCTGGGCGCCCGGCGGAAGTTGGGCAGTACATGAATCGTGACCGTTCCCCGGCCATGTTCCGCCTGGCGGCCGCCTCCATGGCCGGCACCGCCATCGAGTTCTACGACTTCTACGCCTACGGCACCGCCGCCGCCCTCGTCCTGGGCCGGCTGTTCTTTCCCGGGGTCTCCCCCATCACCGGCACCCTCGCCGCCTTCGGCACCTTCGGCGTCGGCTTCATCGCCCGCCCCCTCGGGGCGATGCTCTTCGGCCACATCGGCGACCGCCACGGCCGCCGCCCCGTGCTCGTCCTCTCCCTGCTGCTGACCGGCGTCGCCACGGTCGCGGTCGGCTGTGTGCCCACCTACCGGGACATCGGCCTGGCCGCCCCGGCGCTGCTCCTGCTCCTGCGCTTCCTCCAGGGCCTCGGCCTCGGCGGGGAGTGGGGCGGCGCGGTGCTGCTCACCACCGAACACGCGCCCGCCCACCGCCGCGCGCTGTGGGCGAGCTTCCCCCAGACCGGCCCCTCCGTCGGCTTCCTGCTCGCCAACGGCATCACCCTGGCCCTCTCGGCCACCCTGACGGACGCGGACTTCCTGTCCTGGGGCTGGCGCGTGCCGTTCTGGGCCGCCGGCGTACTGGCCGCCGTGGGGCTGCTGCTGCGCGCCCAGCTCGCCGAGACCCCGGAGTTCCGCGACCTGGCCGACCGGGAGAGCCTCTCCAGGCTCCCCCTCGCCGAGGTCGTCCGCGACCACTGGCGGCTGCTCCTGCTCACCGGCGGGGCGCTGTCGTTCGGCTACGCCGTCTACTACGCGGTCACCACCTGGGCCCTGTCCTACGGCACCGGGACCCTCGGCGTCGACCGGACCGTCATGCTGAGCTGTGCCATGGTGGCGGTCGCGACGAACGGCGCGGCCACCCCGCTGGTCGCCCTCCTCTCGGACCGCTACGGCCGCCGTCCGCTGTGCCTGGCCGGCTGCGCGGCGGTGGCGTTGTGGATGTTCCCGCTGGTCCGCCTGCTGCACACCGGCCGCCCCGCCCTGATGCTGCTGGGCTTCGTCGTGGCGATGCTGTCCTTCGGCCTCGCCTTCGGCACGGTCGGCGCCTACCTCCCCGAGCTCTACGAGGCCCGGATCCGCTGCACGGGCGCGGCTGTGGGCTACAACCTGGCGGGGGTCCTGGGCGGTGCCGTCACCCCGCTGGTCGCGACCGCCGCGGCCCGGGGCGAGGGGACACCCTGGGGCGTGGCGGCTTATCTGGCCGGTGTCGCGCTGCTGAGCCTGGCCTGCTTCCTGCTGCTGCCGGAGACCCGCCCGGCGCCGGCCGTCGGGCCCGCCGCCGAGGCCGCGCCCGCCTGAGCGGGCCCGCCGGCCCCGGTGGGCACCCGCCCGTCAGGCGCGGGCGCTCTCCCGGCCGGCCCCGTCCCGTTCCTCCCCGGTCGCCGGGGCCGCCACCGCGGCCTCGGCGGCCTCCTCCCGCGCCTGCCGGGCCGAGGCCCGCAGGCTGGTGACGGTCGTGACGGCCAGCACCGCGCAGATGACGCCGAGCGAGACCGGGATGCTGATCTCGGGGACGGCGACGCCGCTCTCGTGCAGGGCGTGGAGGACGAGCTTGACGCCGATGAAGCCGAGGATGACCGACAGGCCGTAGGAGAGGTGGACCAGCTTCCTCAGCAGGCCGCCGATGAGGAAGTACAGCTGGCGCAGGCCCATCAGGGCGAAGGCGTTGGCCGTGAAGACGATGTACGGGTCCTGGGTGAGGCCGAAGATCGCGGGTATGGAGTCCAGCGCGAAGAGCACGTCGGTGGTGCCGATCGCCAGCATGACGATCAGCATCGGCGTCATCAGCCGTCTGCCGTTCTCGGTGATGAACAGCTTCGTGCCGTGGTAGCGGTCGGTGGACGGGAAGCGCCGCTCGACCAGCTTCAGGAAGCGGTTCTCCTCGAACTCCTCGTCCTCCTCGTCCGCGCGCGCCTCCTGGATGAGCTTCCAGGCGGTCCAGACGAGGAACGCGCCGAAGAGGTAGAAGACCCACGAGAAGTTGGCGATGATCGCCGCGCCGGCGCCGATGAACACGGCGCGCAGGACCAGGGCGATCAGCACGCCCACCATCAGCACCCGCTGCTGGTAGACCGTCGGGACGGCGAACTTCGCCATGATCAGGACGAAAACGAAGAGGTTGTCGACGCTGAGCGACTTCTCCGTGATGAAGCCGGCGAAGAACTCACCGGCCGGCTGCCCGCCGCCGAAGGCCCAGAGCCCCAGCCCGAAGAGCCCGGCCAGGGCCACCCAGACCGCCGTCCAGACACCGGCCTCCTTCACGGAGACCTCGTGCGGCTTGCGGCCTCCGATGAAGAAGTCGGCGGCGATGAGGGCGCAGAGACCGAGGATGGTCAGCACCCACAGGGTCAGGGAGACGTCCACTGTTCCTCCGGTACGTCGTACGGGCGTACGGCAGTTCCCAGAACGGTACAGGAACACCCAAGGAAAAGTAAAGAGAAACCCAAAATCCCAGCTCAGCGGCCCTTTGCCGGCAAAAGGCCGCCGTCCGTCCGCCGGATACCGCTAGATGCCGTAGGCCTTCCGGGCCTGGCCGACCTGCCAGAGCACCTGCCGGAGCACCTCGCTCCCGGCGGGCGCCCGCGAGGGCTCGTACGTCCAGGAGTGGCCCACCCAGGGGTCGGCGAGGTGGTCGTCGGGCACCGGCGTGATCCGCAGCAGCGAGCGCCACAGGGGGTCCAGCACGGGCCCGTAGCCCCGGGCGTCCTCGCGGTCGGCGACCATCAGCAGGTGCACGCCCACGGACGGCCCCTCGTCCGCGAGGTAGCGCAGCTGGGTGACGGCGCGGTCGTCGAAGCCGTGCGGGAAGTCGTTGACGATCAGCAGCTGCTCGGCGGTGTCCAGGTCCGGCGGCAGGGAGTCCAGGGCTCCGCTGCGGACCGCCATCTGCACCAGGTCGACGCGCCGCGTCAGCCGCTCCAGCACCTCCGTCACGCCCCGGGCCCCGGCGACGGGCGGCTCCTTCAGCGCCCCGTACTCCAGCAGCGGGGCCAGCGCCGTGCCCGCCGCGCCCGCCGGGTCGATGACGTGCGCCGAGTAGTCGCCGACGGGGTGGACGGCGAGGAGCCGCACGGCGTGCGCGACCGCGCAGTCCAGGGCCAGCCGGCGCCGCTCGGCCGGGTCCGCCAGGCCCGCGTCCTTGGCGGAGCGGCCGCTGTCGATCCACAGCCCGCGCTCCAGCGGCAGCCGCACCAGCATGGGGACGCGCAGCTCGGGGCGCTCGGGCAGGTGGAGGTCGCCCAGGCGCAGCGCCATGGGCCGCTCCAGCGGCACCTGGTAGCCCTGCCACACGGGGCTGTCCCAGCGGGCGTAGGCGGGCGGCAGGGCGTGCTCGACGACCTCGGCCTCGGCCACCAGCCGGTCGAGGTCCCGGTCGAGCGCGGCGCGCGCCTGGCCGATCAGCTCGGTCTGCCGGGCCCGCGCCGCCTCCCGCGCGGCGTCGGCGGCCGGGCCGACCCGGGTGAGCGGGTCGGAGAGCACCCGGTCCAGCTCCTGCTCCAGGCGCGACTCCGCGAAGTCGGCCGCGCTGCGGTAGGCGGCGGTCGCCCGGGCCAGGTCCTCGAACATGCCCCAGACCTGGTTGTAGAGCCGCTCGTCCATGGTCCAGCCGGTGGCGTCACCGGCCACCGGCCGGTACGGCTCGTCCGGCCCGGTCGCGGGGGTGGCCGGAGCGGGCTCGGGCGGCGCCGCGGTGGCACGGCCGGGGTGGCGGTAGTCGACCGGGCCCGTGGAGGGCGCGGCGCGCGCCGGAACGGGCTCCGGGGCGGACGCCTGCGGGCCGGTCCCGGAGGTCCGGGGGGAGGGCCGGTCGTCGGCCGGGCCGCCGCCCGCCGGGGCGGTCCGGCGCCCGGCGGCGTCGGCCCCGGCGACCTGCGCGGGCGGGGGCGCGACCGCGCGGGCCATGCCCTGGGCGACCGCCTCCTCGATGGCCGCCGCCATGTCCGCGGCCCGGGACAGCCCCTGGTCGTGCAGCATGGCGGCCAGCCCGCCCGCGTACCCCTGGCCGACCGCCCGCACCTTCCAGGCGCCCTGCCTGCGGTAGAGCTCCAGGACGACGACGGCCGACTCGGCGTCCAGGCCGGTGACGGTGTAGCTGGCGAGCTCCGTGCCGTCGGTCGCGGTCACGGCGACGAACGGGGCGGCCAGGGCCCCGAAGCGGCCGGGGCCGGACGTCCCGGCGGGCAGGGCGAGCAGCACATGGACGCGGTGCGCGGTGTCCGGGAGGGCCTCCAGGTCGACCGCCAGCCGGTGCTCGGCGGCGGCCTGCCGGGAGACCTCCAGGCCGGGGATCCGGGGCGAGGCGGGGTGGGCGACCCACTCCTCGCCGGGGATCCTGCCGTCCGCGTCGCCGAGCGTCGCTCCCGCCACCACCGGTCGGCCCGCCGAGATCCGGATCTCCAGCCGGGTCTCGGACAGCGGGTGGTTCTGCCCCCGCATCAGCTCGGCCGTCATCGCCGCTTCCCCCTTGTCGTGCTCGCCATGTCGTTGCTCGTTGTGACGAGGGCCCGGCGGATGCTCCGCCGGGCCCGGTCCGCTCCGCCGCGACACCCGTCGCGGCCCGGGCGGACTCAGATGACGGCCTGGATCTCCGCCAGCAGGTCCTGGAACGTCCGGCCGTTGGACGGGGAGCCGATGGCCGTCATCTGCCAGCCGTTGCCCACCCGGTGCACCTTCGCCATGATCTGGGCGGTGTACTGGCCGCCGCCGTCGAGGGTGTAGCGCGCCAGCTCCTGACCGGTCGTCTCGTCGACCAGACGGCAGAAGGCGTTCTGCACCTCGGCGAAGGTCTGGCCGGTGAACGAGTTCACCGTGAAGACGATGGTGTTGATGTGCACGGGAACGCGCGCCAGGTCGACGAGGATCGCCTCGTCGTCGCCGCCCTGGCCCGCGCCGCCGACCAGATTGTCGCCGGTGTGGCGGACCGAGCCGTCCTTGCTGACCAGCTGCTGGAAGAAGGCGACGTCGACCGGCTGCTTGTCGGCGAAGAGCACCGCCGAGGCGTCCAGGTCGATCTCCCGCGTACGCGACCCGAACAGCCCGCGGCGAGGGGCCGCCTGCCAGCCCAGCCCCATCCGCACCGCGGTCAGGGTGCCCCCGTCGGCCTTCTGCAGGCTGATGCCCTGGCCCTTGGACAAATTGACCGTCACGCGCGTCCCTCTCGTTCGTACATCCCCGTCACCGCGCCGTGCGCGCGGTGTGCTTGAACGACCCTATGCACAGCCGGGGGCGGCGTACGCACCCGAGGGGGGCTTTGTGGCGGTCTTGCAACATGCCCGGCCACCGGCCCGTGACCCGCCCCTCCCCAGGGCAGCCGCCCCGTCACGGACCGTCAGGCCAGGCCCGCCTCGCGCATCTGACGCAGCTCCTTCTTCAGCTCCCCCACCTCGTCGCGCAGCCGGGCCGCGACCTCGAACTGGAGCTCCGCGGCGGCCGCCCGCATCCGGTCGGTCATGTCCTCGATGAGCTGGGCGAGTTCCGCGGCGGGCCGGTCGGTGGGCACGGCGGCCGCCGCCTTGGCCTTGCCGCGGCCCTTCCCCTTGGCCGCCGGGACCGGGGCCCGGCCCTTGCCCTGGTCGCCCTTGCGGTAGCCCGTGCCCAGCAGCTCCTCGGTGTCGAGCTCCTCGCGGGCGAGGGTGGCGACGATGTCGCCGATCTTCTTGCGCAGCGGCTGGGGGTCGATGCCCCGTTCCTTGTTGTAGGCGATCTGCTTCTCGCGGCGCCGGTTCGTCTCGTCGATGGCCTTCTCCATCGCCGGAGTGATCTTGTCGGCGTACATGTGGACCTGCCCGGAGACGTTGCGCGCCGCACGGCCGATGGTCTGGATCAGGGACGTGCCGGAGCGCAGGAAGCCCTCCTTGTCGGCGTCGAGGATCGCCACCAGCGACACCTCGGGCAGGTCGAGGCCCTCGCGCAGCAGGTTGATGCCCACGAGGACGTCGTACTCGCCGGCCCGCAGCTCCCGCAGCAGCTCCACCCGGCGCAGGGTGTCGACGTCGCTGTGCAGATAGCGCACCTGGATGCCCAGCTCCAGGAAGTAGTCGGTGAGGTCCTCGGCCATCTTCTTCGTCAGCGTCGTCACCAGGACGCGCTCGTCCCGCTCGGTGCGCGTGCGGATCTCGTGCACCAGGTCGTCGATCTGCCCCTCGGTCGGCTTGACCACGACCTCCGGGTCGACCAGGCCGGTGGGGCGGATGATCTGCTCCACGAAGCCCTTGCCGCGCGAGAGTTCGTACGGGCCGGGCGTCGCGGACAGATAGACCGTCTGCCCGATGCGCTCGGTGAACTCCTCCCACTTCAGCGGGCGGTTGTCCATGGCCGAGGGCAGCCGGAAACCGTGCTCGACGAGCGTGCGCTTGCGGGAGGCGTCGCCCTCGTACATCGCGCCGATCTGCGGGACGGTGACGTGCGACTCGTCGATGACGAGGAGGAAGTCCTCGGGGAAGTAGTCGAGCAGGGTGTTGGGCGGGGAGCCCGGCTCGCGGTCGTCCATGTGCAGCGAGTAGTTCTCGATGCCCGAGCAGGAGCCGACCTGCCGCATCATCTCGATGTCGTAGGTGGTGCGCATCCGCAGCCGCTGGGCCTCCAGCAGCTTGCCCTGCTTCTCCAGCTGGGCCAGCCTCCGCTCCAGCTCCGCCTCGATGCCCGCGACGGCCTTCTCCATGCGCTCCGCGCCGGCGATGTAGTGGCTGGCGGGGAAGACGTACAGCTCCTGGTCGTCGGAGATGACCTCGCCGGTGAGCGGGTGGAGGGTGGAGAGCGCCTCGATCTCGTCGCCGAACATCTCGATCCGGACGGCGAGCTCCTCGTAGACCGGGAAGATCTCGATGGTGTCGCCGCGCACCCGGAACGTGCCACGGGTGAACGCCAGGTCGTTGCGTGTGTACTGGATCTCCACGAAGCGGCGCAGCAGCTGGTCGCGGTCGATCTCCTGACCGACCTTGAGCGGCACCATGCGGTCCACGTACTCCTGCGGCGTGCCCAGGCCGTAGATGCAGGACACGGACGCCACCACGACCACGTCACGCCGGGTGAGCAGGGAGTTCGTCGCGGAGTGGCGCAGCCGCTCGACCTCCTCGTTGATGGAGGAGTCCTTCTCGATGTACGTGTCCGACTGGGGGACGTACGCCTCGGGCTGGTAGTAGTCGTAGTACGAGACGAAGTATTCGACGGCGTTGTTCGGGAGCAGCTCCCGGAACTCGTTGGCGAGCTGGGCGGCCAGCGTCTTGTTCGGCGCCATGACGAGCGTCGGGCGCTGGAGCTTCTCGATCATCCAGGCCGTGGTGGCCGACTTGCCCGTACCCGTCGCGCCGAGCAGCACGACGTCCTTCTCGCCGGCCCGGATGCGCCGCTCCAGGTCGGCGATGGCCGTCGGCTGGTCACCGCTGGGCTGGAAGGAGCTGACGACCTCGAAAGGCGCCACCTTGCGTTCGATCTTCGATACGGGCCGCATGACACCACCGTACGGCCCACCACTGACAACGGCCTCGTCCCCGCCGTTCCACCCCTGTTTCCCGGGCCGCGCGGGGGCGAACACGCGGCGAAGAGTCGGCAAAGGGTCTCTCGTCCGGCTGCCCCGCCCGTCGCGATCGCGTAGGTGTTTCGTGTACGACTTTCCGTGCACCGGGTACGACTTTCCGTACAGGCCGGCCGGCGCGGCCCCGCGCCGGTCCGGAACGCCGTGAGGAGCCGCCATGCGCATCCGCCCCGTCTCCGTGACCAGCGCCCTTCTCGGTCTCTCCCTGACGACGCTCGCCGCCCTGTCCACGGTCGGTCTCGGCGCCGCCCCGGCGGGCGCCACGGCCCGCCCCGCCGCGCCCGTGGTCATCGGCCACCGCGGGGTGCCGGCGCTGGCGCCGGAGAACACCCTGGCGTCCATCGACAGAGCCGCGCGCCTGGGCACCGTCTGGGTCGAGAACGACGTCCAGCGCACCAAGGACGGCGCCCTGATCGTCATGCACGACACCACCCTGGAGCGGACGACCGACGCGAAGAAGCGCTACCCGCGACGGGCGCCCTGGAAGGTCGCCGACTTCACCCTCGACGAGATCCGGCGGCTGGACGCCGGCAGCTGGTACGACCGCCGCTTCGCGGGCGAGCGGGTGCCGACCCTGGAGGGCTACCTGCGCCGCGTCGACCACAACCACCAGAAGCTGCTGCTGGAGGTCAAGGCACCGGAGCTCTACCCCGGCATCGAACGGCAGCTCGTCGCCGAACTGCGCCGCACCGGCTGGCTCGACAGGTCCCACGTCAGGGACAGACTCGTCGTGCAGAGCTTCAACGCCTCCTCCCTGAAGACGCTGCACACGCTCCGCCCCGACCTCAAGAAGGGCTTCCTGGGCGCCCCCAAGGCCTCCCAGCTGCGCTCCTACGCGGCGTTCGCCGACCAGATCAACCCCAGCCAGGGCAGCGTGAACCCCGCCTGGCTGCGCTCCGTGCACGCGCTCAAGGGCCCCCACGGCAGGCGGCTGGAGGTCTCCGCCTGGACCGTCGACGACCCCGAAGAGGCCGTGCGGCTGGCCCACATGGGCGTCGACGGCATCATCACCAACGCCCCGCACGTCGTCGCGGACGCGCTGGACGACGACGCGGACGACACCTCCCTCCTCGACGACGTGCTGCCCGGGGTCGCCGAGATGCTGTGAGCCCCGGGCCGGGGGCCGCCGGCCGCCCGCCGGACGGCCCCCGCGCCCCTGGCCCGTGACCGATTGTCAGTGGCACGCCCTAGCGTTCCCGTCAGTCGACCGGCCGCCCGTGGCCGGCGGGAGGAAGGGCTTGGCCATGGCGGGGAACACGACGTACCTGGAGCTGTCCCAGGACGGCGGCGGGGCGCACAAGTTCTACGAGGTGACCGTCGACGGCACGACCGTCTCCGTGCGCTACGGCCGCATCGGCGCGGACGGGCAGTCGCAGACCTCCACCTTCCCCACCACCGAGAAGGCGCGGGCCGCCGCCGCCAAGAAGGTCGGCGAGAAGGTCCGCAAGGGCTACGCGCCCGCCGTGCGGGGGGCCAGGGCCGCCCGCCCCGTGACGCGCCGCCAGGTCACCTCCGCGCCCTCCACGGCCCGTGCCGTCGCCCCGGTCCTGTGGCGCTTCCGCACCGGCTCCGCCGCCTTCGGCATCCACATCGACGAGGACCGCTGCTGGGTCGGCAACCAGTCCGGCGACGTCCACACCCTGAGCCACGACGGCGAGGTCCTCGCCCGCTACCGCCTGCCGGACGGCGTCAAGTGCCTGGTGGCGGACGACTTCTGGATCTACGCCGGCTGCGACGACGGCACGGTCTACGACCTGTCGGGCAAGGTCCCCTTCGCCGCCTACGAGATCGCCTCCGACGTCGACATCTTCTGGCTCGACATCCACGAGGGCGTCCTGAACGTCGCCGACCGCGACGGCGGGCTGACCGTCATCGACCACGAGGACGAGTACCAGTGGTCGCGCAGGAGCTCCGGGCACGCCGCCTGGATGGTCCGCCGGGACGAGCGCGCCGTCTACCACGGCCACAGCGGCGGCGTGACCGCGTACGCCCAGGACGGCGGCGCCGAGCTGTGGCACACCCGCACCGCCGGTTCCGTGCTCTTCGGCTGGCAGGAGGAGCACTCCGTGTACGCGGGCACGAACCGCAACGTCGTCCAGCGCCTGGCGAAGACCGACGGCTCCGTGGAGGCGTCCTACCGCTGCGACGCCGCCGTCTACTCCTGCGCCACCGCCCCGGACGGCCGCTACGTCTTCGCCGGCGACTCCTCCTCGTCCGTCTACTGCTTCACCGCGGACGGCACACGGCTGTGGAAGCTGAGCACGGGCGGCGGTTCGGCGCTGTCCATGCAGTATCTCGACGAGAAGCTCTACATGGTCACCACGGACGGCTCCCTGGTCTGCGTCGACGCCTCGGAGAGCGCCGTCGACGCCGCCCGGGCGGGTACGGTCCCGGTCCCGGTGGACGTCAAGTCGGCCGCCGCGCTGCCCACCTACGCCCCGGCGACCACGGTGACCACCGTCGCCTCCCCGCCCGCCTCGGGCATCGTCGTCGAATGCGTCCAGGAGGCCGGCCGGCTCCGGGTCCACGTGGTCTCCGGCGGCTACGAACCCACCTGGAACGTCCAGTTCCCCCAGCACATCCGCCAGGCCGGCGCCCGCTATGTCGTCGAGGCCCTCTCCCCCGCCGCCTCCGGCTTCTACCGGGTCCGCGGCGAGATCCAGCGCCTGCTCTGAGGGCGGCGCCGGGCCCCGCCGGGGTGGATGCTGGAGGTGGGAGATGGTGCGCCATGCGTACGGGCAACGAGCCGGCCACCGCCCGCAGCCCGCTGCGGCTGCGCTGCGGGCTCGCCGTCTTCGGCCTGGTGTGGACCGCCGCCGGCACGGCGGCCTTCGCCGCCACGGGCCGGACCGGCTGGGCGGTCGCCTGCGGCGTGCTGCTGCTGGTGACCGTCGTCGACCTGATCATGATCATCCGCCATATCCGGCAGGGCGCGCACTACCAGCCGGGCCGCGACGTCCCGCCCTACGAACCGGTGAAGCCGGAGAGGGAGGACGGGCCCGGGCCCTAGGGCCCGTCGTCCTCCGCCTCCGGGCCGCCGCGCCCCACACCGCGTTCCCACGCCTCCCGCAGGGGCCGGGACCGCTCGCCGAGGGCCTCCGCGTAGGCGCCGACCCGTACGGCCTCGTCGAGGCCGATGCGCCCGGCGAGGATCTCGCGGGCCATCTCCCGCAGCACCTCGCCGGCACCTCCCTCGGCCAGGTGCCGCAGGGCCCCGTGGAGCACGCGGGCCTGCGCCTCGTCGCGGCCGGGGGCCAGGAACTCCTCGTAGCCGACTTCTCGTTCGCCCATGATGTCCCTCCTGGCTCAGACTGCCGGGTGGTCGTAGCCCGCGCGGGGCAGCGGAAAGGTGTGGATCCCCGCCGCGGTCTCGCCGATGACGCGCTCGATCGCCGCGTAGCCGGTGTTCACGGCCGACTGGGCGGCGGTGACCATCAGGGTCATCCGCTGCCACTCCTTGAGGATGACCTCGGCCTCGGCAGCGCCCAGCGCGTAGCCCATCGCGGCGCCCCAGCCCGTCCAGCCGCCGGCCGTGCCGGCCGCGGCGGCGATGGCGGCGGTCACCAGGGCGTCGAGGATCGCCCCGATGCACTGGGCGACGCCCTCGGCGGCCTGGGAGACCGCGTGCGCGATCATGTAGTACTCGCCGCTCAGCGTGTACAGGGAGTCGCGGAACGTCTCCAGATGTCGGCGGAGCGCGTCGAAGTAGAGGAAGGCGGCGTCGGCGGCGTTGCCGTGCCAGGACGCGTCGGCGCGGCGGTTCGCGGCGTCGAGGGAACGGGCCAGGGCGTCGCAGGAGCGTCCCAGGTTGCGCCAGGCCTCGGAGCACTGGGCGTAGGCCGACCAGTCCCCGGCGAACACGTTCTTCGCCCACTCCAGGGGGTCCTGCGTCGTGACCAGCTCGGCCAGCTTGAGCAGCCACGCCCCCGGGCTGAGCACGTCGCCGACCGCGTTGAGCGCGTCCAGGGGATGGGTGAACTTCTCCGGTTCCCGGGGCGGCAGGAGAGCGGCCGTGGGGTCCGGGGCACCACCGGCGGAGGCGGTGCTGTGGGAGGCGGTGCCGTGAGAGGCGGTGTGCGCGGAGTTCATGGCGGGTCAGCGCCTCACCCGCGGCCGGGCCGCGTCGAAGTCGGCCGCCACGGCCCGGTCGGTGTGCCGGTAGTACGAGGCGGCGGCGCGTAACTCGTCCGCGGAGCCCCGCAGGACGGCGGTGAGCCGTTCGAGCGCGCCCAGCGCGTCGTCGCACACGCCCTCGTGCCCACCGAGCACCAGCTCCATCAGCCCGGCCCGCAGGGCGGGGACCCGTGTGAACCGGCGGGCGTACGCGAGCACGTCACCCGCGTCGTCCGCGGCCCTGCCGACCTGCCCGGCGAACGCCTCCAGCCGGTCGCAGTCCACCTGAAGCGGCGTGGACATCCGAGACTTCCCTCCCCATGTCGTGTTTCCGTCCCCCGTCGCGCGCCCGCCCTACGGCGAGACGAGCGCCAGCAGGACGCACAGCAGCGCGCCCACGCCGCCCACCCGGCGCAGCCACTTGACGGGCTCCGCGAGGAGCGACCCGCCGACGATCGTCCGGGCGGCGGTGAACTGGGCGATGGTCCGGCGGGGGAACCCGACGACGAGCGTCACCAGCCCGTGCGCGTCGAGGAGCATGCCCGCGAAGAAGAAGGCCAGCCAGCACCAGAAGTTCCGCGGGCTGACCAGGTAGTAGTCGGAGTCGTCGCGGTAGACGTCCACCCGCTCCCCGGGCACGTACCAGCCGGCCAGCCGGGCGTCCTCGCGGGCGGCCCCGCCCGCGGCGGGACGGAACACGCCGTCGCACACGCTCTTCTCGTCACCGCCGCCCGCGCGCTCCAGCCGGCAGTGGGCGACGGTGACGGTGCCCCTGTCGGCGACGTAGCCCGCCGCCTTGACGGCGTGCGTGACCGAGACCTCCATGAGGGCCAGCCCGAAGAGGACGAGGCAGAACCCGCCGATGCGCGTCCGGTACCTCCGTACGGGCGGGGGCCCGAGCGGCCCCGGCCCGAGCGGGCCCGGAACGGCCAAGAGTGTTCCCCTCACACCAGCTCCACTCGTGACGCTGTCGAGGGCGCAACGCTACTCAGCCGCGGCGGCCCGCGCCGGACGACACATCGGGCGGCGGGGAGCCGGTGGCGGCGGGCCCGCGGCCCGGACGGCCGGCGCGGAGCCGGCGCCGGGCCGGTGGGAGGCGGGTGGGGAGCCGGTACGGGGGCGGTCCGCGGGGAGCCGGGCCGTCCGGCGGGGTGCGCCGGGGCTCACCCGATGGAGCGAACGGCGAACGGCCGTCAGCCCTGTCCGGCCCGCCGGCGCAGCTCCTCCCACACCTCCCGGACGCGCGGTTCGAGGGTCTCCAGCGGGCCGTCGTTGTCGATGACGATGTCGGCGGCGGCCAGCCGGTCCTCGCGACCGGCCTGGGCGGCCATGCGGGCGCGGGCCTCGTCGGGCGTCATGCCGCGCAGCCGGACGAGGCGGTCGACGCGGGTCCCGGTGCCGGCGTCGACGACCACGACGAGGTCGTAGAGGGGGGCGAGCCCGTTCTCGACGAGGAGGGGGACGTCGTGGACCACGACGTCGGCCTCGCCCGCCGCCGCCTCGAGCTCGGCGGAGCGGGCGCGGACGAGGGGGTGGACGATGGCGTTGAGGGCGGCGAGCCGGCCGGGGTCGGCGAAGACGATCGCGCCCAGCGCGGGCCGGTCGAGGGTGCCCTCCGGGGTGAGCACGCCCGGCCCGAACTCGGCGACGACCGCCGCGAGTCCGGGGGTGCCCGGCTCGACCACCTCCCGCGCGATCCGGTCGGAGTCGATGATCACCGCCCCGTACGCGGCGAGGAGCCGCGACACCTCGCTCTTGCCCGCGCCGATTCCGCCCGTGAGGCCCACCTTCAGCATGGGCCCCACGCTATCGGGCGCCCCGTCAGCGCCCGCCGTCGCCCTCCCTGTCGGCGAGGAAGCGCTCGAACTCGGCGCCCAGTTCGTCGGCGGAGGGCAGGTCGACGGGCTCGGCGACCAGGCTGCCGCGGCTCTCGGCACCGGCCACCGCGTCGTACTGGTGCTCAAGGCCGCGGACGAGCGAGACGAGCTCCTCCTCGCCCTCGGCGAGCTGACGCTCGATCTCCTCCTGGGTCCGCAGCGCGGCGTTGCGCAGGGAGTGGGCGGCGGAGGGCAGGACGAGCCCGGTGGCGGCGGTGACCGCCTCCAGGGCGGTGAGGGCGGCGTCCGGGTACGGGGAGCGGGCGACGTAGTGCGGGACGTGGGCGGCGACACCGAGGACGTCGTGCCCGGCCTCGGCCAGGCGGTACTCGATGAGGGATTCGGCGCTGCCGGGCACCTGGGCCTCGTCGAAGTAGCCGCGGTGACCGGGCGTGAGGTCGGTGCGGTTGCCGTGCGGGGTGAGGCCCACGGGGCGGGTGTGCGGGACGCCCATGGGGATGCCGTGGAAGTTGACGGACAGGCGCACGCCGAGCCGCTCGACGAGCTGGCGCACGGCGGCGGCGAAGCGCTCCCACTCCACGTCGGGCTCGGGCCCGCTCAGCAGGAGGAAGGGGGCGCCGGTGGCGTCCTGCACGATGCGCAGCTCGATGGCGGGGGTCTCGTAGGCGCTCCACCGGTCGCGCTGGAACGTCAGCAGGGGGCGGCGGGCGCGGTAGTCGATGAGCCTGTCGTGGTCGAAGCGGGCGACGACCTGGTGCGGCAGGCCGTCGAGCAGCCGCTTGACGATCAGGTCGCCCGTGTCACCGGCGTCGATGTAGCCGTCGAAGTGGTAGAGCATGACCAGACCTGCGGTGTCCTGAGCCAGGGCCAGGTCGGCCACGGCGAGCCCCTTGGGCTCCCATTCGTACAAACCCTGCGGATCCAACACAGTGACCGTTCCTCCTCATGTTCCGTACGGGGGAACGTTCTTGGAGGGCCGTGTCATTCCCGGGCGGGGACCGATCGACGAAACGGGTACCCGGACGCGTCCGGGAATGCGTAAGGCCCGCTCTCCAGGAGAGCGGGCCTTACGTCGGTCAGCTAGTCAGCTGCCGTGGGGCAGAGCCTCAGCTCTGGCCGCCGGCGAGCTTCTCGCGCAGGGCGGCGAGAGCCTCGTCCGACGCCAGGGCGCCGGAGGTGTCGGCCGACTCCGAGGAGTACGAACCGCCGGAAACCTGGCCACCGGCCTGCGGGGCGGCCTGGGCGCCCTCGGCCGCAGCCTCGGCGTCCGCCTCGCGGGACTTGATGACCTGCGCCTGGTGCTGCTCGAAGCGCTGCTGCGCCTCGGCGTACTGGCGCTCCCACTCCTCGCGCTGCTTCTCGTAGCCCGGCAGCCAGTCGTTGGCCTCGGGGTCGAAGCCCTCGGGGTAGATGTAGTTGCCCTGGTCGTCGTAGGACGCGGCCATGCCGTACAGGGTCGGGTCGAACTCGACCACGGACGGGTCGGCACCGAAGGACTCGTTGGCCTGCTTCAGCGAGAGGCTGATGCGACGACGCTCGAGGTCGATGTCGATGACCTTGACGAAGATCTCGTCGTTGACCTGGACGACCTGCTCCGGGATCTCCACGTGGCGCTCGGCCAGCTCGGAGATGTGGACCAGGCCCTCGATGCCCTCGTCGACGCGGACGAACGCACCGAACGGAACGAGCTTGGTGACCTTACCCGGGACGACCTGACCGATCTGGTGGGTCCGGGCGAACTGCTGCCACGGGTCCTCCTGGGTCGCCTTGAGCGACAGGGAGACGCGCTCGCGGTCCATGTCGACGTCCAGGACCTCGACCGTGACCTCCTGGCCGACCTCGACGACCTCGGACGGGTGGTCGATGTGCTTCCAGGACAGCTCGGAGACGTGGACGAGACCGTCGACGCCACCCAGGTCCACGAAGGCACCGAAGTTGACGATGGAGGAGACGACGCCGGAGCGCACCTGACCCTTCTGGAGGGTGGTGAGGAAGGTCTGGCGGACCTCGCTCTGGGTCTGCTCCAGCCAGGCGCGGCGGGACAGGACCACGTTGTTGCGGTTCTTGTCCAGCTCGATGATCTTGGCCTCGAGCTCCTTGCCCACGTAGGGCTGGAGGTCGCGGACACGACGCATCTCGACGAGGGAGGCCGGCAGGAAGCCACGGAGGCCGATGTCGAGGATGAGACCACCCTTGACGACCTCGATGACGGTACCGGTGACGATGCCGTCCTCTTCCTTGATCTTCTCGATGGTGCCCCAGGCACGCTCGTACTGGGCGCGCTTCTTCGAGAGGATCAGGCGGCCTTCCTTGTCCTCCTTCTGGAGAACCAGGGCCTCGATCTCGTCGCCGACCTTGACGACCTCGTTCGGGTCGACGTCGTGCTTGATCGAGAGCTCGCGCGAGGGGATGACACCCTCGGTCTTGTAACCGATGTCGAGCAGGACCTCGTCCCGGTCGACCTTCACGATGACGCCGTCGACGATGTCGCCGTCGTTGAAGTACTTGATCGTCTCGTCGATCGCGGCGAGGAAGGCTTCCTCGTTACCGATGTCGTTGACCGCAACCTGCGGGGTGGTGGCGGTGGTCTCGGTGCTGCTCGTCATGTGGGAAAGGGCTCCGGTACGGACATTGAAGTCGTAGGTACTGCTACGCCGAGAGCCCTTATCGCACCGCCGAAGCCGGACAGCGTTGGAGGCGCGCTCCCCGGAGAACCGGGGAGTCCGAAGACCCGAAAGCGGGAGCACCTCGGCAACCGAGGGGACATACAACAGGTGCGAGCGCGGCCTGCTCCGTCTGAGGCGCGCAGGCTCGCAGCGCAACTTGTAGCATACGGGGGCAGCCGGACACGGTCAATGCGCGAAGGCGCACACCCGGGATGAATCCCTGCAAATCCGGCACAACTCAGGTTGTTCGAGGCCACGAGGGTCCCGCCGCACCCCGCCGTGGTGACCGGCCGGGAACCTGCGAAGATCGAGCTCCAGCGAGCTCCGAAGATCGACCAGAGGGTGCGACCGCCGAGATGACCCAAGAATACGAGCCCCAGGCGACCCGCCGTGACTCCGGCGGAACGGAGAGCAGCCGGGCGAGCCGCGGCTGGTGGGACCGCAACGCCGACGAGTACCAGCTCGAGCACGGCGGCTTCCTCGGCGACGACCGCTTCGTCTGGGGACCCGAGGGCCTGGACGAGGCGGACGCCGCCCTGCTGGGGCCCGCGAGCGGCCTGAGGGGCCGGGACGTCCTGGAGATCGGCGCCGGCGCCGCCCAGTGCTCCCGCTGGCTGGCCGCCCAGGGCGCCCGCCCGGTGGCCCTGGACCTCTCCCACCGCCAGCTCCAGCACGCGCTGCGCATCGGAGGCGGCTTCCCGCTGGTGGAGGCCGACGCCGGGGCGCTGCCCTTCGCGGACGGCTCCTTCGACCTCGCCTGCTCCGCGTACGGGGCGCTGCCCTTCGTCTCCGACCCGGTCGGCGTCATGCGCGAGGTCCACCGGGTGCTGCGCCCCGGCGGCCGCTGGGTCTTCTCCGTCACCCACCCCCTCCGCTGGGCCTTCCCGGACGAGCCCGGCCCCGAGGGCCTGTCCGTCGCCGCCTCCTACTTCGACCGCACCCCCTACGTGGAGCAGGACGAGCGGGGCGTCGCCGTCTACGTGGAGCACCACCGCACGCTGGGTGACCGGGTGCGCGACGTGGTGGCCGCCGGCTTCCGCCTGACCGACCTGGTCGAGCCGGAGTGGCCGGCCTGGAACCAGCAGGAATGGGGCGGCTGGTCGCCGCTGCGCGGGCATCTGATCCCGGGCACGGCGATCTTCGTCTGCGAGCGCGACTAGCGCCGGCGCCCCTCACGGGGCGCGTCCGGCCGTGGGCGAGACTGGGCAGGTGATCCGTGACGACGTCCTCGCCCAGCTGCCCGTACGGTCCGTGCTGCCCCGCCTCGGGGAGGCGCTGGACGGGCACGGGACGGCCGTGTTGTGCGCCCCGCCCGGCACCGGCAAGACCACGCTCGTACCGCTGGTGCTGGCGGGACTGACCGGCTCCGGGCCCGTGCGCCGCGTCCTGGTGGCCGAGCCGCGCCGGATCGCCGCCCGCGCCGCGGCCCGCCGCATGGCCTGGCTGCTGGGCGAGGAGGTGGGCGGCCGGGTGGGCTTCACCGTGCGCGGCGAGCGGCGGGCCGGGCCCGCCACCGTCGTCGAGGTCGTCACCACCGGTGTGCTGCTCCAGCGCCTCCAGCGCGACCCGGAACTCGCCGGGGTCGACGTCGTGGTGCTCGACGAGTGCCACGAGCGCCATCTGGACGCCGACACCGCGGCCGCCTTCCTCCTCGACGTCCGGGCCGCGCTGCGCCCGGAGCTGCGGCTGGTGGCGGCGTCGGCGACGACCGACGCCGAGGGCTGGGCCCGGCTGCTGGGCGGCGCGCCGGTGATCGAGGCGGAGGGCGTCTCGTACCCCGTGGACGTCGTATGGGCCCCGCCGCCGCGCCCGGTGCGGCCGCCGCACGGCATGCGCGTGGACCCCGCCCTGCTCGACCACGTCGCCGCGGTGGTCCGCCGGGCACTGCGCGAGCGCGCGGGCGACGTGCTGTGCTTCCTGCCCGGCGTGGGCGAGATCGGGCGGGTGTCGAACCTGCTGGGCGGGACGCCGGAGGGCGCCGAGGTGCTCCAGGTGCACGGCCGGGCCCCGGCGGCCGTGCAGGACGCGGTCCTGGCCGGCGGCTCGGGCACCCGACGGGTGGTGCTGGCGACCTCGGTGGCCGAGTCGAGCCTGACGGTGCCGGGCGTACGGATCGTGGTGGACGCGGGCCTGGCCCGGGAACCGCGCACGGACCACGCCCGCGGCCTGAGCGCCCTGACGACCGTACGGGCCTCGCGCGCCGCCGGCCGCCAGCGCGCGGGCCGGGCCGGGCGCGAGGCGCCGGGCACGGTCTACCGGTGCTGGGCGGAGGCCGACGAGGCACGGCTGCCGGCGTACCCGGCCGCCGAGATCACGGTCGCGGACCTGACGGCGTTCGCGTTGCAGGCCGCCTGCTGGGGCGATCCGCTCGCCTCCTCCCTCGCCCTGCTCGACGCGCCGCCGGCGGGCGCGCTGTCCGCCGCGCGCGCCGTCCTGGCGGCCACGGGCGCCGTCGACGCCGAGGGGCGCCCCACGGACCGGGGCCGCCGCATGGCCCGGCTGGGGGTGCACCCGCGGCTGGCGCGCGCCCTGCTGGACGGCGCGCACGAGGTGGGCGCGCGCCGCGCGGCGGAGATCGTGGCGCTGCTGAGCGAGGAGCCGCCCCGCGAGTACGGCGACGACCTGGCGGCCGCCTGGCGTGCCGCGCGGCGCGGCGGCGACGCCTACGGGGCGCGCTGGCGGGCCGAGGCGCGCCGCCTGGAGGGCTCGCTGCGGGACGTCGCCGGCGCGGCGGCCGGGGCCGGGCCCCTGACCGACGACGCGGCAGCGGGCCTGGTCGCGGCCCTGGCCTTCCCGGAGCGGGTGGCGCGGGCGCGCGGCGAGGGCGCGTACCTGATGGTGTCGGGGACGGGCGCCGGGCTGGGCGAGGGCTCGCGGCTGCGCAGCGCTCCCTGGCTGGCGGTGGCCGTGGCCGACCGGCCCGTGACGGCCGCCTCCGCGCGCGTGCGCCTGGGCGCGGTGATCGACGAGGACACGGCGCGGTCGGCGGCGGGCGCGCTGTTCGCCGAGGGCGAGGAGGTCCACTGGTCGGCGGAGCGGCGTGACGTGGTGGCCCGGCGGGTGACGCGGCTGGGCGCGGTGGAGCTGGCCTCGGGCCCGCTGACCGCCCCGGACCCCGCCCGGCTGCGGGCCGCGCTGCTGGAGGGGCTGCGGGCCGAGGGTCCGGGGCTGCTGCGCTGGAGCGCGGACGCGTCCGCGCTGCGGCAGCGGCTGGCGTTCCTCCACCGCGAGCTGGGCGAGCCCTGGCCGGACGTGTCGGACGAGGCGCTGGTGGCGGGCGCGGACGCGTGGCTGGGCACGGAGCTGGACCGGGCGCGCCGGCGTGCCGATCTGGAGCGGGTGGACGCCGGGGCGGCGCTGCGGTCGCTGCTGCCCTGGGCGGGCGGCGAGGCGGCGCGGCTGGACGAGCTGGCGCCGGAGCGGCTGGAGGTGCCGAGCGGCTCGCGGATCAGGGTGGACTACGGCGCCGGGCAGCCCGTGCTGGCGGTCAAGCTGCAGGAGCTGTTCGGGCTGGTGGAGACGCCGCGGGTGGCGGGCGGGCGGGTGCCCGTGCTGGTGCACCTGCTGTCGCCGGCGGGGCGGCCCGCGGCGGTGACGGCCGATCTGGCGTCGTTCTGGCGGGACGGCTACCGGGCGGTGCGGGCCGAGCTGCGCGGCCGCTACCCCCGGCATCCGTGGCCCGAGGACCCCTCGGCGGCCACGGCGACGCGCCGCACCAACGCGCGCCGCGCGTGAGCGCCGGGCCGGGACACTTCCCCGGGGTGAGGTGTGGGGGGTGAGGTGTGGGGGGTCAGGTGTTGGGGATCAGGTGTTGGGGATCAGGAGTTCGAGGTCAGGTGTTCGGGGTCAGGGGAGGTACCGCTCGATGGCGGCGGCCCCCTTCTCCTCGATGAGGCGCTTGGCGCGCTCGACGCGTTCCGGCGTCACGTCGTGGCCGGAGGCCATGACCAGGTCTTCGGGGTCGAAGGGCCGCTCGCTGCCGGTGTAGAGCCGGCTCGGGCGGGACGGGGTGGACGCGTCCTCCGGATTCTTCGTCACGGTGGGCCTCCTCTGTTCGGCGACCCCTCGTCCGGGGTCGGCCGTTCGGGTTTCCCTCCATCGTGTGCCACGCCGGGCGCCCGCGCACGCCGGCCCCGGGCCTCCAGGACGAGTGCCGCCACGAGCAGGACCGCGCCGGCGCCGAGCAGGCCCCACGGGAGGTCGCGGGTGAGCAGGAGGACGAGGCGCCGCTGGGCCTTCACGGTGGCGACGGTGTCGTCCACGTAGTCGGGCCGTATGGTGACGTGTCCGGCGAAGGCGGTGATCGGCTTCTTCTCCGGGTGGCCGGTCCAGCGCATCTCCTCCCGGTGGTCCTCCTCGCCGTTGACGGGGGCGCCGGTGACGGGGTCGACCCAGAACATCCGCCGGGTGGTGTACCAGCGCTCCAGCCCGAGCTGCCGGACGGTGTCGGGGGTGATACCGAGCGGCAGCCGGCGGGGCAGCGGCACCTTGGTCCACGGGATCGTCTGTTCGAAGTAGTAGACCCGCAGTCCGTGGAAGGTACGGGTGCCCCGGTAGTGGATGGGGGCGGAGGTGCGGGTCATCAGGTCGAAATAGCGGTAGTCGCGCTTCTCGACGAGGAACGGCCACTTGTACTCGATGCCGTCGCGGCGCACGGGCGTGTCGTCGACGTGCTCGCCGCCCGCGTGCACGGGCTGCTGGCTGTGGGCGTCGAAGACGTAGCGCTCGGGGATGCGGGAGACCATCGCGCCGTCGGGCCCGGCGGCGTAGGTGAGGGCGTCCCAGACGACGACGTCCCGGCCGGTGGCGGCCTTGACCCGGCGGGCCTCGGCGACGTCGCCCTTGAGGGTCTGGATCATGGTGACCCTGGGCACGCGCCGGGGTTCGAGGGTGGCGTAGTCGATGAGGGTGGCGTCCTTCGCCTCCAGGACGACCGCCCGGTAGGTGTGGGCGGGGACCTTGGCCAGCCGGGGGAAGGCGTACCAGCGCAGCAGGGGGGACAGGGCCGCGCAGAACACGGCGAGGGCGAGCAGCACCAGGCTCGCTCGGCGGCGCACCGCGGCCCGCTCAGGGGTGCGCGGGCGGGGAGGTCAGCAGGGGCTCGGGGGAGGTCCGGCCGCCGGGCGGCCCGACGGCCGTGACGACGAGGACGAGGGCGAGGGCGGCGGCCAGTCCGACGGCCGCGGCGAGCAGCGCGCGCATGCGAAGCCTCCCTGCGGGAACCCGCGTACCTGACGATGCATCAGGCATGCGGACGGTAGCAACGCGCGCCGCGGATCGGAACCGCGCGGACGCGACCGCCCGCGACCCCCGCCCCCGGACGGGGGCGGACGGGCCGCGGGCGGCGGGGATGTCCCGGTGTCCGGGCGGCGCGAATCAGTGCGCGGCGGACTCCCAGTCCGTGCCGACGCCCACCGACACGTCCAGCGGCGCCCGCAGCTCGACGGCGGCGGCCATCTCGCGGCGGACCAGCTCCTCGGTCCGCTCCCGCTCGCCCGGAGCGATCTCCAGCACGATTTCGTCGTGCACCTGGAGCAGCATCCGGGAGGAGAGCCGCTCCTCCTCCAGCGCCCGTGCCACCCGCAGCATCGCGATCTTCACGATGTCGGCGGCCGTCCCCTGAATCGGGGCGTTGAGCGCCATCCGCTCGGCCATCTCGCGCCGCTGCCGGTTGTCGCTGTTCAGGTCCGGCAGATAGCGGCGGCGGCCCAGCATCGTCTCGGTGTAGCCCGTGGCCCGGGCCTCCTCCACGACGCGCTGGAGGTAGTCGCGCACCCCGCCGAACCGCTCGAAGAACGTGTCCATCAGGCGCCGCGCCTCGTCCGGCGCGATGTTCAGCTGCTGGGACAGGCCGAACGCCGACAGACCGTACGCCAGGCCGTACGACATCGCCTTGATCTTGCGGCGCATCTCGGGGTCGACCTCGCCCTTGGCGACACCGAACACCTGGGAGGCGACCGTGGTGTGGAGGTCCTCCCCGGACGCGAACGCCTCGATCAGGCCCTCGTCCTCCGACAGGTGCGCCATGACCCGCAGCTCGATCTGGCTGTAGTCGGCGGTCATCAGCGACTCGAAGCCCTCGCCGACGACGAAGCCGCGGCGGATCGCCCGGCCCTCGTCCGTCCGCACCGGGATGTTCTGGAGGTTCGGGTCGGTGGAGGACAGCCGGCCCGTCGCCGCCACGGTCTGGTTGAACGTCGTGTGGATACGGCCGTCGGGCGCGATCGCCTTGATCAGACCCTCGACCGTGGACCGCAGCTTCGACTGCTCACGGTGCCGCAGCATGATCACCGGGAGCTCGTTCTCCGTCTGCGCGGCGAGCCAGGCCAGCGCGTCGGCGTCCGTGGTGTACCCGGTCTTCGTCTTCTTGGTCTTCGGCAGGCCCAGCTCGCCGAAGAGCACCTCCTGCAGCTGCTTGGGCGAGCCCAGGTTGAACTCGCGGCCCGCCGCCGCGTGCGCCTCCCGCACCGCCTGCTGCACCGCCGCGGCGAACTGCTGCTCCATCCGCTCCAGCCAGCCGCGGTCCGCCGCGATGCCCGAACGCTCCAGGTCGGACAGCACCGCGCTCGTCGGCAGCTCCACGTCCGTGAGCAGATCGGCGGCACCGACCTCCTTGACCCGGCCGGCGAACGCCTCGCCCAGATCCAGGACCGTCCGCGCGCGCCCCATCAGGGCGTCCGCCTCCGCCTGCTCGTCGGCGCCGAAGGCCAGCTGCCCGTCACCGGCCGCGGCCGTGGCCAGCTCCCGGCCCAGATACTCCACCGACAACGTGTCCAGGGCGAACGAGCGACGCCCCGGCTTCACCAGATACGCCGCCAGGGCCGTGTCCATCGTCACGCCCTCGACCGGCCAGCCGTGATCGGCGAACACCCGCATCACGGACTTCGCGTCATGCATCACCTTGGGCCGCTCCGGGTCGGCCACCCAGGCGGCGAACGCCCGCTCGTCGGCCTCGTCCAGCTCCGCCGGATCGAACCACACCGCCGGACCGTCGCCCGTCGCCAGCGCGATCTCGGAGACCCGGCCCGCACCCTGCGACCAGCTGTCCGTCACGGCCACGCCCAGCGGGCCCGCACCATGCCCGGCCAGCCACGGCGCCAGCTCGCCCGCGGCCAGCAGCGCGCCGTCCACCTCGGCACCGGCCTCCGGCTCCGCCTCCTCGGCGGACTCCCCGCCCGGATCGGCCGCCAGCAGGCGGTCGCGCAGGCCGAGGTTCCGGATCTCCAGCCGCTCCAGGAACGTCACCAGCGCCAGCCGGTCGTACGCCTGGCGCTCCAGGTCGTCCGGGTGCGTCGACAGCCGCACGTCGCGCACCATCTCGGTCAGCCGGCGGTTGAGCTTGACCGCCTCCAGGTGGTCGCGCAGATTCTGCCCGGCCTTGCCCTTGACCTCGTCGACGCGCTCCACCAGCTCCGCGAACGAACCGAACTGGTTGATCCACTTCGTGGCCGTCTTCTCGCCCACGCCCGGGATGCCCGGCAGATTGTCCGACGGGTCGCCGCGCAGCGCCGCGAAGTCCGGATACTGCCGGGGCGACAGGCCGTACTTCTCCACGACCTTCTCCGGCGTGAAGCGCGTCAGCTCCGACACGCCCTTCGTCGGATACAACACCGTCACCGCGTCGGTGATCAGCTGGAAGGAATCGCGGTCGCCCGTGACGATCGAGACCTCGAAGCCCTCCGCCTCGGCCTCCGTCGCCAGCGTCGCGATCACGTCGTCGGCCTCGAAGCCGTCCACCGCGAAACGCCGGACGTTCATCGCGTCCAGCAGCTCGCCGATCAGCGTCACCTGGCCCTTGAACTCGTCCGGGGTCGCGGACCGCGTCGCCTTGTACTCCGGGTACTCCTCCGAGCGCCACGTCTTGCGCGACACGTCGAACGCCACCGCGAAATGCGTCGGCTTCTCGTCACGCAGCGTATTGGCCAGCATCGACGCGAAGCCGTACACCGCGTTCGTCGTCTGACCGGAGGACGTCGTGAAATTCTCCGCGGGCAGCGCGAAGAACGCCCGGTACGCCATGGAGTGCCCGTCCATCAACAGCAGACGGGGGCGGCCTCCCCCCGCTGCCTCGCTGCCGGTCGTCTCGTTCGTCTTCGTCGCCTTTGCTGCCACGCCCCCGATCCTGCCACGGACCACTGACAATCCCGTCCACACCGCCCACGCCCCGCGCCCGCCCCCGTCCCGGCACCCGCCCCGTGACAGGATCGACGCACCCGTGCGCACCGCACACCACCGACCGCTCAAGGGGGAGCGAGATGGCAGGCCAGCCGCCCACCGGCGATCCCGTACAGGACGCACCCGACGTCACCGCCCCGCAGCACGCCGCCGCGGGCATCCCCGCCATCGCCCACTCGCTGCGCATCGCCCACGAGCAGATGGGCGTCCGGCGCACCGCCCTCACCCTCCTCCGCGTCAACCAGAAGAACGGCTTCGACTGCCCCGGCTGCGCCTGGCCCGAGCCCGAGAAGCGCCACACCGCCGAGTTCTGCGAGAACGGCGCCAAGGCCGTCGCCGAGGAGGCCACCCTCCGCCGCGTCACCCCCGCCTTCTTCGCCGAGCACTCCGTCGCCGGCCTCGCCGACCGCAGCGGCTACTGGCTCGGCCAGCAGGGCCGTCTCACCCACCCCATGTACCTCGCCGAGGGCGCCGACCACTACGAACCCGTCACCTGGGACCGCGCCTTCGACATCATCGCCGAGGAGCTCGGCGCCCTCACCGGCCCCGACGAGGCCGTCTTCTACACCTCGGGCCGCACCAGCAACGAAGCCGCCTTCCTCTACCAGCTCTTCGCCCGCGAGTTCGGCACCAACAACCTGCCCGACTGCTCCAACATGTGCCACGAGTCCTCGGGCTCCGCACTGACCGAGACCATCGGCATCGGCAAGGGCAGCGTCCTGCTGGAGGACCTCCACAAGGCCGACCTGATCATCGTCGCCGGCCAGAACCCCGGCACCAACCACCCCCGCATGCTCAGCGCCCTGGAGCGGGCCAAGGCCGGCGGCGCGAAGATCATCACCGTCAACCCGCTCCCCGAGGCCGGCCTCGAACGCTTCAAGAACCCCCAGAACGCCCGCGGCCTCGCCGGCGTCGGCACCGCCCTCACCGACCTCTTCCTCCAGATCCGCCTCGGCGGCGACCAGGCCCTCTTCCGCCTGCTCAACAAGCTCGTCCTGGAGACGGACGGCGCCGTCGACACCGCCTTCGTCGAGGAACACACCCACGGCTTCGAGGACTTCGCCCGCGTCGCCCGCACCGCCGACCGGGACGAGACCCTCCGCGCCACCGGCCTGTCCCGCGAGGACATCGAGGCCGCCCTGCGCATGATCCTCGCCTCCCGGCGCACCGTCGTCTGCTGGGCCATGGGCCTCACCCAGCACAAGCACGCCGTCCCCACCATCCGCGAGGTCGTCAACCTCCTGCTGCTCCGCGGCGCCATCGGCCGCCCCGGCGCCGGCGTCTGCCCCGTCCGCGGCCACAGCAACGTCCAGGGCGACCGCACCATGGGCATCTTCGAACGCCCCACCGGCGCGTTCCTCGACGCCCTGGAGAAGGAGTTCGGCTTCACCGCCCCCCGCGCCCACGGCCTCGACGTCGTCCGCGCCATCCGCGCCCTCCGCGACGGGCGGGCCAAGGTCTTCTTCGCCATGGGCGGCAACTTCGTCTCCGCCACCCCCGACACCGACGTCACCGAGGCCGCCGTCCGCCGCGCCCGCCTCACCGTGCACGTCTCCACCAAGCTCAACCGCTCGCACGTCATCACCGGCGCCCGCGCCCTCATCCTCCCGACCCTCGGCCGCACCGAACGCGACCGGCAGCGCACCGGCGACCAGTTCGTCACCGTCGAGGACTCCATGGGCATGGTCCACGCATCCCGCGGCCGCCTCGACCCCGCGGGCCCCCGGCTGCTCTCCGAACCCGCCATCGTCTGCCGCATGGCCCGCCGCGTCCTCGGCCCCTCCAGCACCACCCCCTGGGAGGACTTCGAGAACGACTACGCCACCATCCGCGACCGCATCGCCCGCGTCATCCCCGGCTTCGAGGACTTCAACGCCCGCGTCGCCCGCCCCGGCGGCTTCACCCTCCCCCACGGGCCCCGCGACAGCCGCACCTTCCCCACCGCCACCGGCAAGGCCAACTTCACCGCCGCACCGGTCGAGTACCCCCAGGTCCCCGAGGGCCGCCTGCTCCTGCAGACCCTCCGCTCCCACGACCAGTACAACACCACCATCTACGGCCTCGACGACCGCTACCGCGGCATCAAGAACGGCCGTCGCGTCGTCCTTCTCCACCCCGACGACGCCCGCGCCCACGACCTCGCCGACGGCTCCTACGCCGACCTCGTCAGCGAATGGACCGACGGCAGCGAGCGCCGCGCCCCCGGCTTCCGCGTCGTCCACTACCCCACCGCGCGCGGCTGCGCCGCCGCCTACTACCCCGAGACGAACGTCCTCGTCCCGCTCGACCACACCGCCGACACCAGCAACACCCCCGCCAGCAAGTCCATCGTCATCCGGCTCGAACGGGCGGAGCGGGCGGAGCAGGCGGCGAGGGCGGAGCAGGCGGAGCGGCCGGAAGGAGCCGCGGCCGGCGAAGCGGAACGGTAGGCCCCAGACAGTCGATGGTTGACGAAAGTACCGTTCAGCTGAAAAGACGTTCACACGACAACGACCGACGACGATCGGAGCGACGACGCATGGGCGAGCACAGCAGGACCACCTTCCCCCAGGAGACCCTGGACCAGTGGGCCGAGAGCGGCCTCGACCTCACCACCCTCTTCTCGGCCGGCCACCTCGGCGAGCGCATGAGCGTACGGGTCGTCGAGGCCTCCCCCGACCGCGTCGTCGGCACCATGCCGGTCGAGGGCAACACCCAGCCCTACGGCCTCCTCCACGGCGGCGCCTCCGCCGTCCTCGCCGAGACCCTCGGCTCCGTCGGCGCCATGCTCCACGGCGGCCCCGGCCGCATCGCCGTCGGCGTCGACCTCAACTGCACCCACCACCGCGGCGTCCGCTCCGGCCTGGTCACCGGTGTCGCCACCCCCGTGCACCGCGGACGCACCACCGCCACCTACGAGATCGTCATCACCGACGAACAGGGCAAGCGCGTCTGCTCCGCCCGCCTCACCTGCCTGCTGCGCGACGGCGACGCGAGCTGACGCCGCCCGCCCCCGCGGCGACCCCTCCGGCGCCGGCCGCGGCACCCCCGCGCCCGGCGCCGAAGCGGAATGTGATCTCCGTCATAACAAGACAGTCACAGCGCGCTCTTCACCTCTGCCCGACCCCGGCACCCACCCCTTAGAGTCACGGCCAATCACGACCCCCCGCCGGGCGGATCACCGACGTCAGCACAGCACCTTTCCACGCGCCCGGCGAGCGAACCGGCACCTCGGACGAGGCCGCCGCGCCAGGGAAAGGATTCACCGTGCGACACCGTTCCCTCCTCGCCCTCACCACCGCCCTCGCCACCGGAGCCCTCGTCCTGTCCGCCTGCGGATCACGCGACGACAAGGGCGGCGGCACGGACGACAGCGGCGACCGGACCACCGTGACCATCGGCGTCGACGCCCCGCTCACCGGATCGCTCTCCCCCTTCGGCCAGGGCATCAAGAACTCCGTCGACCTCGCCGTACGGACCGCCAACAAGAACCACGAGGTCAAGGGCGTCACCTTCAAGACCGTCGCCCTCGACGACCAGGCCGTCCCCGGCACCGGTCAGCAGAACGCCGCCAAACTCGTCGCCGACAAGAGCGTCGTCGGCATGGTCGGCCCCATGAACTCCGGCGTCGCCCAGTCCATGCAGGGCGTCTTCGCCAAGGCCGACCTCACCCAGATCTCCCCCGCCAACACCAATCCCGCCCTCACCCAGGGCGACAACTGGGCCAACGGCGAGAAGAAACGACCCTTCGCGACCTACTTCCGCACCGCCACCACCGACATCATCCAAGGCCGCTTCGCCGCCCAGTACTTCCACAACGACGCCAAGAAGAAAAAGGTCTTCGTCGTCGACGACAAACAGACCTACGGCGCCGGACTCGCCTCCATCTTCACCCAGGAATTCAAACGCCTCGGCGGTGAGATCGCCGGAACCGACCATCTCACCGTCAAGGAGACCGACTTCACCGCCATCGCCAACAAGATCAAGCAATCCGGCGCCGACTCCGTCTACTTCGGCGGCCAGTTCCCCGAGGGCGGCCTCCTCTCCGACCAGGTCAAGAAGGCCGGCGCCCGCATCCCCCTCATGGGCGGCGACGGCATCTACAACCCCGGCTTCATCACCGCGTCCGGCGAGAACAACGACGGCGACCTCGGCACCTCCGTCGGCTATCCCGTCGAGGAACTCCCCTCCGCCAAGACCTTCGTCGCCAACTACAGCGCCGGCGGCTACAAGGACCCCTACGCCACCTACGGCGGATACTCCTACGACGCCGCCTGGGCCATCATCCAGGCCGTCAAGAAGACCGTCGAGGACAACAACGGAAAACTCCCCGCCAACCCCCGCGCCAAAGTCCTCGACGCCGTGGGCAAGGTCTCCTTCGACGGCGTCACCGGAAAGGTCTCCTTCGACCAGTACGGCGACACCACCAACAAACAACTCACCGTCTACCAGGTGACCGACGGCGCCTGGAAGTCCATCAAGAGCGCCACCTTCAAGGACTGACCACACCCGTCCCGCACCACCACCCGTACCCCACCCGCACCCCGCGCGAGGGCACACCGCCACGCCCTCGCGCGGGCTGCCCCCACCACACCCGACGGGGAGGAACGCGGTGCACGAACTGCCGCAAACACTGGTCAGCGGACTCGCCCTCGGCGCCCTCTACGGCCTCATCGCCATCGGCTACACCATGGTCTACGGCATCGTCCAGCTCATCAACTTCGCCCACGGCGAGATCGTCATGATCGGAGGCTTCGGCGCCCTCACCGTCCGGCTCCAGCTCCCCGGCTCCACCCCCCTCGCCGCCGCCCTCCCCCTCATGCTCCTCGGCGGAGCCCTCGCCTCCGTCGCCGTCGCCACCGCCGCCGAACGCTTCGCCTACCGGCCCCTGCGCGACGCGCCCCGCCTCGCCCCCCTCATCACCGCCATCGGCCTGTCCATCGCCCTCCAGCAACTCGTCTGGGCCTTCTACCCCGACGCCAAGAAATCCCGCTCCTTCCCCCAGTTCCACGGCGACGCCTTCGAGATCACCGGCAACCTCCACATCCAGCGCGACGACCTCTTCGTCCTCCTCGCCGCCCCCCTCTGCATGATCGCCCTCGGCCTCTTCGTCGCCCGCAGCCGCACCGGCCGCGCCATGCAGGCCACCGCCCAGGACCCCGACACCGCCCGGCTCATGGGCATCGACACCAACCGCATCATCGTCATCGCCTTCGCCATCGGCGGCGCCTTCGCGGCCGTCGCCGCCGTCGCCCAGGGACTGCGCGCCGGACAGATCAACTTCGAGATGGGCTTCATCCTCGGCCTGAAGGCGTTCACCGCGGCCGTCCTCGGCGGCATCGGCAACATCTACGGCGCCATGCTCGGCGGAGTCGTCCTCGGCATCGCCGAAGCCGCCTCCACCACGTACATCCAGCACATCCCCGGCATGCAGCAGCTCGGCGGCGGAGGGTGGAAGGACGTATGGGCCTTCGTCCTCCTCATCCTCGTCCTGCTCGTCAGGCCCCAGGGCCTGCTCGGCGAACGCGTAGCGGATCGGGCGTGAGACGCATGAAACGACAGAACCCGAAGGACGACCGGACCCCGGACGACCCACGGAACCCGGGCGGCCGGCAGGCTCCGGGCGACCGCACAGATGGAACGGACACACCACCCACCGCGCACCAGCACAACAACCGCGCCTCCGGCACGGGCACCGGCACGGGCAGCGGCACCGGCACCGGCACCGGCATCCCGGGAATCCCCCGCATCCCCCTCCCCCTCACCACCGCCCGCACCCTCGTCCTCGCCGGCACCGCCCTCACCGCCGGCTCCACCTTCCTCGCCTGGACCTGGACACGCGCCTTCCCCGGCAACCTCACCATCACCGGCTACCCCGGCGGGCTCCAACTCCTCACCCTCACCGGCGCCCTCCTCACCCTCGCCCACACCCTCGGCACCGCCGGCACACCCGGCCTCCGTTGGCTCAGCCCCACCCGCGGCCACACCGCCACCCGCTACCTCGCCCTCGGCACCCTCGCCACCACCTGGTACACCCTCATCACCATCGCCGTACGCCTCGGCGGCACCATCAACCTCGAACCCGGCGGCTACCTCGCCGGCGCGGCCTCCCTCGCCGCAACCCTCGGCGCCCTCGGCCTCCCCACCGACCCGCCCCGCAACCGGCTCCCCGCCCCCGCACCCCTACCCACCTGGGCCGAGATCCTCCTCATCGCCACCCTCTACGGCACCGGACTCGCCATCCTCACCTACGGCATCGGCACCGCCTACGGCGAACTCTTCACCGGCTTCCTGCTCCTCACCGGCTTCACCGCCGCCGCCCTCGTCACCGCCGGCCTCACCACCCACGTCGCCGCGCTCACCGCACGACACCGCCGCGCCACCCTCACCGCCGCCCTCGTCGCGGCGGCCCTCTTCCCGCTCACCCAGGACACCGACGAATACACCCTCATCGCCGTCAACATCCTGATCTTCGCCACCGTCGCCCTCGGCCTCAACGTCGTCGTCGGCCTCGCCGGTCTCCTCGACCTCGGCTACGTCGCCTTCCTCGGCGTCGGCGCCTACACCGCCGCCCTCGTCTCCGGCTCCGGCGCCTCCACCCTCCACATCCACTTCCCCTTCTGGGCCGCCGTCCTCACCGGCGCCGCCGCCTCCCTCGTCTTCGGCGTCGTCATCGGCGCCCCCACCCTCCGGCTGCGCGGCGACTACCTCGCCATCGTCACCCTCGGATTCGGCGAGATCTTCCGCATCGCCGTCGGCAACCTCAACGGCGAATCCGGCCCCTCACTCACCAATGGCCCCAACGGCATCCCCAACATCCCCAACCTCGTCATCCTCGGCTACAACTTCGGCGACCAGCACTCCCTCGCCGGCATCACCCTCAACCCCTTCGCCAACTACTACCTCCTCATGCTCCTCGTCACCGTCCTCGTCATCCTCGTCTTCAGCCGCGCCGGAGACTCCCGTATCGGCCGCGCCTGGATCGCCATCCGCGAGGACGAGACCGCCGCCACCGCGATGGGCATCAACGGCTTCCGCGTCAAGCTCATCGCCTTCGCCCTCGGCGCCACCCTCGCCGGGCTCGCCGGCACCGTGCAGGCCCACGTCTCCACCACCGTCGTCCCGGAGCAGTACGTCTTCGCGGGCCCCGTACCCCCCAACTCCGCCTTCCTCCTCGCCGCCGTCATCCTCGGCGGCATGGGCACCGTCACCGGCCCCCTCCTCGGCGCCGCCCTGCTCTACCTCATCCCCGCCAAACTCCAGTTCCTCCAGGACTACCAACTCCTCGTCTTCGGCGCCGCCCTCATCCTCCTCATGCGCTTCCGCCCCGAGGGGATCATCGCCAACCGCCGCCAGCAGCTCGAGTTCCACGAACCACCCACCACCCCCACCCTCACCAAGGCGGAGGCGTGACCCCATGACCACCACCGCCGAACAGCCCGTCCTCACCGCCACCGGCGTCACCATGCGCTTCGGCGGCCTCACCGCCGTCCGCGCCGTCGACCTCACCGTCAACCCCGGCCAGATCGTCGGCCTCATCGGACCCAACGGCGCCGGAAAAACCACCTTCTTCAACTGCCTCACCGGCCTCTACACCCCCACCGAAGGCACCGTCACCTACCGCGGCACCCGCCTACCCCCCAAACCCCACCTCGTCACCCAGGCCGGCATCGCCCGCACCTTCCAGAACATCCGCCTCTTCGCCAACATGACCGTCCTCGAGAACGTCCTCGTCGGCCGCCACACCCGCACCCGCGAAGGCCTCTTCTCCGCCCTCCTCCGCGGCCCCGCCTTCCGCCGCGCCGAACAAGCCTCCGAGGAACGCGCCATGGAACTCCTCCACTTCACCGGCCTCGCCCCCCAACGCGACCAGCTCGCCCGCAACCTCCCCTACGGCGACCAGCGCCGACTCGAGATCGCCCGCGCCCTCGCCAGCGACCCCGGCCTGCTCCTCCTCGACGAACCCACCGCCGGCATGAACCCCCAGGAGACCCGCGCCACCCAACACCTCGTCCACGCCATCCGCGACCAGGGCACCGCCGTCCTCGTCATCGAGCACGACATGCGCTTCATCTTCACCCTCTGCGACCACGTCGCCGTCCTCGTCCAGGGCGAGAAACTCGTCGAGGGCACCCCGCGAACCGTCCAGAACGACGAACGCGTCATCGCCGCCTACCTCGGCACCCCGGCCCCCGCGGAGGACACCGAACGATGACCGCCCTGCTCGAGGTCCACGACCTCCGCGTCGCCTACGGAAAGATCGAAGCCGTCAAGGGAATCGGCTTCACCGTCGAAGCCGGCGAGATCGTCACCCTCATCGGCACCAACGGCGCCGGCAAGACCACCACACTCCGCACCCTCTCCGGCCTCCTCACCCCCACCACCGGCACCATCCGCTTCAACGGCCACCCCATCGCCGGCACCCCCGCCCACCACATCGTCGCCCTCGGCCTCGCCCACTCCCCCGAAGGCCGCCACATCTTCCCCCGCCTCACCATCACCGAGAACCTCAAACTCGGCGCCTACCTCCGCAAGGACACCCACGGCATCACCGACGACATCCAGCGCGCCTACGAGCTCTTCCCCATCCTCGGCGAACGCGCCCACCAAAGCGCCGGCACCCTCTCCGGCGGCGAACAACAGATGCTCGCCATGGCCCGGGCCCTCATGTCCCGCCCCAAGCTCCTCATGCTCGACGAGCCCTCCATGGGCCTCTCCCCGATCATGATGCAGAAGATCATGAGCACCATCGCCCAGCTCAAGACCACCGGCACCACCATCCTCCTCGTCGAACAGAACGCCCGCGCCGCCCTCTCCCTCGCCGACCGCGCCCACGTCATGGAAACCGGCCGCATCGTCCTCTCCGGCACCGGCACCGACCTCCTCCACGACACCTCCGTCCGCAAGGCCTACCTCGGCGAGGACTGACCCCGCGCATACGACGGAGGGCCCGCACCCCCCATGGGGACACGGACCCTCCGCACCGGAACGCGACCGGCCTACTGCTCCTTGGCCGCCTTCTTCTCCCGGGCGTCCTCGATGACCGCCTCGGCCACCTGCTGCATCGACAGCCGGCGATCCATCGACGTCTTCTGGATCCACCGGAACGCCGCCGGCTCCGTCAGCCCGTACTGCGTCTGCAGAATGCTCTTCGCCCGGTCCACCAGCTTCCGCGTCTCCAGCCGCTGCGAGAGATCCGCGACCTCCCGCTCCAGCGCCTTCAGCTGCACGAACCGCGACACGGCCATCTCGATCGCCGGCACCACGTCGCTCTTGCTGAACGGCTTCACCAGATACGCCATCGCCCCGGCGTCCCGCGCCCGCTCCACGAGATCACGCTGCGAGAACGCCGTCAGCATCAGCACCGGCGCGATCGACTCCGCGCCGATCCGCTCCGCGGCGGAGATCCCGTCCAGCACCGGCATCTTCACATCGAGGATCACCAGATCCGGCCGGTGCTCCCGCGCCAGCGCCACCGCCGTCTCCCCGTCGCCGGCCTCGCCCACGACGGAGTAGCCCTCCTCCTCGAGCATCTCCTTGAGGTCGAGCCGGATGAGGGCCTCGTCCTCGGCGATCACGACGCGCGTGACGTTCGGAGGGGTGTGCTGCGGCTCGTCGTCGACAGGCGGCTGGGGCTCGGCGGCGCTCACGGGTCTCCTTGTTCCAGGCAGGGGTACTGCCCCATGAGCCTACCTAGCTGCGATATGTTTGACGCACGGCGGGTTTCCGCTAACCTTGGTTTCATAGGCTAGCCCCGGTAGCCCAGCGGTAGAGGCCATGGATTCAAAACCCATTCAGCGTCGGTTCGAATCCGACTCGGGGCACTTGACCTTCAATCCCAAGGTCACCAATCGGATCCAATTCGGTGATGATCTTCGCTCGTCAGAGTGAGCGTGCCGTCGAATCCTGTCTTCCGCAGCGCTGCCCCGGCGACGCTCGCAGACATGTACGACCTCGAGACGCGCAATCGTGCTGTCAATCTGATGCGCAACGGCGTGCCCAATCGCGTCGTCGCCGAGCAGCTGGGCGTTCCACGCGGCACTATCGGCTGGTGGCGATCGGAAGATCGAAGACGTCGTGGCGAAGTGTTCGTACGGCCGACGGACTGTCCCCGATGCACGGGCCGGGAGCTCGACCAGGAGGCCTACGCCTATCTGCTCGGCCTGTACCTGGGCGACGGCCACATCGTCGCGAAGCCCAAGCAGAACCACCTGTCCATCTTCTGCGGCGACGTATGGCCCGGTCTCATCAATGCCGCCGAGGAGGCCATGCGGAAGGTCATGTCGCTACCAAGCACCGGTAGGCGCCAGCAACGTGGCTGCACCGAGGTGAAGTCCTACTCACAGCACTGGCCCTGCATGTTCCCCCAGCACGGTCCCGGCAAGAAGCACGAACGACGGATCGTGCTGGAGAACTGGCAGCAGAGCATTGTGGACGCCCACCCCTGGGAGTTCCTGCGCGGACTGATCCACTCCGATGGATGCCGCATCACGAACTGGACCACCCGCGTCATCAATGGCGAGACCAAGCGGTACGAATACCCGAGGTACATGTTCGCCAACAAGTCCGACGACATCCGCCAGTTGTTCTGCGACACGCTCACACAGGTGGGTGTCGAATGGACCGTGCTGGCCCGCGGCAGCGACCCTTTCAACATCTCCGTCGCCCGCCGCGCATCCGTCGCCCTCATGGACGCCCACATAGGCCCCAAGTACTGACGTACCGACCCGCCGCCTACCCCTTCGGCGCGTCGTCCTCCCCGATGTGGTGGACGCGTACGAGGTTCGTCGATCCTGGGGTGCCCGGCGGGGAGCCTGCCGTGATGATGACCATGTCGCCCTTGCGGCAGCGGCCGATGCGGAGCAGGTGGTCGTCGACCTGTTCGACCATTTCGTCGGTCGTCTGGACCATGGGGCCGAGGAACGTCTCCACGCCCCATGTGAGGTTGAGCTGCGAGCGCGTGGCCGGTTCCGGGGTGAAGGCCAGGAGCGGGATGGGCGAGCGGTAGCGGGAGAGACGGCGGACCGTGTCACCGGATTGCGTGAAGGCCACCAGGAACTTGGCTCCGAGGAAGTCGCCCATCTCGGCCGCGGCGCGGGCGACGGCGCCGCCCTGGGTGCGGGGCTTGCTGCGTTCGGTGAGCGGGGGGAGGCCCTTGGCGAGGACGTCCTCCTCGGCGGCGGCGACGATGCGGCCCATGGTCTTGACGGTCTCGACGGGGTATTTGCCGACGCTGGTCTCGCCGCTGAGCATGACGGCGTCGGTGCCGTCGATGACGGCGTTGGCGACGTCGGAGGCCTCGGCCCGGGTGGGGCGGGAGGATTCGATCATGGAGTCGAGCATCTGGGTGGCGACGATGACCGGCTTGGCGTTGCGCTTGGCGAGCTTGATCGCTCGCTTCTGGACGATCGGGACCGTTTCGAGGGGCATTTCGACGCCGAGGTCGCCGCGGGCGACCATGATGCCGTCGAAGGCGGCGACGATGTCGTCGAGGTTCTGGACGGCCTGTGGCTTCTCGATCTTGGCGATGACGGGGAGGCGGCGGCCCTCCTCGTCCATGACGCGGTGGACGTCGTGGATGTCGCGTCCGCTGCGGACGAAGGAGAGGGCGATGATGTCGGCGCCGGTGGCGATGGCCCAGCGGAGGTCTTCGACGTCCTTCGGGGAGAGGGCGGGGACGGAGACGGCGACGCCGGGGAGGTTGAGTCCCTTGTGGTCGGAGATCATGCCGCCTTCGATGACGATGGTCTTGACCCGGGGCCCGCGGACCTCGATGACCTCGAGGGTGACGCGGCCGTCGTCGACGAGGATGCGTTCGCCCTGGGTGACGTCGCCGGCGAGACCGGCGTAGGTGGTGCCGCAGCTGTGGCGGTCGCCTTCGGCGCCCTCCTCGACGGTGATGGTGAACTCGTCGCCGCGTTCAAGGAGTACAGGGCCTTCGCGGAAGCGGCCGAGGCGGATCTTCGGGCCTTGAAGGTCGGCGAGGACGCCGATGCTGCGGCCGGTCTCGTCGGCCGCCTTGCGTACCCGCTGGTACCGCGCTTCGTGCTCGGCGTAGGTGCCATGGCTGAGGTTGAAGCGGGCGACGTCCATTCCGGCTTCGACGAGGGCCTTGATCTGCTCGTAGGAGTCGGTCGCGGGCCCCAGGGTGCAGACGATTTTCGCTCGGCGCATGGCACGACCTTATGACCTACTGGCGGGTAGAGAATTACGTGCGGCAACTTCCCAACGTCGGTTGCGCAAAAGCTTGTTGACACCTTGTGAAATGTGCACGCGGGCGCTCTGATGAGCGCCCCCGTCGGTTGTTTTGAATGCTTGTCATAGTGCGGGCCGGGTCATGGTGAAGCGCGCGTTGACGTGGGCGTGGACGGCCTGGCGCTGGGGTTCGAGATCGAGTTCGATTTCATGGGCTGCGCCGCCGGGGGCGCCGTATCCGCCGCGGGCCATGCCGCCGCCGAAGCCGGACATGCCGAGGCCTTCGGTGCCGTCGTCGGCGAGTTCGAGGAGGGCGGTGAGCCGGGCGCCGAGCGCTTCGGCGTATTCGCGGGCGCGCTGGACGGCTTCCTGGACGGCCAGGCGGCGGGCTTCGCGGTGGGCGGGCGAGTCGGGGCGGAGGCCCCACCAGGGCCCGTTGATGCTGGTGAGGGGCAGGTCGGCGAGGCGGGTGACGAGTTCGCCGAGGACGGTGAAGTCGTTGAGGGTGGCGGTGAGGTGGACGCTGCCGTGGTACGAGCGGACGCGCTCGTGGCGGCCCTTGTCGGCGAACTGGGGGGCCACGGTGATGATGCCGGTCTCGAGCTTTTCGACGGCGTCGCCGTAGGACTTGACGAGGTCGAGGGCGCGGGTGTTGCGGCGGGTGAGGTCCTCGAGGGTGGCGGTGCGGTCGGTGCCGCGGGCGGTGACGCTGATGCCGAGGTGGGCGACTTCGGGGTCGACTTCGAGGCGGGCTTCCCCGCGGACGGCGACGCGGGGGGTGTCGGGGGTGCCGTAGGGCAGGGGGGCGGGGTCGGGTGCGTTCATGGGGTCAGCGTGGCAGGCGGGGGGTGGGGGCGTCCTGGCCGGTGGGTGGTGATGTGAATCGCAGCCCGGTGAGGGTGTCGGGGGGTGCGGGGGCTGGGCCAGAATCTACGCGCGTCGGTCCGGGCGGGGAGCCCGGCCATGAAATGGGGAGAACAGAACGTATGCCGCTCAACCGTAGGAATTTCCTGGGACGTACGGCTGTGACGGGCGCAGGGGTGGCTCTCGCGGGGGCCGTGGGGGCGGCGCCGGCCGCGGCGGAGTCGGCGGACTCCTTGGCTCGCCGGCAGAGGCGGTACTCGTTCACCGTGATGGGGACGACCGATCTGCACGGCAATGTCTTCAACTGGGATTACTTCACGAATGCCGAGTTCGACGACAAGGCGCACAACGACGTCGGTCTGGCGAAGATCTCGACGCTGGTGAATCAGGTGCGGGCGGAGAAGGGGCGTCGCAATACGCTGCTGATCGACGCGGGTGACACGATTCAGGGCACTCAGCTGTCGTACTACTACGCCAAGGTCGATCCGATCACGAAGGCGCATGGTCCGGTGCATCCGATGGCGCGGGCGATGAACGCGATCGGGTACGACGCGGCGGCGCTGGGCAACCATGAGTTCAATTACGGTATTCCGGTGCTGCGGAAGTTCGAGGAGCAGTGCACGTTCCCGTTGCTGGGTGCCAACGCGCTGGACGCGAAGACGTTGAAGCCGGCGTTCCGGCCGTATGTGATCAAGCGGGTGTGCACGCCGCACGGGCGTGATGTGCGGGTGGCGATCCTGGGTCTGACGAATCCGGGCATCGCGATCTGGGACAAGGCGAATGTGCAGGGGAAGATGGTGTTCCCCGGCCTGGAGGAGCAGGCGGCGGTGTGGGTGCCGAAGCTGCGTTCGCTGGGTGCGGATGTGGTGATCGTGGCGGCGCATTCGGGGTCGAGCGGTACGTCGTCGTACGGTGACCAGCTGCCGTATGTCGAGAACGCGGCGGCGCTGGTGGCCGAGCGGGTGCCGGGGATCGACGCGATTCTGGTGGGGCACGCCCACACGGAGATTCCCGAGTACCGGGTGACCAATAAGGAGACGGGCCGGCAGGTGGTGCTGTCGGAGCCGTTGAAGTGGGGGCAGCGGCTGACGCTGTTCGACTTCTCCGTGGTGTGGGAGCGGGGCGCCTGGAAGGTGGAGTCGGTCGGTGCGAAGGTGCTGAACTCCAATACGGTGGCCGAGGACCGGCGGATCACGCGGATGCTGGAGGCCGAGCATCGCAAGGTCGTGGCGTATGTGAACCAGGTGATCGGTACGTCGTCGGCGGCGATGAGTGCGGCGGAGGCGCCGTACAAGGACACGCCGGTGATCGATTTCATCAACCATGTGCAGGCGGAGACGGTGCGGGCGGCGCTGGCGGGTACGGCGTACGCGAAGCTGCCGGTGCTGTCGCAGGCGTCGTGCTTCTCGCGTACGGCGGGTATGCCGGCGGGGAAGGTGACGATCCGCGAGGTGGCGGGGCTGTATCCGTTCGAGAACACGCTGGAGGCGCGTGTGCTGACGGGTGCGCAGCTGCGGGATTATCTGGAGTTCTCGGCGCGGTATTACGTGCGGACGGCGGCGGGTGTGCCGGTGGATCCGGCGGCGCTGACGAACGCGGAGGGTGTTCCGGATTACAACTACGATGCGGTGAGCGGCCTCTCGTACGAGATCGATGTCGCGAAGGTTCCGGGTTCGCGGATCGTGAATCTTTCGTTCGACGGGAAGCCGCTGGTCGATTCCGCTGAGTTCGTGCTGGCGGTGAATAATTACCGGGCGAGTGGTGGTGGGAATTTCCCGCATGTGGCGCGGGCGAAGCAGGTGTGGGCGAATTCGGAGGAGATCCGTAACACGATCATCGGCTGGGTGAAGGCTCAGGGGTCGGTGGATGTGGGCCGGTTCGCGTCAGTGGACTGGAAGCTGACGCGGGATGGTGTGCCGGTTTTCTGAGGCACCGGTGTGCTGGAGCCGTGGTTGCGGCCGCGGCTCCAGGCCGAAGGTGGTGAAGGCGGTGCGGTGGGGCAGGGGGTGGACGGTCCTGCCGGTGAGGGCGTTGAGGATGACGGCGCTGCGCCAGGCGGCGAGGCCGAGGTCGGGGGTGCCGACGCCGTGGGTGTGGGTCTCGGCGTTCTGGACGTGGATGGCGCCCTTGACGGAGGGGTCGAGGACGAGCCGGTGGTGTTCGTCGATGCGGGGGCGTCCGTTGGAGTCGCGGCGGACGTAGGGGTCGAGGGCGGCGAGGAGGGTGTCGACGCGGCGTTCGCGGTAGCCGGTGGCGAGGACGACGGCGTCGGTGGTGAGGCGGGAGCGGGTGCCCTGCTGGGTGTGTTCGAGGTGGAGTTCGACGCGGGTGGCGCCGACGCGGCCGGCGGTGCGGACGAAGACGCCGGGGGTGAGGACGGCGTCGGGCCAGCCGCCGTGGAGGCTGCGGCGGTAGAGCTCGTCGTGGATGTCGGCGATGGTTCCGGCGTCGATGCCTTGGTGGAGCTGCCATTGCTGGGGCAGGACCTGGTCGCGTACGGCTTCGGGGAGGGCGCGGAAGTAGTGGGTGTAGTCGGGGGTGAAGTGTTCGAGGCCGAGTTTGCTGTACTCCATGGGGGCGAAGGCGGGGCTGCGGGCGAGCCAGTGGAGTTTCTCGCGGCCGGTGGGGCGGTTGCGGAGGAGGTCGAGGAAGACTTCCGCGCCTGATTGCCCGGAGCCGATGACGGTGATGTGTTCGGCGGCGAGGAGTTTGTCGCGGTTGTCGAGGTAGTCGGCGGAGTGGATGACGGGGACGCCGGGGGCTTCGGCGAGGGGGCGGAGGGGTTCGGGGATGTAGGGGGCGGTGCCGACGCCGAGGACGAGGTTGCGGGTGTAGGCGCGGCCGAGGGCGTCGGCTTCGCCTTCGGGGTCGAGCTGGGTGTAGTCGATTTCGAAGAGGACGCGTTCGGGGTTCCAGCGGACGGCGTCGATGTGGTGGTTGAAGTGGAGGCCGGGGAGGTTGTCGCTGACCCAGCGGCAGTAGGCGTCGTATTCGGCGCGGTGGATGTGCTGGCGCTCGGAGAAGTAGAAGGGGTAGAGGCGTTCGCGGGTCTTGAGGTAGTTGAGGAAGGTCCAGGGGCTGGTGGGGTCGGCGAGGGTGACGAGGTCGGCGAGGTAGGGGACCTGGAGGGTGGTGCCGTCGATGAGGAGGCCGGGGTGCCACTGGAAGGTGGGGTTCTGGTCGTAGAAGGCGGTGCGCAGGTCGTCGATGGGGTGGGCGAGGGCGGCGAGGGAGAGGTTGAAGGGGCCGATGCCGATGCCGACGAGGTCGAGGGGTTGGTCGGGGGCGGAGGCGGCGGGCTGGGGGCTGGTCATCGGGTGGTGTGGCCTTCCACGAGGTGCAGCAGGTGTCGGAGGTCGTCGGGGTGGGTGTGGGGGTTGAGGATGGTGGCTTTGAGCCAGAGGCCTTCGGGGGTGGTGGCGCGGCCGAGGACGGCGTGGCCGGTGTGGAGGAGGCGGCGTCTGGTGTGAGCGGTGGTGTGGTGGTCGGCGCCGGCGGGGCGGAAGAGGACGGTGCTGATGGTGGGGCGGGAGTGGAGTTCGAGTCCGGGGTGGGCGTCGATGAGGTCGGCGAGCTGGTGGGCGGTGGCGCAGACGCGTTCGACGAGGTCGGCGATGCCGCGGCGGCCGAGGGCGCGCAGGGTGACGGCGATCTTGAGGATGTCGGGGCGGCGGGTGGTGCGCAGTGAGCGGTGGAGGAGGTCGGGGAGGCCGGCGTCGGTGTCGTCGGGGGCGTTGAGGTAGTCGGCCTGGTGGGCGAGGGGGCGCAGGGCGCTGGCGTCGGGGACGGCGAGGAGGCCGGCCGCGATGGGTTGCCAGCCGAGTTTGTGCAGGTCGAGGGCGATGGTGTGGGCGCGGTCGAGGCCGGTGAGGGCGGTCTTGAGGGTGTCGCTGAAGAGGAGGGGTCCGCCGTAGGCGGCGTCGATGTGGAGGGTGGCGCCGTGGGCGTCGCAGAGGTCGGCGATGGCGGGGAGGGGGTCGATGCGGCCGGTGTCGGTGGTGCCGGCGGTGGCGATGACGAGGTGGGGGGTGCCGGGTGGGGTGTCGGGGTGGGTGAGGGCGGTGTGGAGGTCGTGGGGGTCGAGGGTGCCGGTGGGGGTGGGGAGGGTGTGAGGTGCGGGGAGGCCGAGGAGCCAGGCGGAGCGGTGGATGCTGTGGTGGGCGTTGTCACCGCAGATGATGCGGAGGGGCCGGCCGGTGCCGTGGGGGCGGGAGATCTCGCGGGTGGTGGTGCGGGCGGGTTCTCCGGTTGACGTGCGGGCCGGCGCGCGGGGCGCTCCGAGGGCCGTTCCGGGAGCCGCTTCGCGCGCTGTTCCGCGGGCCGTCCCGGAGGCCGTCCCGCAGGCCGCTTCGCGAGCCGCTTCGCGGGCGAGGAGGAGCGCGAGCTGGTTGGACTCGGTGCCTCCGGTGGTGACGAGGGCGTCGGGGGCGGGGCGCGCGGGGTAGGCGAGGGCGGCCAGGGCGCGGGCGGTGAGGGCTTCGAGGGCGGTGGCGGAGGGGCCCTGGTCCCAGGAGTCGAGGGAGGCGTTGAGGGCGCTGGCGGCGAGGTCGGCGGCGGTGGCCAGGGCGAGCGGGGGGGCGTGGAGGTGGGCGGCGCAGTAGGGGTCGGCGGGGTCGGCGGCGCCTTCGGCGAGGGCCTGGACGAGGGTGTGGAGGGATTCCTCGGGTCCGGTGCCGTGTTCGGGGAGGACGGGGGTGGCGGCGGCCCGTATGCGGGCGGCGACGGCGTCGGGGCCGCCGGCGGGGAGGGGTCCGCCGCGGGCGGTAGCGCCGCGGGCGAGGGCGCGCAGGGTGGTGTCGAGGAGGGGGCGCAGGGCGTGGGCGCCCTGGGTGCCGCCCGCGAGTGCGGCTGCGGGGGTGTGGCGGGCTGCGGGCGGCGCGGGCATGGGGGTGGCCCCTCCGGGTGGACTGGGGGTGGTCGTGGGTGTCCGTTCCTGGCCCGCCGGTCGGGGCCGGGGCGGGGCGGACGGCTCAAGCTACCCGCTGTGTACGCTGCGTGACCTGGAGTGGGGGAGGTTTCGCCCGATGGTGGTACGGGCCCGGCATGCGTTGGCTGTAGGGGGCCGGCATGGCCTTGTGACGGGCGTGAGTTGGGCCGCCGGGCGGGGTGGGGGTCTCCGGTGGGGTGGCGCTTCAAGGTAATGTGCACACCATGGCCATGACTTTTGCTATCGACGTGGGGCCGCTGAAGCCCGAGCCCGCACCGCTCGTCCTCGGACTGGTGCTCTTCTTCATCGTTTTCGCCGTGATGGCGAAGGTGATCCTGCCGCGGATCAACAAGGTGCTCGTCGAGCGCGAGAAGGCCACCGACGGTGCCTTCGAGGACGCCGAGGAGACGCGCGCCGAGGCGGAGCGGGTCCACGCCGAGTACCAGGCGCTGCTGGCGGAGGCGCGGCACGAGGCCGCGCGTGTGCGTCAGGAGTCGCAGGAGCAGGGTGCGGCGATCATCGCCGAGCTGCGGGCCGAGGGTCAGCGTCAGCGTGAGGAGATCATCTCCGCGGGTCACGCCGTGATCGACGCCGAGCGCGCGGTCGCCGAGGCGGAGCTGCGCGAGCAGGTCGGCGCGCTGGCCACGGAGCTGGCGGGCAAGATCGTCGGCGAGTCGATGGCCGACTACGCCCGGGAGAGCGGTGTCGTGGACCGCTTCCTGGAGGAGCTGCGTACGGCCCAGCCGTCGGACGCCGCCAAGCGCGACTGACGACCGGCCGCCGACCGGCGAAGCCATAGGCCCAGGCGCCCGCACCCCATGAGGGGTGCGGGCGCCTTGTCGTTTCGGGGGACGCCTTGCCGTTTCCAAGGACGCCTTGCCGTTTCCGGGGACGCCTTGCCGTTTCCGGGGACGCCTTGTCGTGCCGGGGCCGGCTACGCGTGGCGGGCCCTGATGGTCAGGGCGCGGCGGAGGTCGTCGAGCTGGTCGGCGATCCTGCGGCGCAGGGCGGGGGTGGGGTCGGCGTCGCGGAGGCAGGCCTCGCCCAGGCGCAGGGTGTCCTCGTCCACGAGGGTGCGGGGGAAGCCGGGGCCGCCGGCGGCGGAGGCGAGGGCCGGTCCGCGGCGGGCGGCGAGGGCGACGGCGGCGGGGTGGTAGAGGTCGCGGTAGGGGCGCAGGAGGTCGGTCTGCTCGGCCTGCCAGAAGCCCTGGGCGGTGGCGGTGAAGAGGTAGTTGGACAGGTCGTCGTCACCGCCGTACATGGCGTCCCAGGCGGCGGCCTTGGCGGCGGGGTCGGGGAGGGCCGCGCGGCAGCGGGCGGCGCCCTCCTGGCCGGTGGCGCTGGGGTCGCGGTCGAGTTCGGCGTCGATGTCGGCGGGGGTGACGGCGCCGAGGACGGCGAGGCGGGCGAGGAGGCGCCAGCGCAGTTCGGGGTCGAGGGCGGGGCCGCCGGGGACGGTGCCGGCGCGCAGCCAGTCCTGGAGGGTGCCGGGGGTGGTGGCGCTGTCGGCGAGGGTGCGTACGGCGGTCAGGCGCAGGCCGGTGGGGTCGGGGTGGGGGTGGCGGTCGAGGAGGTCGTGGCAGAGGGCGGTGAGGTCGGCCAGGGCGCGGGGCCGGTCGGCGGGCGCGGTGCAGCGGTCGGCGATCTCGTGGCGGGCGAAGGGCAGGACGCCTTCGGCGATGGCGGTGTCGGTCTCGTACGGCAGGTGGGCGCGGGCGGCCGCGAGGTAGGCGGCGGGGGGCAGCTCGCCGTCGCGGACCATGTCGCGGGCGGCGTTCCAGAGGACGGCCCGGGCGAGGGGGTCGGGGAGGGCGGAGAGGGAGCCGAGGGCGGTGGTCCAGGAACCGGGGTCGAGGCGGACCTTGGCGTAGGCGGTGTCGCCGTCGTTGAGGAGGAGCAGGGCGGGGCGGGGGCCGGTGTGGTCGGTGGTGCGGGTGCCGCCGCCGGGCGGGAGGTCGGTGGTGAGGTGTTCGCGGGCGACGAGGGCGCGGTCGTCGCCGGGGGCGTGGTCGTAGAGCCCTATGGTCAGGCGGTGGGGGCGGGTGCCGGTGTGGTGGAGGTCGAGGCGCCAGGTGCCGGGGGCGGGGGTGGTGAGGTGGGGGGTGAGGGTGTCGACGCCGGTGGTGCGCAGCCAGTCCGCGGCCCAGGCGTGGACGTCGCGGTCGGAGTGGCGGGCGAGGGAGTCGATGAAGTCGGCGAGGGTGGCGTTGCCGAAGCGGTGACGGGCGAAGTGGTCGTTGATGCCGGCGAGGAAGTCCTTCTCGCCCAGCCAGGTGACGAGCTGGCGGAGGGCGGAGGCGCCCTTGGAGTAGGAGATGCCGTCGAAGTTGAGCAGGGCGGAGGCGGTGTCGCGGACGTCGTCGGGGCCGGGCGCCACGGGGTGGGTGGAGGGGCGCTGGTCGGCGTCGTAGCCCCAGGCCTTGCGGGACACGGCGAACTCGGTCCAGGCGCCGGTGAAGCGGGTGGCCTCGGTGAGGACCTGGTAGCCCATGTACTCGGCGAAGGACTCGTTGAGCCAGATGTCGTCCCACCAGCGGAGGGTGACGAGGTCGCCGAACCACATGTGGGCCATCTCGTGGGCGATCACCACGCCGCGGGTCTGGCGCTGGGTGTGGGTGACGGCGGAGCGGAAGACGTACTCCTCGCGGAAGGTGACGAGGCCGGGGTTCTCCATGGCGCCGGCGTTGAACTCGGGGACGAAGGCCTGGTCGTAGGAGTCGAAGGGGTAGGGCTCGTCGAAGATCTCGTGGTAGCGGTCGAAGCAGCGGCGGGTGATGTCGAGGAGTTCGTCGGCGTCGGCGTCGAGGTGGGGGGCGAGGGAGCGGCGGCAGTGGAGGCCGAAGGGGATGCCGGCGTGCTCGGTGCGGACGCTGTGCCAGGGGCCGGCGGCGAAGGCGACGAAGTAGGTGCTGAGGGGGCGGGTGGTGGCCAGGCGCCAGCGGCCCGCTCCGGGCGGGCCCACCCGGGTGGCGGTGCCGTTGCCGAGGACGGTCCACTCGGGGGGCGCGGTGACGGTGGCGTCGTAGCGGGCCTTGAGGTCGGGCTGGTCGAAGGCGGCGAAGACGCGCTGGACGTCGTCGAGGAAGGTCTGGGTGTAGAGGTAGGTCTCGCCGTCGGCGGGGTCGGTGAAGCGGTGCATGCCCTCGCCGGTGCGTGAGTAGGCCATGTCGGCCTCGACGCGGAGTTCGTGGGCCCCGGCGGTGAGGGTGAGCGGGAGGCGGTTGTCGCTCAGGGTGGCCGGGTCGAGGGGGGTGCCGTCGAGACGGGCGGCGCGCAGGGTGGCGGGCTTGAGCTCCACGAAGGTGGTGCCGTCGGCGCGGGCGGTGAAGTGGATGACGGTGGTGGAGCCGAAGTGCTGGTCGCCGCGGGTGAGGTCGAGGTCGACCTCGTAGCGGTGGACGTCGAGGAGGCGGGCACGGGTCTGCGCTTCGTCGCGCGTCAGTACGGGCATGGGATCATGCTGCCGCACGGCGCCGGAGGGGCCGCCGGGTTTTCCCGCCGGGCCGGGGCCCGTCGCCACCGGGCCGGGGTCGCGGGTGCGGGACCCGGGTGCGGGACGCGCGCCCGGGCCCGGCGGCGAGGGATCAGGCGCGGGCGATCGTCTCGTGGTGGCGGATGACCTCGGCGATGATGAAGTTCAGGAACTTCTCCGCGAACGCCGGGTCGAGCTTGGCGTTCTCCGCGAGCTCGCGCAGCCGGGCGATCTGGCGGGCCTCGCGGGCCGGGTCGGCGGGCGGCATCCGGTGGGCCGCCTTGAGGTGACCGACCTGCTGGGTGCATTTGAAGCGCTCGGCGAGCATGTGGATCACCGCGGCGTCAATGTTGTCGATGCTGTCGCGCAGGCGGCGCAGCTCCGCCCGGACGGACTCGTCGTCGGCGCTGCGTACGGGCTCGTCATTGGCACTGTTGTTCATGTCCACCCCACCGAGCCTATGCGGAAGAACGCGGCCGGATGACCGGAGGGTGCTCCGGATCGGGGACGCGGTCGCTCCAGCCGCCGGGAACGACGCGCCCCGAACGCGCCCGGAAGCGGACGGGGGCGGTGCCCACCCGTCGGGTGAAGAGGCGGCTGAAGTAGGCGGGGTCGTCGTAGCCGACGCGGCGGGCGACGGCGGCGACGGGCAGCTCGGTGGCGGCGAGGAGCTCCTTGGCGCGGCCCAGGCGGATGCCGAGCAGGTAGTCCTTGGGGCTGCACCCCGCGCCGCGTCGTACGGCGGTGCGGAGTTCCGCCGGGGTCATGCCGTGCCGGGCGGCGTGCTGGGTGACGGACAGCGGCAGGAAGGCGTCGCGGGCGAGGGCGCGCAGCACCGGGTCGGTGTCGCCGCCCGTGTCGGCGCGGGCGCGGCGCAGGGCGACGAGCAGTTCGTGGACGGCGGCGGACGTCTCGACCTCCAGCAGCGGGTTGCCGTGCCGGGCGGCCCGGGCGATACGGGTGACGGCGGCGCGGGGCGCGGTGGTGTCGGTCAGGGGGACGACGGGCCGGCCGGGGTCGAGGTAGCCGAGCTCGGTGTAGGCGGCGACGGCGCTTCCGGTGAAGTCGACGAAGCTCTCGTCCCAGCCGGCGCCGGGCGCGGCCCCGTAGTGGTGGGGGACGCCGGGGACGAGCTGGATGAGGGCGGGGGCGGTGACGGGGTGGGTGCGGCCGTCGGGGGTGCGGTACCAGCCGCCGCCGGCGGCGATGACGACGGCGACGTGGTGGTCGAGGACGCGGGGGCCGACGGCGGGCAGGGCACCGTGCTGGAGGCCCACGCCGAGGCAGACCAGGCCGAGCCGGTGGTGGACCGGGCCGGGGGTGAAGTACCGCATCCATGTGTGGTACACGCGTCGCGCCCCCGTCTCGTGGGTCCGGCAGCTCGTCGTCCGTCCAATCAGGCCCGATCTTTGTCCATGGCCCTCTCCCCCGCCAGAGGGCCACGATGGTCCCCGGTCGTGGTGGGTGCCGGCGGCGAGGGCGAGGCGGGTCATGCCGGAGTTCGTGGTGGGGGACGACGCGTTCGAGCTGGACGGGCGGCCGGTGCGGCTGCTGTCCGGGGCGCTGCACTACTTCCGGGTGCACGAGGGGCTGTGGGCGCACCGGCTGGGGATGCTGCGGGCCATGGGGCTCGGCTGCGTGGAGACGTACGTGCCGTGGAACCTCCACGAGCCGGAGCCGGGGCGGGTGCGGGACGTGGCGGCGCTGGGCCGGTTCCTGGACGCCGCCCGGGCGGCGGGGCTGTACGCGATCGTGCGCCCGGGCCCGTACATCTGCGCGGAGTGGGAGAACGGCGGACTGCCGTCCTGGCTGACGCGGCGGGTGGGGGCGGGCGTGCGCACCCGGGACGCGGGATTCCTGCGGGCCGCGGAGGACTGGCTGGGGCTGGTGGCGGGCGAGGTGGTGGGCCGGCAGGTGGACCGGGGCGGCCCGGTGGTGCTCGTCCAGGTGGAGAACGAGTACGGCTCGTACGGCGGCGACGGGGTGTATCTGCGGCGGCTCGCCGGCCGGCTGCGGGAGCTTGGGGTGACGGTCCCGCTGTTCACGTCGGACGGCCCGGAGGAGCACATGCTGTCGGCGGGGACGGTGCCGGGGGTGCTCGCCGCGGTGAACTTCGGGTCGGGGGCGCGGGAGGCGTTCGCGACGCTGCGGCGGTTCCGGCCCCGGGGGCCGCTGCTCTGCGCGGAGTTCTGGTGCGGCTGGTTCACCCACTGGGGCGGCGAGGAGGCGTCGCGGGACGCGCGGGACGCGGCCGCGGCGCTCGCGGAGATCCTGGAGTGCGGCGCCTCGGTGAACGTCTACATGGCGCACGGCGGCTCGAACTTCGGCGGCTGGGCGGGGGCGAACCGGGCCGGTGAGGACTTCCGGGGCGCGCTGCGACCGGTGATCACCTCGTACGACTACGACGCCCCTGTCGACGAGTTCGGGCGGGCGACGGAGAAGTTCCGGGCGTTCCAGGAGGTGCTGTGCCGCTACGCGGAGGAGCCGCCGCCCGCGCCGCCGCCGGCGCCGCCGGTGCTGGGCGCGCCCGCCGTGGCGGAGCCCGCGGGGTGGGCGCCGCTGGGCGAGGTCGTGGACGCGCTGGGGCCGCCGGAGGCGGAGGGGCCGGTACCGCCGGTGTTCGAGGACCTCGGGGTGGACCGCGGGGTGGTGCGCTACCGCTTCGCGGTGCCGGGGCCGCGGCGGGCGTATCCGCTGTGGGTGGCGGGGCTGCGGGACGTGGCGGTGGTGTACGTGGACGGGGTGCGGGTGGCGGTGCTCGACGGCTCGGCGGACGGGGTCGCGGGCCCGGCTCCGGGTCCGGTCCCGGACGCGGCTCCGGACCGGGCTCCGGACCCGGCGCCGGTCGGTGAGGTGGCGGGGCCGGCGGAGGTGGAGCTGTGGGTGGAGTCGCTGGGCCGGGTCAACTACGGGCCGTGCCTGGGCGAACCGAAGGGCGTCACGGGCGGGCTGCTGCACGAGCGGCAGTACGTGCACGGGGTGCGGGCACGGGGGCTGCGGCTGGACGCCCTGGAGGAGCCGGGGGCACTGGACGCGGTGCCGTGGCGGCCGTCGCCGGACGAGGACGCGTGGGCGTCCGTGCCCGGGGGCGGGGGAATGGCCGGAGGTGTGGCCGGGGGCATGGCCGGGGGTGCGGTCGGGGGCATGGCCGGGGGTGCGGTCGGGGGCATGGCCGGGGGTGCGGTCGGGGGCCCGGGGCTGTACCGGTGGTCGTGCCGGGTGGCGGGCGCCGGGGACGCGGTGCTGGTGTTGCCGGGGTGGGTGCGGGGCTTCGTGTGGGTGAACGGCTTCTGCGTGGGGCGGTACTGGGACCGGGGCCCCCGGCGGACCCTGTACGTACCGGGGCCGGTGGTGCGCGAGGGGGCCAACGACCTGCTGGTGCTGGAGTTCGAGGGGGCGGGCGGACGGGGGATCCGGCTGGAACCCCTGCCTCCGTCCCGCTGGTCACCGGCCGATGACGGTGGCCAACGGGACGGAACCCCGTGAATGTTTATTGCCCGACTATCTGCACGGTGAAGCCGTCCAGACAGAATTCAGCTGACCCGTTTTCCCCGGTCTTCCGCAGCCCCACCCACGCCTCACCCGTCGCGGGGGCCGTGAACTCGTAGACGAACTCCGTGGGGTGCGTGGCGACCGGCAGCGGCGTGCGCGTCAGTTCGCGCGCCTCCGGCTCGTCGACGGCCGTGACCCAGGCGTACTGGCCGGCCAGTTCGTTCTCGTAACGGAAGCGGACGCGGTGGCGGCGGCCGGGCGCGAAGCGGACGGTGTGGGGCACCGTGCGGTACACAAGACCGGGGTTCTCGCCGCGCGACTTGAGCGAGTGGGTGCCGTCGATGACGTCGTCGACGGCCTTGCCGTTCCAGCCGCGTTGGGTGTACGGCGCGTGGCGGCGGGCGATGTGGGTGCGCGGGTCGGTGCTGCCGCCCGCGTCCCCCTTGACGAACGGCCCCCAGCCCTGGGGCACGTGCTCGAAGTCCTCCCGGACGAGGGCGTCCCCGGGCGCGGCGCGCCGGCCGCGCACGACCCGTACGGCGTCGAACCGGACCCGTGCCTCGCCCGCGGCGGCCGTCAGCGAGAGCGTCACCGGGCCGCCGCCGGGCGGCACGGTGAACCAGGTGAACATGCGCTGGAAGCGGGTGCCGTGCTTGCGGTCGGCGGCGACGTGGTTGACGGCGGTGGAGGTATCCGTCCAGTTGACCGCCGTGACGCCGTCGCCGGTCCGCACCTCCAGCGCGGCCCGGCGCCGCTCCCCCGCCGTGACGCCGACCTCGACCTGGACGGACGCGGCGTACGTGCCGGGGGCGAGCCGGGCGAGCCGCTGGCCGACGCGGGCCGCCGGGCCGGGGCCGATGACCAGTTCGCCGTCCCCGAGCGGGCTGGTGACCACGGTGGCGGGGCCGGTGACCCGCCAGGCGTCGAGGGTGCCGGAGTGGAAGGCGGGGTCGCGCAGCGGGGTGCCCTCGCCCCAGGCGGGGTCGGCGGGCGCCGGGCCGCGCCGGCGGGTGACCACGTAGGGCCGGCCGGGCGCGGCGTCGATGGTGATCCTGCCGTGGCGCACGGGGAGTTCGGCGGTGCCGGCGCGGCCCTGGTCGGTGAGCCGGTGGAGGAAGACGGTCCGCCGGCGGGCCCAGCCGCGGGGCAGGGTCCAGGTGGTGCGGCCGCCGCGGGGGTTGTAGTGGTAGAGGCGGTCGGGGTCGGTGGCGCGGCGGGGCTCCCAGGGCAGGAGGTAGGTGTCGCCGGCCAGGACGGTGCGGCCGTCGGTGGTGATCCGGCGGGTGCCGCCGGCGTCGGAGACGCGGGTGGTGACGACGGGGGCGTGCCCGGGGGCCGGGGTGGGGGCCGGGTCGGGGGCGAGGGTGATCTCGTGGTCGGTCCAGGTGCGGACGGGGAAGGCCTGGAGATATTTCGCGGGCAGGTTCTTCTCCCAGATCAGCCGCTGGAAGGCGGTCCAGTCGGTCTTTCCGCGCCAGCCCTCGAAGGTGCCGAGCCGGGCGGTGCCGAGGAGGGGCCACTTGTCGGCGAAGACGTCCTTCTGGTGGTGGCGGATGAAACGGATGAGCCGGGAGTTGATGCCGCGGGAGGTGTCGGGGCCGTAGTCGGTCTCGGTGGCCCAGTGGGACCAGAGGCTGGAGCGTTCGAGGCCGTGGCCCCATTCGCTGGTTATCAGCCAGCCCTGGGCGCGCAGGAGGCGCTGGAGGGCGTCGGAGTTCCAGCCGGACTCGCGGAAGACGTCGATGTGGAGGGTGGTCAGGGCGGGGTGGGTCTCCTCGCGCAGCCGGCGGAAGCGGCGGGCGATGTCGCCGGAGACGAGGTCGCGGCGGGCGTCGATGCGGTACGCCTGGTCGAGCCAGTCCCACTGCGGGTTCTTCCGGTCGACGAGGGTGTCGGAGAAGGCGTCGGCAACCGGATAGGCCTCGGTGGTGTTCACATGAACAGAGAAGTCGCTGTTCCACTGGCTGCCGATACGGAGCAGGGTGTTCAGGTCCGCCCGACCACCCGCACGCTCGTTGTAGTCGCCACCGTAATCGGGGTGCGCGGAGTCGTGCCCCTCGGACTGGTACCCCTTGAGCAGAGTGACCTGCCGTAGCCCGTCAGTGGACAGATGCACGCGTTTGACGTTGTCGAGGGTGTCGAGGAAGGGGTTGGTGGCCTGGCTGGCGAAGTTGAAGGCGATGTGGGGGACGACGCGCAGGTGCTGCTCGTCGGCGCCGAGGGGGTTCACCATGATGTCGCGCATCGCGATGGCGGCGTCCTGCCAGTCCACGATGCCGTCGCCGTTGCGGTCCCGGGTGACGACGACGGTCGCGTACGGCAGCGGGTCGGTGGTGTGCGCGCCCGCGGCGCGGTGGGTCCACTGCCCGCAGGTGAGCTGGGCCTTGGTGTAGCCCTCGCACCGGAGGGTCCGGCGCCACAGGCGGCCCTTCTCCCACGCGGTGGCGGCGTCGGGCCTGTCGTGGACGGTGTTCGTCTCGATGGCCGCGGCGAGCCGGTCCGTGCTGACGACCGCGTACGCGCATCCGACGGGCGCCGCGTCGGGCGGCGGTGGGGTGGGGGTGAGCCGGACGAGGGTGTCGCCGCTCCTGGCCGCGTCCAGCTGGACGCGGGCGGCGAGCAGCGTCGCGCCGGGCTGGGTGCTGCGCACGCTCAGCAGGGCGAGGCCCGGGACGCTCAGGGTGCCGACGCGGAGCGCGGGCGACTCGGTGATCCGGGTGACCCGCCAGTCGACGCGGGGGCCGTCGACGCGGATCTCCACGTCGATCCGGGTGCCGCCGGGGAGGGCGAGGGCGTACGCGGCGCGGTCGCCGGCCGGGGAGAGGGAGTGGGTGACGCGGGGGGTGTGCTCGGTGCCGTCGACGATCAGGGAGGTCACGGTGTCCTCCTGTCCGTGGAGGACGGCGCCGGTGGTGCGGTGGGTGTAGGAGACGACGCGGGGGAAGGAGGTGTCGACGCGGACGTCGAGCTCGGTGGAGCGGAGAACGGCCTCGGTGCCGTGTGCCGCCGCGGGGGCGGCACGGGAGGGGCCGGCGAGGCCGATCCCGGCGAGTGCGGTGGTGACGACGACGGCCCGGCGGCCGGGCCCCTGTGGCTGGTCTGCGGTCACCGTCCCACCGTGGGGCGGAAGGGGCGGAGGGGACCATGGACAAACCGGGGAGGGCGTTGGACTCGTGGCGCCCGCGGGTGGCGTCAGGCGAGTTTGTCCAGGGTGCCCTTGACCACCTGGGTGGAGCCGTCGCGCATCCTCCCGGTGTAGAAGAAGGTGACGCGGTGGGCGGTCGCGGCGGTGAGCGTGATCTGCCCCCGGGGGACGCACCGTCCGGTCCTGATGTCCTCCCCCAGCGTGATCGCCCTGCGGTCGTCGCCGACCTCCTGGAGGACGAGAACGCCCTTGCACAGCAGTCCGGGAGCCGTGTATTCGACGCCGCCGGCCTCGCCGCCCGCCCCCGGCTCGGTGATCGAGAGCGCGGCGGTGTAGACGGAGCCCCGCGTGCCCTCCTCGGCGACGTCGCCGCGCCACCGCCCGACGAACGCGTTCGGCACCCCGCTGTCCCGGGGCGCGGAGGCGTGACCGGGCCGGAGGGAGTCCGGCAGCCCGTATTTGCCGATCAGCGCGGCCCCCAGCGTGCCCAGCACGGTGAGGACCCCGCCGATGGCCGCCGCCCACAGGGGGATGTGGCGATCGCTTCGGGACTGCGGAACAGACATGGGACCACCCAGGGCGAGGTGCGGCGGAGCGATGAGGGACATCCTCCCGGTCCCCGTACGTCGCGGGCGCGGGGTTTCCCGCAATCCATGATTTTTTCGATTGGCCCGTCGAACAGCCGGCTTGCGCTTTCCGTTGCGTCAACTTCTACGGTCGTTCATGTGGCCGGAGAGACCGGCCCGGCGAGGGGAGGCACGACCGATGGCCTGGTCGATCGCGGAAGTGGCCCGGATGTCCGGGGTGACGTCCCGGACACTGCGGCACTACGACGACATCGGTCTGCTGCCGCCCGCGTGGATGGGAAGCAATGGGCACCGCTACTACGAGGAGGCCGATCTGCTGCGGTTGCAGCAGATCCTGCTGATGCGGGAGCTGGGCCTGGGACTGCGCGAGATCCGGGAGGTCCTGGACAGCCGGATCGACCGGGTGGCCGTGCTCCGCGAGCACCACCGGCGGCTGCTGGAGGAACAGGACCGGCTGGGCCGGCTGGCCCGCACGGTCGGCCGCACCATCGCCGAACTGGAGAGGAACGAGGACAAGGACGACATGACGAAGATCAACAGGCCGGAGAACCTGTTCGAGGGCTTCGAGCCCGCCCGCCACGACGACGAGGCGCGCGAGCGGTGGCCCGAGCAGTGGGAGCAGTCCCGGCAGGCCGCGGAGGGCATGACCCCCGCCGACATGGAGCGGTGGCAGCGCGAGGTCACGGCGCAGATGATCCGCATGGCGGAGTTCATGGTGGCCGGCACGCCGGTCGCCGACCCCGCCGTGCAGGCCGAGGTGGAGACCCACTACCAGGGCGTCTGCCGCTTCTGGACCCCGAACGCGGTCGCGTACAAGGGGCTGGGCCGGCACTACGTCGACGACCCGGCGTTCCGCGCGAACTTCGACCGGATCGCCGACGGCCTGGCCGACTACCAGTGCGAGGCGATGGCCGTCTACGCCGACGCCCGCCTGAGCTGATCGCTCACCCGTACCGCCGGGGGCTGCAGACCCCGGCCGGACGGCTGCGGCATCATCAGTTCATGATCGCCACGATGCAGTGCACCGTCATCGACTGTCCCGACCCGCTCGCCCTCGCCGACTTCTACGCGGCCGTCCTGGGCTGGCAGGTCGAGGCCGACGAGACCGATCCGGACTGGGTGTGGCTGAACGCCCCCGGGCGGACCCAGCGGCTCGCCTTCCAGCGCGTGCTGAGCGAGTACCGCCCGCCCCGCTGGCCCGATCCCGCCCATCCGCAGCAGTTCCACCTGGACTTCGACGTCGACGACGTCGAGCACGCCCAGCGGGAGGTCATCGCGCTGGGCGCCACGTTCCTGTACGACAGCGGCGGCGAGACGAGGGGCTTCCGCGTCTTCGCGGACCCCGCGGGGCACCCCTTCTGCCTCTGCTACGGACAGAAGGAGCAGCAGGAGCAGTAGGAACAGCAGGAGCGGTAGGAACAGCGGTGGCGGCAGCCGCGCCTCACAGCTCCGCCGCCACCCTCCGCAGCGCCTCCCCCGCGCCGCCCACGATGGGGGCGCCATGGCCGAAGCAGGCCGTGTCGACGTCGGACAGCGACGCCTGGCGGCGGAAGGCCGCGATGACGCCCGCACGGTCGACGTTGAAAACGCCGGGCATCAGCGCCTCGACATTGGCGATGGTGTCACCCGTGAACAGCAGGCCGGACGAGGGCAGATGGAGCGCGATGCTGCCCGCCGTGTGGCCGGGGACGTGGACGACGCGCGCCTCCTCGCCCCAGTCGAGGGTGTCGCCCTCCCCCAGCTCCCGGTCGACCCGGCAGGGCGAGGGCGGGGCGGCCTCCCCCACGGCCGCGTGGACGGACTCCCAGAGCGGCAGCTCCCAGTCCTCCAGGACCGGCGGCGGCTCGGGGGCGTCGCCGCGGATGACGGGCGCGTCGGCCGCGCCGGCCAGCACCCGCGCCCCGGTGGCCGCCGCGAGCGCGGCCGCGGAACCGGTGTGGTCCATGTGGGAGTGGGTCAGCACGATGTCGCGGAGCTCCTCCGGGCGGGCGCCGAGGCCGGCCAGGGCGTCGAGGACCGGTTCGGCGTGGCCCGGGAGGCCCGCGTCGATCATGGCCCAGCCTTCGCCGCCGGGCAGCCGCAGGACGTAGGCCTGGCCGGCGGTGAAGCCCAGCATCCAGAGGCGGGGGGTTATCGGGATGATCTTCATGGGGTCACGCTACGGACCAGGCTGGGCCCGCGCCCGCTGTTGCGCCCTCGGCGGATTGAGCGCCCGGCGAACACCCACCGGCGCCCGCCACGAGGGCCCGCCGACACCGGGCGGACGTCAGCCCGGCCCCGCCGCACCCCGCCGCTCCGCCTCCCGCTCCCCCGGCCCCTCCCCCTCCCCCTCCCGGTCCACCGGGAAGAGCGCCGTCACCTGCCAGCCGCCCTCCGGCGCCGGGCCGGCGTGGAGACGGCCGCCCAGGGCCTTGGCCCGCTCGGCGAGCCCGACCAGGCCGAAGCCGCCGCCACGCGCCTGCTCGGAGAGGCTCGCGGCCCGTCTGCCGTCGTCCGCGATGCGCAGCTCCACCCCCTCCGGGACCCCGCGCACCCCGATTCGTACGGCGGTGGCGTCGGCGGCGTGCTTGCGGATGTTGGTGAGGGCCTCGCGGACGACGCGGTGGACGCCCGCGGCGACCTCGCCGGGGAGCCAGGTCTCCATGCCCTTCTCGATGTAGAGGGCGACGGGCGGTCCGGTGCGGGCGAACTCCTCGGTCAGCTCGCGGACCTCCGGCAGGCCGGCGACGGGTTCGGTCTCGGGTTCGCCCTCGCGCAGGACGCCCACCAGGCGGCGCATCGCGCCGAGGGCGGCGCTGGCGGAGTTCTCGATGCGCTCGAACGTGTCGCTCGCGGCGGCGCCCTCCAGGGCCGTGAAGCGGGCGGCGCGGGCCTGGACGACGATGCCGGTGACGTGGTGGGCGACGAGGTCATGGAGCTCGCGCGCGAGTTCGAGGCGTTCGGCGGTGCGCACCGCCGCCATGTCGCGGACGCGCTGGGCGTCGTGGCCGCGCAGGACGAGGGAGTACGCGCCGACGACGGCGGTCAGCACCGCGAAGAGGGCGGTGAAGCCGCCGGGGTTGAGGTCGCGGACGGGCGCGGCGACGGCGGCGACGGCGAGGAGGGGGCCCAGGAGGCGGGCGACGCGGGCCGGGGAGCGGGAGACGACCTCGGTGAGGAGGACGAGCAGGGCGACGTCCTCCCCGACGCCCCAGACGGCGGTGGGGTGCTGCCCGGTCATCAGGACGAGCGAGGCGGTCAGGGAGACGGCGACGGCGACGGCCGCGCGGACGGTGAGCGGGATCCAGCTCCAGGGCAGGGCGCACAGGCAGACGGCGACGCCGGAGGCGAGGACGACGGCGTGCGGCTGGCTGGGCTGGCGCGCGAGGGAGAACCCCTCGAAGGCGACGAGGAAGAGCAGGGCGGCGCCGAGGGCCACCTTGCCGAGGCCGGCCCGGCGGGGATGACGGGCGGCCCGGCGGACCCACCGGTTCATGTCCGGGCCCCGGCGTCGCGCGGGGCCCCGGCACCGCCGGACCCGTGGGCCGGCCGTCCCGGCGGGGCCGGCCGTCGTTCGCCGCGCGCGTTCACGTGCCGCTCGTGGCCAGCCCGCTCTCCCAGGCCCAGGCGGCGATCTCGACACGGTTCCGGGCGTCGAGCTTGAGCTGCACATTGGCCAGGTGGGTCTTGACCGTGGACAGGGAGACGAACAGTTCGGCGGCGATCTCGGCGTTCGTCGCGCCGCGCGCCAGGCAGCGGACGACGTCGGCCTCGCGGTCGGTGAGGGGTTCGGAGGGCTGCCGGACGCCGGACGCCGGTGCCGAGCCTCCCGTGGGGGCCATGTCCCGCAACAGGCGGACGGTGATGGCGGGTGAGATCAGGGAGTCGCCGACGGCGGCGGCGTGCACGGCCTCGACGAGCATGGCGGGGCTGGCGTCCTTCAGCAGGAAGCCGGAGGCGCCGTTGCGCAGCGCGGTGTGCACGTATTCGTCGAGGTCGAAGGTGGTGACGATGACGATGCGGGGGCGCTGGCCGCGCTCCGGGTGGGCGGCGGAGATCTCCGAGAGCCGCCGGGTGACCTCCAGGCCGTCCAGCTTGGGCATGCGGATGTCGAGCAGCAGGACGTCGGGCTGGAGGCGCTCGACGGCCTCCAGTGCCGCCTCGCCGTCGACGACGTCGGCGACGACGTCGATGTCGGGCTGGCTCTCCAGGATCATCCGGAAGCCGGTGCGGACCATCTCCTGGTCGTCCGCGATGACCACGGTGATCGCCATAGTCGTGCCCTCGCTCCTCACCTTGCCTCCGCCGGGGCGTCCACCGCCGCCGGCCGGGGCGTCTTCCATGTCACCGGGGGTGCCCGCGCGCCGCAACCGCAGGCGGCGGCCGGGCCCCGCGCCCGGGCCGGGGATCAGCCCTCGGTACGCCCGTTGCGGCGCAGCGCGACGCGGACGCCGTACGCGCCGCCGGCGACGGCCAGCAGGGCCGCGCCGCCGGCGATGACGGGCGTGGCGGCGTCGCCGACGTCGTGGCTGGCCTTGATCACCTGACCGGCCTCGACGACGCGCTTGACCGGGTTGCCGGAGGTGTCGTGGGGCGGGCGGTGGACGACGGGCGTGTGGCGGGCGCCGTGGGAGGCGGCGGCGGTGGCGTTCCCTGCGGGGGTGGCGCTCCCGGCAGGAGTGGCACTCCCGGCCGCGGCGGTGGTGACCGGCCGGGCGGCGGTGGCGCCGCCGGGCTCGGGGGTGTGGCGCAGGGCCCCGGAGGCGAAGTCGTAGTAATGCGTCAGCCGGGTGCCGTCGAGCTGGGCGCGCAGGGTGGGGTGGGTGCCGTCGCCGTCGAGGATGCGCAGGTGGAGGCGGTCGAGGTCGGCGGCGGGGCGGCCGGCGTCGATGGTGGGCTGCCGCTTGCCGTGGGTGGTGACGACCACGCTGGTGCCGCCCTCGCCGGAGGTGAGGCGGGCGCGGCTGCCGTCGGGGAGGAGGATCTGGCGCACGGTGGTGGTCGTGGTGCCGCCGCCGGGGCGGGTGTCGTGGTGGTCCGGCTTGGCCGCCGCGACGGCGGTGGCCGTCGGATACGCCACGGCCGCGACGGCGGCGGTGAGGACGGTGGCGGCGACGATGCGGGACTTCACGGACACGGAGTGTGCCTTTCCGTAACGGAGGGCTCTGGCTGCGGCGCCGGCGGTGTCCGCCGGTCGTGCTCCCCTTACGTTACGGACGTTTACGCGGCTCACACCTCGACTGTCCGACCATTCCCGTCTCGGCCGAAAGGATGACGGACCCCCACCCCCGTCATACCGGAGAGGGGCGGCGCACCGTACGGGCCGGGGCGCGCGGGCGGGCCCGAGGAGCTCGGGAGCGGTGCGCGCGAGGGCCCGTACCGGCTGGGCCGTCCGGGTCGGGGACGGTCCGGGGTCGCCGGTACGGGCCGGGTTCACCACGGGCGGGCGTACGGTTCGCGCCGCGTCAGCCGCCGAGGCTCGCCGCCGCGGACCGGATGGCGGAGGCGAACGTGCTCACCTCGGTGTAGACGCCGGGGTAGCCGGGCCGGGCGCAGCCCTGGCCCCAGCTGACGATGCCGACCTGTATCCAGGCGCCGGAGTTGTCCTGGCGGAACATCGGGCCGCCGGAGTCGCCCTGGCAGGTGTCGACGCCGCCCTGTTCCAGGTAGCCGGCGCAGATCTCCTCGCCGGGGGTGAGGCTGCCGCCGTACGCGGCGCCGCAGGCGTCGTCGTCGACGTAGGGGACCTCGGCCTTGAGCAGGACGCGGGACTGGCCGCCGCCCTCGCGGGTGGCGCCCCAGCCGGCGACGGTGAAGACGCCCTCGTTGAAGGCCGTGGTGTCGGCGATCCTGAGCGTCGGGAGGTTCACCGGCTTGGCGAGCTTGATCAGCGCCCAGTCCTTGCCGACGCCGTTGTAGCCGGGGGCCTGCAGGACGCGCGTGGACTTGACCTTGATCGCCTGCGAGGACTGGAGGTCGACGACGCCGGCGGTGGCGGTGATGGAGGTGTCGGCGCCGCTGCCGTTCACGCAGTGGGCGGCGGTGAGGACGATCTGCTGGGTGTAGAGGGCGCCGCCGCAGCCCATGGACAGCCGCACCATCCATGGGAACTCGCCCTGGGCGGCGGGGACGCCGCCGACGACGCTCGGACCGGGCCGCGGGTCGGGGTCCCGGCCGGGGGCCGCGTGGGCGGCGGCGGGCTGGAGGCCGAGGACGGCGAGGGCGACCGCCCCGGCGGTGAAGCATCTCTTGAGCACCTTGAGGTAGTTGCGCAACGTGCTTCCTTTCGTGGGAGGTTGGGCACATCGCGTCGGTGGGGTTGTAGAGCTCATGACAACGATGCACGCGTTGCGATTATCGGACCGGGAGCCACCCGCACCTAGCGGCGTTTTCGGCCAGTCGGAGCGCCCGCCTCCTACGGGCCCGGGGCGGGGTTGCCGACCGCCCTACAGTGGAAGGGCAGCGGCAAACCGCACGGGGGTGGTCACGCGTGAGCGGCTCGGGCCCGGACCTCGTGATCCAGCACGGGTTCCCGCACCTGGACACCGTGCGGTCGGCGATCACCGCGCTCTACCGGCGGGTCTCCTACGACGGGGTGGCCTCCTTCGCGGCGAGCGTGCCGCCGGCCGACGTGGCCTTCTCCGACCACGAGGACCCCTACCTGGGCGTGCAGCGGGTCGCCGGGGAGATGGTGCGGCACCTGCGGCTGCCCGACGCCCGGATGATCGTGAGCTTCCGCGACATGCGCCACGCGGGCAGCGTCGAACTCGCCGCCGGGCCCGAGTACTTCGTGGAGCTGAACTCCCGCTTCAAGACCCACCGCAGGGACATCGGCGCCGCGCTCGCGCACGAGGTCACGCACGTCTATCTGCACCGGCTGGGGCTGGAGTTCCCGGGCACCCGGGACAACGAGATCCTCACGGACACGACGGCCGCCTACCTCGGGGCGGGCTGGCTGCTGCTGGACGCCTACCGCGAGTCGTCCGTGTCGACACAGAAGCTGGGGTATCTCACGCCCGAGGAGTACGGCTATGTGCTGGCCAAGCGGGCGGCGGTGTTCGGGGAGGACCCCTCCCCCTGGTTCACCAGCGCCCAGGCGTACGAGGCGTACGCGCGGGGCCGGGAGCGGGCGGCGCGGGACGCGCGGCGCCCGCCGCTGGCCGGTGCGGGGCGCCTGGGCCGGCACCGGTACGCGCGGGACCGGCGCGCCCGGGCCGCCGCGCCGGACGCGGGCTACGCCTTCGAGGGCACGGACCCGCCGCGGGTCAGCTTCCCCTGCCCCACCTGCTGGCAGCGCATCCGGGTGCCGGTGCGCGGCCGGTTGCGCGCCCGGTGCACGCTGTGCCGCACGGAGCTGGAGTGCGAGACCTGAGCGCTCCGCCGCACGTCCAGTGAGCCGGCCGCGGCCGCGTCGTGGCTGGTCGCGCAGTTCCCCGCGCCCCTTCGGGGCGCTGCCGGATCAGGACGCGCCCCACCACTTGCGCAGGACCTTCTCCGCCGGCTTGCCGTGCGGGGTGTACGCCAGGCGCTTGGCGGTCTCGCCGCTGTCGGGCCAGTCGTCCCACATCCACCAGCAGACGCCCGCCCACCACTTCTTGCCCTCGAAGGCGGCCAGCAGCGCCTCGTAGGCCGCCGCCTGCTCGGCGTCGCCGTCGCGCTTGCTGACGGTCCAGGAGTAGGGGGCGGTGGTGGAGCCGCGCTGGCTGACGTAGCCGGCCTCGGTGAAGAGGACCTTGCGGTCCTGCCGCCGGGAGAAGGCCTCCAGCTCCTCGGCGATGGGCTGCCACGCCTGGCGCAGCCGCGCCGCGTCGGTGGTGGCCTTGTCGCCCAGCGGCCAGTACGCGTCGACGCCGATGATGTCGAGGTCCTTCCAGAAGGCGACGTTCCGGTACTCGTCGTAGTTGGCGGCGTACGTCAGCGGGCCCTTGTAGCGGGCGCGGACGGCGGCGACGACGTGGCTCCAGCGCTCGCCGTCCCGCGAGGTGCCGGCGAGTTCGGTGCCGACGGAGAACTGCTCGACGCCGGTGCGCCGGGAGAGGTCCGCGTAGTGGGTGATGAAGTGCTCGTACGCGCGGAACCAGGCGTCGCGGTCGGCCGGCCTGATCTCGGCGCGGTCCCCGCCCTTGGTGAGGTCGACGTGCGGCTTGACCATGACCTTCAGGCCCGCGTCGTGGGCGAGGCCGATGATGTGGCGCAGGCTTCCGTCGTCGGCGGTCTCGCCGGTGGTGCGCATGGCGGAGTCGGTGACGCGGTCCTGGTACCAGGTGGGGGTGAAGGTCACCCACCGGGCGCCGGTCGCGGCGATCTGCCGAAGATACGTTCCGGCGTGATCGCTGCTGTAGTCGTCGGTGTTCCACGAGGGGAGCGTCATGCCCCGCATTCCGGTCGCCTTCCTGTCGTCGGGCCGGCCGGTGGGGGCGGCGCCGTCCTCGTCGCCGGAGGAGGAGCAGCCGGCGACGAAGAGGGCGGCCACGGCCGCCAGCGCGGCGGCCGCCCTCTTCATCGCGTTCACTGCGCCAGGTCCGTGGGGCCGACGAAGGTGTAGCCGAGGGCCTTGATGCCCTCGACGGTCTGCTTCAGCGGCTCCACCGGGTAGTACGGGTGGTAGAAGAAGCTGGCCACGCCGTCCCGCACGGCCAGGTTCGCCTTGGCCGAGTTGATGAGGTCGGCGGGCAGCCGGGCCGGGTGGTTGTTGTACGGCACGGGCTCGTAGTTACCGATGTTCTCGGGAAGCACGCTCGTACCGTAGACGTCCTTCACGGCGTACGGGAAGAACTGGCCGATGTATCGACCGGGGTTCACGGTTCCGCCGCTGAGCGTTCCCGCGAAGTACAGCGAACGCTCCAGCCGGGCCGTGTAGTTCTGCCCGAAGACCTTGTAGTCCGCGGCGGAGGCGGCGTAGTGCGGGGTCGTCCACAGCGTGGGCTTGGGCAGCCCGGCGAGCGTGAACCCGTTCAGCGCCGAGGTGACGCGGGTCTGCGCCCAGAGGGTGGAGTCCTCGGCCACCGGCCCGTCGTAGATCACGTTGTCGGATGCGTCGACGTGGGCCCGGAAGAACTCGAAGTCGTCGCCCGTGGCGCCGGTGTAGGGGTTGGCGACGTTCTTGTACTGGTGGGTGTAGCCGTGGTTCATCAGGACGCCGCCGCGCTGGAGCATGTACTTGAGCGCCGAGACGACCTGCGGGGTCTGGGCGAGGGTGACGGTTTCGGCCACGCCGTTGTTGTACGCGCCCTTGGGGTCCGTGTAGGTCGGGATGACGTTGATCCCGTACGGGATCTTCTGCGAGTAGAGGTAGTCGGCGATGGCCCGCAGCTGCGCGGGGTCGGCCTTGGGGCTGACGTCCTCCAGCCGGACGAACGCCCGGTGGCGCTCGGCGGTCGCCGGGGCGAGGGAGTCGTAGAGGAGGTCCTCGAAGACGATGACGCGGTCCGACTCGGACACGTAGGAGAAGGGGATCTCACCCAGGTAGGTGAGGTTGGACGTGCGGAACGCCCAGGGGAAGGTGGCACCGCTGTTGGCGTCCTTCGCCTGCGCGAGCTCCGTGATGTCCGGGTAGTCGGGGCCGTCGACGACCGCCGGGTGGAGGACGCCGCCGTCGAAGCCGACGGGGATCTTCCGGGTCAGCGTCTGGTTCTTGTACGTGACCTGGTTGACGTTGCCGACGCTGCCGTTGGTCTCGAAGAAGGAGTTGGTCGGGTCCCAGCCGTACTTCTTCTTGAAGTTCTCGATGCCGACCGCGTTCGCCATGTTCCAGACGTTGTCGCCGATCCAGGTCACGGGCTTGGTGGTCTTCAGCGCGTCCTGGTAGAAGGCGGCGGGGATCGCGTCCGGGACCGAGCCGCCGTAGTAGGTGGAGCCGACGTAGACGGTGGCGGTGTACTGCTCGGTCATGCCCGCGGTGTAGGCCGATACCGGCTTGGCGGTGGCGGTGCCGAAGTGGCCGACGAGGTTGGCGATCGCCATGGCGTAGAGCTCGCCGAGGTGGCCGTAGGGGCCGGTGGTGTCGTAGAGCACCAGGGCCGAGGTGCCGGGCGCCGCGGCGAGCGCCTGGGTGGCGGCGGCCACGGTCTTGGGAGCGGGTGCCGGGGTGACGGTCAGTCGGCCGGCCCGGCGCTGGCGGTCGTTGGTCAGACGGCCGGCGACCCATGACTTCAGGTCCTGGGTGCTCGCCCCGGAGAGCGAGGCGGATCCCACCCCCTGCAGCCCGTGCGCGGGGCCGGGCCTGCCGTCCTGGCCTATCGCGGCCTCGGCCCCCGTGGAAAGCGTGACGCCGCCCAGCAGGGCGGCGACGGCGGCGAGGACGACGGAGACGCGGGAAATCCGCGCTCTCCCTCGTGAATGTTTCATTGTGTTTCCCCCTGGTTGACGAGCTGCTTGCCGATTCCCCCACCGGACGAACACCGGACGAGCACCGGATGGACACCGGACGGACACGGAAGTCCCTCAGCAAAGGTCCCGACAGTTGGCCGATTCTTGTGGTCGCCGTGAAGGGTGTCAATAGACAACTGCGGTCCCGTCCGGGCAATTACGGACAAGGGAATTGGCGTAGACCAAAGATCACACGCGTCACAGCGCCACCCTGAACAGGCATAATTACCGGTAGGTTCACAGAATTAAATCTTCCGATTCAACAAGTCCCACCACAGCCCCCGAAACCCCCACCGCCGTCTGATACCTTCCCTGCGCACGCCTCAAGCCGAGGCGGAATCCGGGGGGAACTCATGTACGGAAAACCCGCTCTGGGGACAGTCCTGCCCTTGGCAGGGCTGACGGCAGCCCCAGAAGTTATGCCGGGCATACCCTTTGCCAGGGGACTGCAGGAAGCCGCGGGGGCGGGATTCCTGCTCTACTGCGCGATAGCCGCCGTGCTTCTTTCGGCGAAATTCTGGTTCGTGCTGCGAAGCTCCGGTGACCGTTCATGATCACCGAAGTGATGCTCTGGTCGAGCATCGCCATCATCGTGATGGCCGGATGCTACAACTCCACTCTCTTCGTCCTCTCGAGACGCCGGATACGCCACGCGCGGGGACCGCGCGCCGACCGTCTCTACGTCTTTCTCCTCGCCTGTCTGAACGAGGACAAGGTGCTCGCCGAAAGCCTGGCCCGCATCACCTCGCTGCCGGCCGGCAACTTCATGGCCCTCGTCATCGACGACGCCTCCGACGACCGCACGGCGGAGATCGCCCGGTTCGCCGGCCATTCCTCGTCGGGCCGGGTCCAGCTCCTCCAGCGGCACTTCCCGAACGCCCGCAAGGGCAAGGGCGCCGCCCTCAACGCCGGCATCCGCCACCTGCGCGACTCCGGCCTCCTCGACGGCCACGACCCGCGCGACGTCATCGTCTGCGTGGTGGACGCCGACGGCCGCCTCGACCCGCACGTGGTGCAGGCGGTCGACCCCTACTTCGACGATCCGCGCACCGGCGCCACCCAGATCGGCGTGCGGATGTACAACCGGCACAAGGGCATGCTGGCCCGCCTCCAGGACATGGAGTTCGTCATCTACGGCGACATCTTCCAGTCCGCCCGGCGCTACTTCGGCAGCGTCGGCATGGGCGGCAACGGCCAGTTCATGCGGCTCTCCGCCCTCGACACCCTCATGGGCGAGGACGGCAAGGGCCCGTGGAGCGACTCCCTGACCGAGGACCTCGACCTCGGGGTGCGCCTGATCGCCCGCGGCTGGACCAACCACCACTGCACCACCGCGGCGGTCTCCCAGCAGGCCGTGCTCGACGTGGGGCGCCTGGTGCGCCAGCGCTCGCGCTGGTTCCAGGGCCACCTCCAGTCGGCCGGGCTGGTCCCGCTGATCCTGCGCGAGGTACCGGCCAAGGCCGCGGTGGACCTGCTCTACCACCTGTCCAGCCCGGTGCTCATCCTGCTCACCTCCCTGCTCCCGCTGTCCTTCCTGGTGGCCACGGGCGGCACCATCATCGGCTCGGTGGAGGCGGGACACCCGCTCGTCTCCCCGATGTGGATCATCGGTCCGTACGTCCTGTCGTTCACCGCGGCGTACGCCTACGGCTGGGTCTACTCCCGGCGCGAACGCGGCCTCGGACTCGTCCGGTCGGTCCTGCTGTCCCACGTCTTCGTCTTCTACGGCTACATCTGGTTCGCCGCCGGATGGTGGGGGCTGTGGCGGATGCTCACCGGCAAGCAGACCTGGCTCAAGACCGCGCGCACCTGACGCCCGGCACTCCTCCACCCACAGGCCAAGCACGCACATTCCCCAAGGGAGACCCATGTCCCCGAACGTCATCACCACGCCCGTGCGCGCCATGCTCGTACTGGGCACCCGCCCCGAGGCCATCAAACTCGCCCCCGTGGCCCGCGCCATGGACGCCTCGCCGCTCTTCGAGCCCGTCGTCGTCAGCACCGGTCAGCACCGCGAGATGCTGGAGCAGATGCTCCGGATGCTGCGGGTCCCCGCCAGCGTCGAACTCGACGTGATGCGCGACCGCCAGGAGCTCTCCACCCTCACCGCCCGCCTCGTGGACGGGCTGGGCGAGGTGATCCGGGCCGAGCGCCCCGACGTCGTCGTCGTGCAGGGCGACACCACCACCGCCCTCACCGGCGCCCTCGCCGCCTTCTACGAGCACGTCCCCGTCGCCCACGTCGAGGCCGGGCTGCGCACCGGGGTGCTCGACAACCCCTTCCCCGAGGAGCTCAACCGCCGGCTCATCGGCCGGATGGCCCGCTGGCACTTCGCGCCCACCCCGCGCGCGGCCGGCCACCTCACGGCCGAGGGCGTCCCCGCCGCGGAGGTCTTCGTCACCGGCAACACCGTCATCGACAACCTCCTGTGGGTGCTCGACGAGGGGGCCGGCCGCGACCACTTCCGCAGCGGTCTGCGCCGCGTCCTGGTCACCCTCCACCGCCGGGAGAACCAGGGCGACAAGATGCGCGCCATGGGCAAGGCGCTGCGACGCCTGGCCGACCGCGGGGACGTCGAGATCGTGCTGCCGCTCCACAAGAGCCCGGCCGTGCGCGAGGCCCTGCTGCCCGAACTGAGCGACCACCCGGACATCCACGTCGTCGAGCCGCTGGACTACGTCGACTTCTCCGCCACGCTCGCCGGCTGCGACCTGGTGATGACCGACTCGGGCGGCATCCAGGAGGAGGCGCCGAGCCTGGGCAAACCCGCCCTGGTGCTGCGCACGACCACCGAGCGGCCCGAGGCCGTGGAGGCCGGCGCGGCCCGGCTCGTGGGCACCGAACCGCAGGTCATCCTGGACGCCGCGATCCGGCTGCTGGACGACGCCGAGGCCTACGGGCGGATGGCGCGGGCCGGCAACCCGTTCGGCGACGGGCACGCCACGGACCGCATCGTGGCCCAGCTCGCCGAGGACTTCGGCGCCGACGCGGACGTCCTGCCCGCGCCCGCTCCGCTGGTGGCCGGACGGCCCGACGGTACGGGGTCATACTCGACGGCATGACGAGAGTTCACCGGCTTCTCGCCCTCGCACTGCTCGCGGCCGCCGTCGTGGCGGGGCTGGTCTTCGCGGTGAGTGCCGTCTGGGAGGACAGCGGGGAGCCGGAACGGCCGTGGGCCGAGGGATCGGTCCACGGCCCCTGGCGGTCGGTCTTCGACGGGCACGGCGAGAACATCGGGCGCCACGACGGCCTGGCCCTCTCCCCCAAGCCCTCCACCCGGGCGGAGGAGACCCACGCGGGCCTGATCGTCTCCACCGAGCAGTTCACGGAGGTGGACTTCCGCGCGAAGATGCGCACCATCGCCCAGCTGCGCACCCCCAAGCCCAATCCCTGGGAGGTGCCGTGGCTGGTGTGGGCGTACACGGACCCCGAGCACTTCTACTACGTCACCCTCAAGCCGAACGGCTGGGAGCTGGGCAAGCGCGATCCGGCCTATCCGGGCGGGCAGCGGTTCCTGGCGACCGGGGCCGAGCACTTCCCGCTCGGCGAGGCGCCGAACGTACGGGTCGCCCAGCGCGGCGCCCGTATGGAGGTGAGCGTGGACGGGCGGGGGCTGGTGGCCTACGAGGACCGGGAGCGCCCGTACACGCGGGGGAACGTGGGCGTGTACACGGAGGACGCGCGGGTGGTGTTCAGCGATGTCTCGGCCCGCACCCTGGAATGACGGCCGGTGCCGGGCACATGGCGGCGCCCGCCTCGGTCGGGGTTGAGGCGGGCGCCGTGTCACGGGGGCGCGGTCGCGCCGGTGGGACGGCCGTCAGACGGCCAGGGACCGGTCCGTGGGCCGGACCGGGGCCGGCAGGGTGCTGGTGCCGGTCAGGTAGCGGTCCACGCCGCGCGCCGCGGAGCGGCCCTCGGCGATGGCCCAGACGATGAGGGACTGGCCGCGCCCGGCGTCACCGGCGACGAAGACACCGGGGACGTCGGTGGCGTAATCGGCGTCGCGGGCGATGTTGCCGCGCTCGTCGAGGGACACGCCGAACTGCTCGACGAGGCCGTTCCGCCGGTCCGTGCCGGTGAATCCCATCGCGAGGGTGACGAGCTGGGCGGGGATGCGCCGCTCGGTGCCGGGCTTCTGCTCCGGCTTGCCTCCCACGAACTCCACCTCGACGAGGTGGAGCCACTGGACGTTGCCGTCCTCGTCGCCCTCGAAGCGGGTGGTGGAGACGGAGTAGACGCGCTCGCCGCCCTCCTCGTGGGCCGAGGTGACCTTGTAGAGCATGGGGAAGGTCGGCCAGGGCTGGCCGGCGTTCCGCTCGTCGCCCGGGCGCGGCATGATCTCCAGCTGGGTGACGGAGGCCGCGCCCTGGCGGTGGGCGGTGCCCACGCAGTCGGCGCCGGTGTCGCCACCGCCGATGACGACGACGTGCTTGCCCTCGGCGGTGATGGTGGGAGCGACGTAGTCGCCCTCCTGGACCTTGTTGGCGACCGGCAGGTACTCCATGGCGAGGTGGACGCCCTTGAGGTCGCGGCCGGGCACGGGCAGGTCGCGGGAGGTGGTGGCGCCGGCGGCGATGACGACGGCGTCGTAGCGCTTGCGGATCGTGGCGGCGTCGATGTCGCGGCCGATCTCCACCTCGGTGCGGAACTTGGTGCCCTCCGCGCGCATCTGCTCGATGCGGCGGTTGATGTGCCGCTTCTCCATCTTGAACTCGGGGATGCCGTAGCGCAGCAGTCCGCCGAGGCGGTCGGCGCGCTCGTAGACGGCCACGGTGTGGCCGGCCCGGGTGAGCTGCTGGGCGGCGGCCAGGCCGGCCGGGCCGGAGCCGATGACGGCGACGGTCCTGCCGGAGAGCCGCTCGGGCGGCTGGGGGGTGACGCCGCCGGCCTCCCAGGCCTTGTCGATGATGGTGACCTCGACGTTCTTGATGGTCACCGGCTGCTGGTTGATGCCGAGCACGCACGCGGACTCGCAGGGCGCGGGGCACAGGCGACCGGTGAACTCGGGGAAGTTGTTGGTGGCGTGGAGCCGCTCGGCGGCGGCGCGCCAGTCCTCGCGGTAGGCGTAGTCGTTCCATTCGGGGATGAGGTTCCCCAGTGGGCAGCCGTTGTGGCAGAACGGGATGCCGCAGTCCATGCAGCGGCTCGCCTGCTTGCTGATGACGGGCAGGAGGGAGCCGGGGACGTACACCTCGTTCCAGTCGCGGACGCGCTCCGCGACGGGACGGGTGCGGGCGACCTCGCGGTCGGTGGTCAGAAAGCCCTTCGGGTCAGCCATGGGTCGCCGCCTCCATCATCTTCTCGTGGGTCTCGGTCTCGGAGAGACCGGCTCGCTCGGCGGCGTCCTTGGCGGCGAGCACTGCCTTGTACGTGGCGGGCATGACCTTGCGGAAGCGGGTCACGGCCGTGTCCCAGTCGGTGAGGAGGCCGGCCGCGACGGTGGAGGCGGTCTCCTCGTGGTGGCGGCGCACCACGTCGTGCAGCCACCGGCGGTCGGTGTCGTCGAGGGTGTCGACGGCCCCGGCCAGCTCGCCGTTGACGTGGGCGGCGTCCAGGTCGAGGACGTAGGCGACGCCGCCGGACATGCCGGCCGCGAAGTTGCGGCCGGTGGCGCCGAGGACGACGGCCCGGCCGCCGGTCATGTACTCGCAGCCGTGGTCGCCGACGCCCTCGGAGACGACGGTGGCGCCGGAGTTGCGGACGCAGAAGCGCTCGCCGACGCTGCCGCGCAGGAACATCTCGCCGCCGGTGGCGCCGTAGGCGAGGGTGTTGCCGGCGATGGTGGAGTACTCGGCGAGGTGGTCGGCGCCGCGGTCGGGGCGGACGACGACGCGGCCGCCGGAGAGGCCCTTGCCGACGTAGTCGTTCGCGTCGCCCTCCAGGCGCAGGGTGACGCCGCGCGGCAGGAAGGCGCCGAAGGACTGGCCCGCGGAGCCGGTGAAGGTGATGTCGATGGTGTCGTCGGGCAGGCCGGCGCCACCGTACTTCTTGGTCACCTCGTGGCCGAGCATGGTGCCGACCGTGCGGTTGATGTTGCGGATGGGCAGCTGGGCGCGGACGGGCTGGGGGGCCTCGTCGCCGACGGTGTTCAGGGCGTCGGCGGCCAGCTTGATCAGCTGGTTGTCGAGGGCCTTGGCCAGGCCGTGGTCCTGCTCGGTGGTGTGGTGGCGGGGGGTGCCGGCGGGCAGGTCGGGCACGTGGAGCAGCGGGGCGAGGTCCAGGCCCTGGGCCTTCCAGTGGCGGACGGCCCGGCCGGTGTCGAGGAGTTCGGCGTGGCCGACGGCCTCCTCGAGGGTACGGAAGCCCAGCTCGGCGAGGATCTCGCGGACCTCCTCGGCGATGAATTCGAAGAAGTTGACGACGAACTCGGCCTTGCCGTTGAACCGTTCGCGGAGGACGGGGTTCTGGGTGGCGATGCCGACGGGGCAGGTGTCCAGGTGGCAGACGCGCATCATGACGCAGCCGGAGACGACGAGCGGGGCGGTGGCGAAGCCGAACTCCTCGGCGCCGAGGAGGGCGGCGACGACCACGTCGCGGCCGGTCTTGAGCTGGCCGTCGGTCTGCACGACGATGCGGTCGCGCAGGCCGTTGAGCAGCAGGGTCTGCTGGGTCTCGGCGAGGCCGAGCTCCCAGGGTCCGCCGGCGTGCTTGAGGCTGGTGAGCGGGGAGGCGCCGGTGCCGCCGTCGTGGCCGGAGATCAGGACGACGTCGGCGTGGGCCTTGGAGACGCCCGCCGCGACCGTGCCGACGCCGACCTCGGAGACCAGCTTCACATGGATGCGGGCGGCAGGGTTGGCGTTCTTGAGGTCGTGGATGAGCTGGGCGAGGTCCTCGATGGAGTAGATGTCGTGGTGCGGGGGCGGCGAGATCAGGCCGACGCCCGGGGTGGAGTGCCGGGTCCTGGCGACCCAGGGGTAGACCTTGTGGCCGGGCAGCTGGCCGCCCTCGCCGGGCTTGGCGCCCTGGGCCATCTTGATCTGGATGTCGTCGGAGTTGACCAGGTACTCGCTGGTGACGCCGAAGCGCCCGGAGGCGACCTGCTTGATGCTGGAGCGGCGCTCGGGGTCGTGGAGGCGCTCGGGGTCCTCGCCGCCCTCGCCGGTGTTGGACTTGGCGCCCAGCCGGTTCATGGCGATGGCGAGGGTCTCGTGGGCCTCGCGGGAGATGGAGCCGTAGGACATGGCGCCGGTGGAGAAGCGCTTGACGAGGGAGCTCACCGGCTCGACCTCGTCCAGCGGGACGGGGGTGCGGTCGCCGGTGAAGGTGAACAGGCCGCGCAGCGTCATCAGGCGCTCGGACTGCTCGTTCACCCGCTCGGTGTACTGCTTGAAGATGTCGTAGCGGCGGGCGCGGGTGGAGTGCTGGAGCCGGAAGACGGTGTCGGGGTCGAAGAGGTGGGGCTCTCCCTCGCGACGCCACTGGTACTCGCCGCCGATCTCCAGCCGGCGGTGGCTGGCGGGGATGCCGGTGGCGGGGTAGGCCTTGGCGTGCCGGGCCGCGGTCTCGCGGGCGACGACGTCCAGGCCGGCGCCGCCGATCCGGGTGGCGGTGCCCTGGAAGTAGGTGGCGGTGAACTCCGCGTCGAGGCCGACGGCCTCGAAGACCTGGGCGCCGCGGTAGGAGGCGACGGTGGAGATGCCCATCTTGGACATCACCTTGAGCACGCCCTTGCCGAGCGCCTTGATGAGGTTGCGGATCGCGTCCTCGGGGGTGAGGTCCGGCAGGTCCTGGAACCAGGTGCCCTGGCGGACGAGGTCCTCGACGGACTCCATGGCCAGGTACGGGTTGACCGCCGCCGCGCCGTAACCGATGAGCAGCGCGACGTGGTGCACCTCGCGGACGTCGCCGGCCTCGACCAGCAGGCCCACCTGGGTGCGCTGCTTGGTGCGGATGAGGTGGTGGTGGATGGCGGAGGTCAGCAGCAGGGACGGGACGGGGGCGTGCTCGGCGTCGGAGTGCCGGTCGGAGAGCACGATGAGGCGGGCGCCGGCGGCGATGGCCGCGTCGGTCTCGGCGCACATGGCGGCGAGGCGGGCGGCGAGCGCGTCGGCGCCGCCGGAGACGCGGTAGAGGCCGGAGAGGGTGACGGCCTTCATACCGGGCAGGTCGCCGTCGGCGTTGATGTGGACGAGCCGGGCGAGCTCGTCGTTGTCGATGACGGGGAACGGCAGGGTGACGCTGCGGCAGGACTCGGCGGTGGGGTCGAGCAGGTTGCGCTGCGGGCCGAGGGAGGAGATCAGCGAGGTGACGAGCTCCTCGCGGATGGCGTCCAGCGGCGGGTTGGTGACCTGCGCGAAGAGCTGGGTGAAGTAGTCGAAGAGCAGCCGCGGCCGCTCGGACAGGGCCGCGATCGGCGAGTCCGTGCCCATCGAGCCGATGGGCTCCGCGCCGGTCCTGGCCATGGGGGCGAGGATGACGCGCAGCTCCTCCTCGGTGTAACCGAAGGTCTGCTGGCGGCGGGTGACCGAGGCGTGGGTGTGCACGATGTGCTCGCGCTCGGGGAGGTCGGCGAGGTCGGTGAGACCGGCCTCCAGCCATTCCTTGTACGGGTGTTCGGCGGCGAGGCCGGCCTTGATCTCGTCGTCCTCGATGATGCGGTGCTCCGCGGTGTCGACGAGGAACATACGGCCGGGCTGGAGGCGGCCCTTGCGGACCACCCGGGCCGGGTCGATGTCGAGGACGCCGACCTCGGAGGAGAGCACGACGAGCCCGTCGTCGGTGACCCAGTAGCGGCCGGGGCGGAGGCCGTTGCGGTCGAGGACCGCGCCGACGAGGGTGCCGTCGGTGAAGGTGACGCAGGCCGGTCCGTCCCAGGGCTCCATCAGGGTGGAGTGGTACTGGTAGAAGGCGCGCCGGGCGGGGTCCATGGAGGCGTGGTTCTCCCAGGCCTCGGGGATCATCATCAGCACGCTGTGCGGCAGCGAGCGGCCGCCGAGGTGGAGCAGTTCGAGGACCTCGTCGAAGGAGGCGGAGTCGGAGGCGTCCGGGGTGCAGACGGGGAAGAGGCGCTCCAGGCTCCCGTTCTCCCCGAACAGGTCGCTGGCCAGCTGCGACTCACGGGCCCGCATCCAGTTGCGGTTGCCCTGGACGGTGTTGATCTCGCCGTTGTGGGCGACGAAGCGGTACGGGTGGGCGAGCGGCCAGCTCGGGAAGGTGTTGGTGGAGAACCGCGAGTGGACCAGCGCGACGGCGGTGGCGCAGCGGCGGTCGGAGAGGTCCGGGAAGAACGGCTCCAGCTGCCCGGTGGTGAGCATGCCCTTGTAGACGATGGTGCGGGCGGACAGCGAGGGGAGGTAGGTGCCGGTCTCGCGCTCGGCGCGCTTGCGCAGGACGAACGCCTTGCGGTCCAGGGCCAGGCCGGTGTTCTCGCCGTCGGTGACGAAGAGCTGGCGGAAGGCCGGCATCGTGGCGCGGGCCGCGGCGCCGAGCAGCTCGGGGGCGACGGGGACGTCGCGCCAGCCGAGGACGGTCAGGCCCTCCTCGGCGGCGATCGTCTCGATGCGCGAGACGGCGTCGGCCGCCTCGCCGGCGTCGGCCGGGAGGAAGGCGATGCCGACGGCGTAGCCGCCGGCCGCGGGGAGGGCGAAGGGGACGCTCTCGCGCAGGAAGGCGTCGGGGACCTGGAGCAGGATGCCCGCGCCGTCGCCGGAGTCGGGGTCCGAGCCGGTGGCGCCCCGGTGCTCCATGTTGCGCAGGACGGTGAGCGCCTGTTCCACGAGCTCGTGGCTCGCCTCGCCGGTGAGTGTGGCCACGAAGCCGACGCCACAGGCGTCGTGCTCGTTGCGCGGGTCGTACATCCCCTGCGGGGCGGGGTGGGATGCGTGGCGCATCGGCGCTCCCGTCGTCGTCTGGCAGTCATGTCGTGAGGCATGTGCCGAGGGACGACGCTGGCCCTCCGCTGAAGAAAAGTTCGGTGCGTTACATGATGGGCGGCTTCTCGAAAAGTGGAAGCCTTGGTCCAACATGTGGACACCCGGGGTGTGGGCGGGGCGCCCGGGAGCCTTGGGATCACCAGGCCCGGCCGCGCCGGCGGAAACGCGCAGAACGAGCGGCGTTGCCCGCCGCGCTACCGGATTGTGCCCGGTCACGGGGGAGCTGAAACCGCGCGGAAACACGCGCGTTATGCGGATGTCCGCATAAGAATTACCCGACGGCCGTACCGAAGGCAATACCGAGGAGATACGTCACACCCGCCGCCGCCCCGCCGAGCAGGAGCTGCCGCAGCCCGCTGAACCACCACGACCGGGCCGTCACCCGCGCCACGACCGCGCCGCAGCCGAAGAGACCGATCAGCGCCAGCAGCACGGCGGGCCACAGCTCGGTGGCGCCGAGCAGGTAGGGCAGCAGGGGCAGCAGCGCGCCCAGCGCGAAGGAGCCGAACGACGACGCGGCGGCGACCAGGGGCGACGGCAGGTCGAAGGGGTCGATGCCGAGCTCCTCGCGGGCGTGGATCTCCAGCGCCTGCTCCGGGTCCTTCGACAGCTGGCGGGCGACCTCGCGGGCGAGCTCCGGCTCGACGCCGCGCGACACATAGAGGGCGGCGAGCTCCTCCTGCTCGTCGGCCGGGTGCCTGCGCAGCTCGCGCCGCTCGACGTCCAGCTCGGCCAGGACCAGCTCGCGCTGCGAGGCCACGGAGGTGTACTCGCCGGCGGCCATGGAGAACGCGCCCGCCGCGAGGCCGGCCAGACCGGCGATGACGATCGCCTGCGAGGAGGCCGATCCTCCGGCGACGCCCGTCATCAGGGCGACGTTGGAGACCAGCCCGTCCATCGCGCCGAAGACGGCGGGACGCAGCCAGCCACCGTTCACATCGCGGTGCGTGTGATTGTCACGGTGGGCGATGTGCGTCTCCGCGGCCGTGTCGAGGACAGCCATGGCTCCCTGCGCTCCTTCGTCTCGTCGCGCGTCTCGTCGCGCACGGTGTTCGTCCGTACGGAGCCGAAGGTACGCCCGTTCGACGGTGCTCCGCCAGCAAGGCAGGCCGTACTAACCTCGCTGACCTGCGGCTTTTTATCGTCGGAGCGACGGGAAACGGAAAGCCCCCCATGGCGTGGGGCCATGAGGGGCTTCGGTGCCGCGGGAACGCCGCGGGTCAGGCCTTCCTGGGCTTCCCGGCCTCGGCCTCGGGGGCCTTGGGCGTCTCGGGGGCCTTGGGGGCGTCGGGGCCCTTGGCGGCCTTGCCGTCGCCGGCGCCGGCGGCGTCGGCGGGGTCCAGGGCGTCGGGGGCGTCCACGTCGGAGGCCGGCTCCACGACGGCCTCCCGGCCCGGGACCTTCTTCGCGGAGATCACGATGTACGCCACGGCCGCGAGGAAGACCAGGATGGCCGTCCAGCCGTTGAGGCGCAGGCCCAGGATGTGGTGGGCCTCGTCCACGCGCAGGTACTCGGTCCAGAAGCGCCCGACGGTGTAGGCCGCCACGTACAGCGCGAACGCGCGGCCGTGGCCCAGCTTGAACCTGCGGTCCGCGTAGATCACCAGGGCCGCCACGCCCAGGCACCACAGGGACTCGTAGAGGAACGTCGGGTGGTACGTCCCCGCGACGCGGCCGATGGCCGGGTCGGCGTCGATCTTCAGCGCCCACGGCAGGTCGGTCGGCTTGCCGTACAGCTCCTGGTTGAACCAGTTGCCCCAGCGGCCGATGGCCTGGGCGACCGCGATGCCGGGCGCGATGGCGTCCGCGTAGGCCGGCAACGGGATGCCCCGCCGGCGGCACCCGATCCAGGCGCCGACCGCGCCCAGCGCGATCGCCCCCCAGATGCCGAGGCCGCCCTCCCAGACCTTGAAGGCGTTGACCCAGTCGCGGCCCTCGCCGAAGTACAGCTCGTAATCGGTGATCACGTGGTAGAGCCGCCCGCCGAGGAGGCCGAAGGGCACCGCCCACACCGCGATGTCGGCCACCGTCCCGGCCCTGCCGCCGCGTGCGATCCAGCGCTTGTTGCCGAGCCAGACGGCGACGAAGACGCCGATGATGATGCAGAAGGCGTAGCCGCGCAGCGGGATCGGCCCGAGGTGGACCACACCGGTGGAGGGGCTGGGGATGTATGCGAGATTCATGGCACGTAAAAACCTACCCTGTGCCGGAGCGGAGGCCCAGGGTGGCCTTCCGCCCCGTGACTCCCGGTAGCCCCGGCCCTACGGCCGGGTGGGCCCGCCGGTCAGTCGCACGGTGGAGAGGATCTTCCGGACGGTCGCGTCCGGGACCTCCTCGCCGACCCCCCGCACGCCGTGGAAGGTCCAGGAGACGAGGTCGCCCTTGGCGTCCGTGAAGGCGAAGGCGAGGGCCTTGCCGTCGACGCCGCACGAGCCCTTCGCCGCCGCGTCGCGGACACCGGTGGAACGGGCCGTCGCCAGGCTGCCGGTGATCCCGGAAGCGGTGGTGTACTCCTCGACCGGGCCGACGCCGACCTTGCTCCCGTCCGACCCGGCGTACCCGCCGTGGATCCACAGCCGGGCGTTCTCACGCGCGGCCGCCTCGGCGTTCAGGGCCTCGGCCTCGCCCCGGGAGCCGGCCTCGGCGAGGGGGACGTCCTTCTGGCCGTCACCGTCGCCCTCCTCCGCCCTGCACCACCGCTCCTTGAGCACGGCGGGGCCGCGGAAGCCCACGAGCGGCTTCTCGGGGTCGTTCTTCTCGGAGGCGTAGCTGGCCCAGTCGGCCGGCTTGAGCTGCCACTCGGCGGGAACGTCGAAGGCGAGGCGGTCGTTGGCGACGACCTTCCAGCCGGGCACGACGGGCCGGGCGGCCCCGGCACTCTCCTTGCCGGCGGCCCGGGGATTGTCGGCGGGGGCGGAGGTGGCCGCCCGGGTCGGTGCGGGCGCGGCGTCCGTGCCGTCGCCGTCACCGCCGAGCACCAGCCAGCCGGTGACACCGGCGGCGAGGACGACGGCGGCGGCCGTGGCGACGGCGACGACGGCGGTCTTCCGGCTACCGCCGGGCTGCTGATACGGATGCGGCTGCTGGGCTGAGCACATGAAGATCAACAATAGGCGCAGCCGCCAATTCGGTGGCCGGGCGGCCCCGGTCCGGGCGAGGATGGCCCGCATGTCGCAGTGGGAACACCTGGTCGAGAAGCACACGATCCTGTCGGTGGTGGTGGGTTCGCGGGCCTTCGGGCTCGCCACCGCCGGGTCGGACATCGACCGGCGCGGCGTCTACGTCGCCCCCACCGAGGATTTCTGGCGCATCGCCAAGCCGCCCACGCATCTGGACGGTCCGCTGCCGGAGCAGTTCAGCTGGGAGGTCGAGCGCTTCTGCGAACTGGCCCTGACGGCCAATCCCAATGTGCTGGAGGTGCTGCACAGCCCCCTGGTGGAGGTCGGCACACCGCTCGGCGCCGAACTGCGCGACCTCTCCCCGGCCTTCCTCTCCCGCCGCGCCCACACGACGTACGCCCGCTACGCGCGGGCGCAGTTCGCCAAGGCGCGGGCGCACCGCGAACGCGAGGGCGAGCCCCGCTGGAAGCACGTCCTCCATCTGCTGCGGCTGATGATCAGCGGTGCGGCGCTGCTGGAGACCGGCACCGTGCGGGTCGACGTCGGCCCGTACCGCGACCGGCTGCTCGCCGTCCGCCGGGGCGAGCTGAGCTGGGACGAGGCCTGCGCCTGGCACGACCGCCTGGCGGCGCGCCTGGACGAGGCCCTCGCCCGCAGCCCCCTGCCGGAGGCGCCCGATACGGCGCGCGTGGAGGACTGGCTCCTGTCGGTGCGCCGGCGGTGCCTCACGACGCCCTGAGGGTGTGCCTCAGCCCTTCTGGGCCGCCGCCACCATCTCGCGGAACTTCTGAGGGGTGAGCGGGGTGGTGGGACCGTAGATGCTCTTGCCGTTCAACAGGACGGTCGGGGTGCCCTGAAGGCCCGAGGTACTGAAGGTCTGCTGGGACTTCTGGACCCAGCTGTTGTGGGTGCCGCCCTCGACGCAGGAGCGGAAGGCGGGGGTGTCGAGCCCGGGGACCTTGCCCGCCAGCTCCAGGAGGCGGGCCTTCTTGCCGAAGGCGTCGTCGGTCTCCGGCGGCTGGTTCTTGTACAGCTCGTCGTGGTACGCGGTGAACTTCCCGGCGTCCTGGGCGCACGCCGCCGCGTTCGCGGCGTGGAGCGAGCCGGTGCCGGGGATGTTCTTGTCGATCAGTGTGACCAGGTGGTACTCCGACTTCAGCTGACCCTTGGCCTCCAGGTCGTGGACCGTGTCCCGGAAGCCGTTCTCGAACTGGGCGCAGGCCGGGCAGCGGAAGTCCTCGTACACGACGAGGCTCGCCTTGGCTGCGGGGTTGCCCACCGGGACGGCCAGGTCGTCCTTGCCCGTGGCGCCCTTGGGGACGACGAGCGGGCCGGCGGTCTGCTGCTTGTTGTCCTTGCCGCCGCCGGACGAGGCCACCAGGGCCGCGATGCCGACGCCCGCGCCGAGGACGGCGGCCACGGCGACGCCCGCGATCATGGCCCGCTTGCGTTTGACGCGGGCCTGCTCCCGCTGCCGCTGTTCCTGCAGCCGCTCGCGGGCGGTGCGCTTTCCGTCGTTGTTCTTCTGGCTCACATCCCCGTACAACGAACCGGGGGCGCGCCCATGCGCGCCCCCGGTCGCCGTTCCTCCCAAAGGGTTACCCGCGCTTGCGCACGCCCTCCGCGAGCTCACCCGCGAGGGCACGGACCCCGGCCAGGCCGGTCTCCAGGTCCGGGGCCTCCAGCAGCCGCTTGACGAACGCGGAGCCGACGATGACGCCGTCGGCGAACCGCGCGACCTCGGCGGCCTGCGCCGCGTTGGAGACGCCGAGGCCGACACAGACAGGCGTGTCGGTGACGGCCCGGGTGCGGCGGACCAGGTCCTCGGCCTCCTGGCCGACGGACTCCCGGGTGCCGGTGACGCCCATCAGCGAGGCGGCGTAGACGAAGCCGCTGCCGGCCGCGGTGATCGTGGCCAGGCGCTCGTCGCGGCTGCTCGGCGCGACGACGAAGACCGTGGCCAGGCCGTGCTGTTCGGCGGCCCGGCGCCAGGCCGCGGACTCCTCGACCGGCAGGTCGGGCAGGATGCAGCCCGCTCCCCCGGCCGCGGCGAGGTCGGCGGCGAACCGCTCGGGGCCGTAGCGGTCGACGGGGTTCCAGTAGGTCATGCACAGCACCGGCGCGCCGGTGATCTCGTGCGCCTCCTTCACCGTGCGGATGACGTCGGCGATCCTGATGCCGCCGCGCAGCGCGATGTCGTCGGCGGTCTGGATGACCGGGCCGTCCAGGACCGGGTCGCTGTGCGGCAGGCCGATCTCGACGATGTCGCAACCGCCGTCGAGCATGGCGGTGACGGCGCGCACGCCGTCCGCCACGGTCGGGAAGCCGGCGGGCAGGTAGCCCACCAGCGCGGCACGGTTCTCGGCCTTGGCCGCGGCCAGGACGGAGCTCAGCAGTCCGATGTTGCCCGCCATTACCGCTCCCCCGCCTCGTCGTCGTACAGCCCGAAGTAGCGGGCCGCCGTGTCCATGTCCTTGTCGCCGCGGCCGGAGAGGTTGACCAGGATCAGCCCGTCCGGACCGAGCTCGCGGCCGATCTCCAGGGCGCCGGCCAGCGCGTGGGCGCTCTCGATGGCCGGGATGATGCCCTCGGCGCGCGAGAGCAGGCGCAGCGCCTGCATGGCGTCGTCGTCGGTGACCGCGCGGTACTCGGCGCGGCCGATGTCCTTGAGGTAGGAGTGCTCGGGGCCGATGCCGGGGTAGTCCAGGCCGGCGGAGATCGAGTACGGCTCGGTGATCTGGCCGTCCTCGTCCTGGAGGACGTAGCTGCGCGAGCCGTGGAGGATGCCGGGGGTGCCCTGGGTGAGGGTCGCGGCGTGCTCGCCGGTCTCCACGCCGTGGCCGCCCGGTTCGCAGCCGATGAGGCGCACGCCCTCGTCGGGGAGGAAGGCGTGGAAGAGGCCGATGGCGTTGGAGCCGCCGCCGACGCAGGCCACGGCGGCGTCCGGCAGGCGGCCGGCGCGCTCCAGGATCTGGCGGCGGGCCTCGACGCCGATGACCCGGTGGAAGTCGCGGACCAGCGCCGGGAAGGGGTGCGGGCCGGCGACCGTGCCGAAGAGGTAGTGGGTGCGGTCGACGTTGGCGACCCAGTCGCGGAAGGCCTCGTTGATGGCGTCCTTGAGCGTGCGGCTGCCGGACTTCACCGCCACGACCTCGGCGCCGAGCATCCGCATCCGGGCGACGTTCAGCGCCTGCCGCCGGGTGTCGACCTCGCCCATGTAGATGGTGCACTCGAGGCCGAAGAGGGCGCAGGCGGTGGCGGTGGCCACGCCGTGCTGGCCGGCGCCGGTCTCGGCGATGACGCGGGTCTTGCCCATGCGCTTGGTGAGCAGCGCCTGGCCCAGCACGTTGTTGATCTTGTGGGAGCCGGTGTGGTTGAGGTCCTCGCGCTTGAGGAACACCCGGGCGCCGCCCGCGTGTTCGGCGAAGCGCCGCACCTCGGTGAGGGCGCTGGGGCGCCCGGTGTAGTTGACCATCAGGTCGTTGAGCTCGGCGGCGAAGGCGGGGTCCGCCTTGGCCTTCTCGTACTCGGCGGCCACCTCGTCGACGGCGGCGACGAGGGCCTCGGGGATGAACTTGCCGCCGAACGCGCCGAAGTAACCGGAAGAGTTCGGAACCTGGCCTTCGGGGTCGGGAACGAAGAAGTCAGAGGACACTGACGTACTCCTGTGCAGATATGGGCGGATGACGACGGGCCGGCTGCTAGCGCGCAGCCGCCGTACGCCATCGGCGCCCATTGATCTGACCCGGCTCACAGCCGATGTGGTACCGCACGCGGCGCCCGAGGACGCGCCGCGCGGGCGCACGGCAGCCACGCGGCCGGCAGCCGCGAGCGAGCCGTGCGTACGCCCTCATGACGGTGTCAGCCCCGTCCCTGCCGCAGGGCCGGGTGGGCGCCGGCCGCCACCAGGTCGGCGACGGCCGTCCTCGGGTCGCGGCCGGTGACCAGGGACTCGCCGACGAGGACGGCGTCGGCGCCCTCGTTGGCGTAGGCGATGAGGTCGTGCGGGCCGCGCACCCCGGACTCGGCGATCTTCACGATGCTGTCCGGGATCTCGGGGGCCACCCGGGCGAACGTGCCGCGGTCCACCTCGAGGGTCTTCAGATTGCGGGCGTTGACGCCGATGATGCGGGCGCCGGCGTCCACCGCGCGCTGGACCTCCTCCTCGTCGTGCACCTCGACCAGCGGGGTCAGCCCGATGGACTCGGCGCGCTCGATGAGGGAGACCAGGGCCTCCTGCTCCAGGGCGGCCACGATCAGCAGGGCCAGGTCGGCGCCGTAGGCGCGGGCCTCCCACAGCTGGTAGGCGGTGACGATGAAGTCCTTGCGCAGGATCGGGATGTCGACCCGGGCACGGACGGCCTCCAGGTCGGCGAGCGAGCCGCCGAAGCGGCGCTGCTCGGTCAGCACGCTGATGACGGCCGCGCCGCCCGCCTCGTAGTCGGCGGCGAGGCCGGCCGGGTCGGCGATCGCGGCGAGCGCGCCCTTGGACGGGCTGGAGCGCTTGACCTCGCAGATCACACTGACGCCCTCGCCGCGCAGGGCGGCCGCGCCGTCCTTGGCCTGCGGGGCCTTCGCGGCGCGCTCCTTGAGCTCGTCGAGGCTGACGCGCGCCTGCCGCTCCGCGAGGTCGGCACGGACTCCGTCGATGATCTCGTCGAGCACACTCACGCGAGCGGCCCCCTTCCGGACTCGGCTGGTCTGGGCTGGTGCGGTGGGATATCACCTCACCAGGCATTGCGATGGTACTTGCCGGAGGGCGAAGGTTTCGCATCCGGTTGACGCCGGCCCCACCGGGCGGCCCCCCGAATGGGCGCCTCCGCGGGGTGGCGGGACCGTCACGCGCCGTTCACGGAGCGAGCGCGGACCCGAACGGCAGGTTCCGTACGAGCGTGAAGGCGAGCACGAGCCCGGCCAGCGCCCACCAGTGATGTGCCCGCGCCGGCAACGGCATACCCCCGTCCCCCCGCACCGACCTGATCACCCACAGGACCCACAGCACGGCGAACGCGGCGTAGCCGGCGACGGCCAGGGCGTTGGCGCCCAGCGCGGCCGGAAGATCGCCGTGGGCCAGCGCGTGGAGGCCCCGCAGCCCGCCGCAGGCCGGGCAGTACAGCCCGGTGAGCCGCGGCAGCGGGCAGGCCGGGTAGCGGCCGGGCCGGTTCGGGTCCACCACCGCGACGACGGCGACGGCCGCGCCCAGCCCGGCGGCCACACCGAGCGGCGCGGCCAGGGCCTGTCCGGGGCGGCGGGTCGCACGGCGGCGGGTCACAGCCCACAGTGTCCGCCGGAAAACGCGAAGGCGCAGCTCGGGGCCCGCTGTGTACGTCCGTACGGGCCCGGGCCGCGCCGTGGCGAGGGAGAGGGCGGGTCAGGCCTTCTGCGGCTGGGCCTTCGGGGCGCCCTTGGGAGCCTGGCCCAGGCCCATGGAACGCATGACGAGGCCCACGACGCCGCCGAGGGCCACCACGACCATGCCGGCCCAGAAGCCGACGGGCTTGGCCATCACGACGAACGCGCCGGAGACGCAGAAGCCGATGAAGGCGATGGTGACACCGGTCCAGGCCGCCGGGGTGTGGCCGTGGTCGCTAGCCGACATGAGTTGACTCCTCGTTGCTGGGTCGCGCCCGCGGGCGCAGAGATCGCTCGGGGTCATTCTCCCCGACGCCCCCGGCCACCGTGCGCCGGGGTTGGCGTGTCACCGGCCGGAACCACCGGTGGGGTCCTCCCCCCGATCGAGGGCCTTCCACAGCTCCTCGGGACGATCGGGATCGGGGGCGGTGCGCGGGCGGCGCGGGCGCGGGGTGCCGTCGCGCTCGTAGCGGCCCGACATGGCCGGCCACTGGCGGCCGTGCCACAGGGCGAGCAGCCCCGCGACGCACAGCAGCGCCCCGCCGGCGACGGCGACCCACGGCCAGGCGGTGTGGGTGACGTCGGCGATGGTGGCCTGGGTGTTGCCGGCCACCTTGGCGGCCTTCTCCTTCAGCGCCGAGGTGTCGCCCCGCCCGGCGAGCGCGGCCACGACGGTGCCGGCGCCGCTCAGGGCGAGGAGCGCCGCCACGACGACGCGGCCCGCGCCCCGCACCGCGAAGACGGCGACGAGCGCGGCCAGGCCCACGACGGCCAGCGCGCCCGGCAGGGCGGTGACGTCCTGGCCGCTGGCCCGCTCGGCCAGGATGCCCTGGGCCGCGGGGGCACTGCCCTCCGACCAGGTGCGGCCGCTCGCCAGCAGGACGAGGGCGGCACCGGCCGCGCCCAGGAGGAGGGCGGCGGCGAGGCTGCGGCGCGAAGCCTTGGCGGCGGGGGGCGGGGAGGGGGGTACGGCTGCGGTCACGGTTTCTACTATCGCTGGTGCGCGGGCGGGGGGGGGGGGGGGGGGGGGGGCCCCCCCCCCCCCCCCCCCCCCCGGGGCCCCCCCTGGGGGGCGCCTCGAGACAACCCCCCCCC
>NZ_JBWKFM010000013.1:82956-219578 GCF_056434285.1 Streptomyces sp. NPDC044063
AGGGGGGGGGGGGGGGGGGGGGGGGGGGGGGGGGGGGGGGGGGGGTGGTGGGGCGGGGGGGGGGGGGGGGGGGGGGGGGTGGCCCCGCCCCCCCCCCCCCCGCCGCGCGTCCTACAGGCGGTTCGCCGTGTGGACCGCTCTGAGGACCGCCGCCGCCTTGTTGCGGCATTCGGCGTCCTCGGAGGCGGGGTCGGAGTCGGCCACGACGCCGGCGCCGGCCTGGACGTAGGCGGTGCCGTCGCGGAGGACGGCGGTGCGGATGGCGATGGCGGTGTCGGAGTCGCCGGCGAAGTCGAGGTAGCCGACGGCGCCGCCGTACAGCCCGCGGGGCTGCGGCTCCAGCTCCTCGATGATCTGCATGGCGCGCGGCTTGGGAGCCCCGGACAGGGTGCCGGCGGGGAAGCAGGCGGTGAGCACGTCGAAGGCGGTGCGCCCGGCGGCGAGCCGGCCGGTGACCGTGGAGACGATGTGCATCACATGGCTGTAGCGCTCGACCGACATGAAGTCGACGACCTCGACGCTGCCGGGCTCGCAGACCCGGCCGAGGTCGTTGCGGCCGAGGTCGACGAGCATCAGGTGCTCGGCGCGCTCCTTGGGGTCGGCCAGCAGCTCCTCGGCGAGGGCGGCGTCGGCCTGCGGGGTGGCGCCGCGCGGGCGGGTGCCGGCGATGGGGTGCACCATCGCGTGCCCGTCCTCGACCTTGACCAGCGCCTCGGGGCTGGACCCGACGACGTCGAAGGCCCCGTCCGCCCCGTCGGGGAACCGGAAGAGGTACATGTACGGGCTGGGGTTGGTGGCCCGCAGCACCCGGTAGACGTCGAGGGCGGAGGCCGTGCAGGGGGTCTCGAAGCGCTGCGAGGGCACGACCTGGAAGGCCTCGCCCGCGCGGATGCGCTCCTTGATGTCCTCGACGGCCGCCATGTAGGTGGGGCCGCCCCAGCGGGCGGTGTACTCGGGCAGCTCGGAGGGCGGCAGCGCGGTGGGCGCCGAGGGCACCGGGCGGCGCAGGTCGGCGGCCATGGCGTCGAGGCGGGCGACGGCGTCGGCGTACGCCTCGTCGACGCCGGTCTCCAGGTCGTTGTGGTTGATCGCGTTGGCGATCAGCAGGACCGTGCCGTTCCAGTGGTCGAGGACGGCGAGGTCCGAGGTGAGCAGCATGGTCAGCTCGGGCAGGTCCAGGGCGTCGGGGCCGGGGCCGCCGGGGTGCTCGCCGATACGCTCCAGCCGGCGGACGACGTCGTAGCCCAGGTATCCCACCATGCCGCCGGTGAAGGGCGGCATCCCGGCACCCTCTATCAGGTCGCGCGGGGTGTGGAGGGCCTCGACGGTGGCCCGCAGGGCGGCCAGCGGGTCGCCGTCGGTGGGGACGCCCACGGGCGGGGTGCCGAGCCAGTGGGCCCGGCCGTCGCGCACGGTGAGGGCGGCCGCGCTGCGCACGCCGACGAAGGAGTAGCGCGACCAGGAGCGGCCGTTCTCCGCGGACTCCAGCAGGAAGGTGCCGGGGCGTTCGGCGGCCAGCTTGCGGTAGAGGCCCACGGGGGTGTCGCCGTCGGCGAGGAGGCGGCGGGTGACGGGGATGACCCGGCGGTCCTTCGCCAGCAGGCGGAAGGAGGCGGCGTCGGGGGTGACGTCCCCGTGCGAGACGGGTGCGGTGGTGGCGGCCATGACAGCGGAGCCTACTGGGCCGACGACAGCGGGTAGGCGTCGAAACAGGTGCGCGTACCCGTGTGGCACGCGGGACCGGTCTGGTCGACCTTGACGAGGAGGGTGTCCGCGTCGCAGTCCAGCGCCACCGACTTCACGATCTGCACGTGCCCGGAGGTGTCGCCCTTGACCCAGTACTCCTGGCGGCTGCGGCTCCAGTAGGTGCAGCGGCCGGTGGTGAGGGTGCGGTGGAGCGCCTCGTCGTCCATCCAGCCCAGCATGAGCACCTCGCCGGTGTCGTACTGCTGGGCGATGGCGGGGACCAGGCCGTCGGCGTCGCGCTTGAGGCGGGCGACGATGGCGGGGTCGAGGGAGGAGGGTCGGGCGTTGCCGGTCATGTGCCCCATTGTGCCTCCGCGGCCGGGCCCGGTGGTGCCGGACGGGGGCCGGGCGGGGCGCGGCGGCATGGCCGGGCGCGTTACCCGGTCGTAGGGTGACGGCATGTCAACTCATGCCCAGCGCGAACGCCTGCTCCTCGCCGACCTGTTGGAGACGGTGGGGCCCGACGCCCCCACGCTCTGCGAGGGGTGGCGCACCCGTGATCTCGCCGCGCACGTCGTGGTGCGCGAGCGGCGCACCGACGCGGCCGCCGGCATCATCCTCAAGCCCCTGGCCGCCCGGCTGGAACGGGTGCAGGCGGAGTTCGCCGCCAAGCCGTACGAGGAGCTGATCCAGCTGATCCGCACGGGCCCGCCGCGCCTGTCGCCGTACGCCCTGAAGCCGGTCGACGAGGCGGCGAACACCGTGGAGTTCTTCGTGCACACCGAGGACGTGCGCCGCGCCCAGGAGGACTGGACGCCCCGCGAGCCGGACCCGGTCTTCGGGGACGCGCTGTGGAGCCGGCTGGAGCGGACGGCCCGGGTGCTGGGCCGCCGGTCGCCGGTGGGCCTGGTGCTCAGACGCCCCGACGGCCGCACGGCGGTCGCCCACCGGGGAGTGCCGGTGATCACGGTCACCGGGGAGCCGGGCGAGCTGGTGCTCTTCGTCTTCGGCCGCCAGGACGTGGCCCGGGTGGAGACGGAGGGTGACAAGGACGCGCTCGTGCGGCTCGGGGAGGCGAAACTGGGTATCTGAGGCTCGGGGGCCGCATCGGACACGGACCGAAGCACCTGGAAGAAGGCGCCGGCGATGGCATTCCGCAGCAGACCGTATGTCAGTGACTCCCCTTACGGGCCCGTGCACGAGTCCTGGTCACGGACCGGTGTCTCCCTGGGGCTCCTGCTGCTGCGCCTCATGGTGGGGCTGACCATGATGGGGCACGGCACGCAGAAGCTCTTCGGCTGGTTCGACGGGCCGGGGCTCGACGCCACGGGGAAAGGATTCACCCATTGGGGCTACCCGGCGGGTAAAGCCATGGCCGTGGTGGCGGGGCTGAGCGAGACGCTGGGCGGCGCCGGTCTCTTCCTGGGGCTGCTCACACCGCTCGCGGCCGCCGCCGTGCTGGGCACGATGGTCAACGCGCTGGGCGTGACCTGGGGCGATTTCTTCCTGCCGAAGGGCGTGGAATTCACCCTTCTGATTGCGATCATCGCCGCCGCGCTGGCGCTGACCGGGCCCGGCGACTACGCGGTGGACCACTACCTGCCAGGACTGCGCACCTACCGGCTGACGTACGGGGTGGGCGCCATCGCGCTCGCGGTGGTGGCGGGGGCGATCTTCCTGCTGATCAGGGACTGACCCGTGCGGCCGGGCCCGAAGGCCTCGGCCGCACGGTCACGGCCGCACGGTCACGGCCGCACGGCCCGGGCTCAGCGGACCGGGTGGCCCGCCTCCCGCAGCGCGCCCTTGACGTCGGAGATCCGCAGCTCGCCGAAGTGGAAGACCGAGGCGGCCAGCACCGCGTCCGCGCCGGCCGCGACGGCCGGGGCGAAGTGGTCGAGCCGGCCGGCGCCACCGCTGGCGATCACGGGCACGGTGACGTGCTTCCGCACGGCCCCGATCATCTCCGTGTCGTAGCCGTCCTTGGTGCCGTCCGCGTCCATCGAGTTCAGCAGGATCTCGCCGGCGCCCAGCTCGGCGGCCCGGTGCGCCCACTCGACGGCGTCCAGGCCGGTGCCGCGGCGGCCGCCGTGGGTGGTGACCTCGAAGGAGCCGGAGGCCGTACGACGGGCGTCCACGGACAGGACGAGAACCTGCCGGCCGAAGCGCTCGGCGATCTCGCGGATCAGGTCGGGGCGCTCGATGGCGGCGGTGTTGACGCCCACCTTGTCGGCGCCGGCGCGCAGCAGCTTGTCGACGTCCTCGGCGGTGCGGACGCCACCGCCGACGGTGAGCGGGATGAAGACCTCCTCGGCCGTGCGGCGCACGACGTCGTAGGTCGTCTCCCGGTTGCCGGAGGAGGCGGTGATGTCGAGGAAGGTGAGCTCGTCGGCGCCCTCCCGCCCGTAGACGCGGGCCATCTCGACGGGGTCGCCGGCGTCGCGGAGGTTCTGGAAGTTGACGCCCTTGACGACCCGGCCGTTGTCCACGTCCAGGCAGGGGATGACTCGGACGGCGAGGGTCACGCCGGTTCTCCTTGGAATGCTTCGAGTTCTACTTCGACCAGCACGCGGGAGTCGACGAAGCCGGAGACGACCACCATGGTGGCGGCCGGCCGGACGTCCCCGAAGAGCTCCTTGTGGGCGCGGCCGACGGCGTCGACGTCGCGGGCGTGCGTGAGATACATACGGGTGCGGACGACGGCGTCCGGGCCGAGGCCGAAGCGCTTCAGCGCGTCGAGCGCGTTGCCGAAGGCCACCAGCGTCTGCTCGTACGGGTCGCCCTCGCCGTGCAGGACGCCCCCGACCAGGGGCATCGTGCCGGCGACGAGGACGCGGTCCCCGGCCGCCACGGCCCGTGCGAACCCGATCGACTCTTCCCAGGGACTGTCGGACTGCACACGCTGCGGGACCGGGTCACGGCTCATACGGACACTGCCTCCAGGGCCTCTTCCAAGGTGAACGCCTTGGCGTAGAGGGCCTTGCCGACGATGGCGCCTTCGACCCCCTCGGGTACCAGGGTGGCGAGCGCGCGCAGATCGTCAAGGGAGGAGACACCACCGGAGGCGACGACCGGCTTGTCGGTGGCCGCGCAGACGTTCCGCAGCAGCTCCAGGTTGGGGCCCTGGAGGGTGCCGTCCTTGGCGATGTCGGTGACGACGTAGCGGGCGCAGCCCTCGGAGTCGAGGCGGGCCAGCGTCTCGTAGAGGTCGCCGCCGTCACGGGTCCAGCCGCGGCCGCGCAGGGTGGTGCCGCGGACGTCGAGGCCCACGGCGATGCGGTCGCCGTGCTCGGCGATGACCTTGGCGACCCACTCGGGGGTCTCCAGGGCCGCGGTGCCGAGGTTGACGCGGGTGCAGCCGGTGGCGAGGGCGGCGGCGAGCGAGGCGTCGTCGCGGATGCCGCCGGACAGCTCGACCTTGATGTCCATCGAGCGGGCGACCTCGGCGACCTGGGCGCGGTTGTCGCCGGTGCCGAAGGCGGCGTCGAGGTCGACCAGGTGCAGCCACTCGGCGCCGGCCTTCTGCCAGGCCAGGGCGGCGGTGAGCGGGTCGCCGTAGGAGGTCTCCGAGCCCGACTCGCCGTGGACCAGGCGCACGGCCTGGCCGTCACGGACGTCGACGGCGGGGAGGAGTTCGAGCGTGGGCATCAGAGGGTCTCGATCCAGTTGGTCAGCAGCTGGGCGCCGGCGTCGCCGGACTTCTCGGGGTGGAACTGGGTGGCCCACAGCGGACCGTTCTCCACGGCGGCGACGAACGGCTCGCCGTGGGTGGCCCAGGTGACCTTGGGGGCGCGGATGTTGGGGTTGCCGACCTCCAGATCCCAGTGGCGCACCGCGTAGGAGTGGACGAAGTAGTAGCGGGTGTCCGCGTCGAGGCCCGCGAAGAGCCGCGAGCCCTCGGCCGGGGTGACGGTGTTCCAGCCCATGTGGGGGACGACGTCGGCCTTGAGCGGCTCGACGGTGCCGGGCCACTCGTCGAGGCCCTCGGTCTCCTCGCCGTGCTCGATGCCGCGCTCGAAGAGGATCTGCATGCCGACGCAGATGCCCATGACGGGACGGCCGCCGGACAGCCGGCGTCCGACGACCCAGTCGCCGCGCGCCGAGCGCAGCCCCTTCATGCAGGCGGCGAAGGCGCCGACGCCGGGGACCAGGAGCCCGTCGGCGTTCATGGCGCGGTCGAAGTCGCGGGTGATCTCGACGTCGGCGCCGACGTGCGCGAGGGCGCGCTCGGCGGAGCGGACGTTGCCGAAGCCGTAGTCGAAGACGACGACCTTCTTCGGGGAGCTCATGACCACAGTCCTTCGATACGCAGTACGCCGGCGGTCAGGCACATGGCCGCGCCGAGGCCGAGCAGCACGATCACGCCCTTGGGCATGCCCTGCTTGAGGAACGAGATGATGCCGCCGACCAGGAACAGGCCGACGAGTATCAGAGCGGTGGACGTGCCGTTCACTGTTGCAGCGCCCTTTCGTTCGTTTCTCCGCCCGCGCGGCGCAGAGGTGCGGCTATCACGGTCGTCTGCAGCCCGGCGGCCGCGCGTGCGTCACTCACAGAGCGCCCTTCGTCGACGGGAGGATTCCGGCGGCGCGCGGGTCGCGCTCGCTCGCGTAGCGCAGGGCCCTGGCCAGGGCCTTGAACTGGCATTCCACGATGTGGTGGGCGTTGCGCCCGTACGGGACGTGGACGTGGAGGGCGATCCGGGCCTGGGCCACGAAGGACTCCAGGATGTGCCGGGTCATCGTGGTGTCGTAGGTGCCGATCATCGGCGCCATGTTCTCGGGCTCGGTGTGCACGAGGTACGGGCGGCCGGAGAGGTCCACGGTGACCTGGGCGAGGGACTCGTCCAGCGGCACGGTGCAGTTGCCGAAGCGGTAGATGCCCACCTTGTCGCCGAGCGCCTGACGGAAGGCGGCGCCGAGCGCGAGGGCGGTGTCCTCGATGGTGTGGTGGGTGTCGATGTGGAGGTCGCCGTCGGTCTTGACGGTGAGGTCGAACAGGCCGTGGCGGCCCAGCTGGTCGAGCATGTGGTCGTAGAAGCCGACCCCGGTCGACACATCGACCTGTCCGGTCCCGTCGAGGTCGATCTCGACCAGGACCGAGGTCTCCTTGGTGGTGCGCTCGACGCGCCCAACGCGGCTCATCAGTTGCTCTCCTTGCGAATGGCGCGGACCGCGTCCAGGAACGCGTCGTTCTCCTCCGGGGTGCCCGCGGTGACCCGCAGCCACCCCGGTACGCCGTTGTCGCGCACCAGGACACCGCGGTCGAGGATGGCCTGCCACGCGGTGTGGCTGTCCGGGAAGCGCCCGAACTGGACGAAGTTGGCGTCGGAGTCGGTCACCTCGCAGCCCATGGCGCGCAGCTCGGTGACGATGCGGTCCCGCTCGGCCTTGAGCTGCTCGACGTAGCCGAGCAGGGTGTCGGTGTGCTCCAGGGCGGCCAGGGCCGTGGCCTGGGTGACGGCCGACAGGTGGTACGGCAGCCGGACCAGCTGGACGGCGTCGACCACGGCCGGGTCGGCGGCGAGGTAGCCCAGGCGCAGCCCGGCGGCGCCGAAGGCCTTGGACATGGTGCGGGAGACCACGAGGTTCGGCCGGCCCTCGATCAGCGGCAGCAGCGAGGGGCGGTGGCTGAACTCGCCGTAGGCCTCGTCGACCACCACCAGGGACGGCCGGGCCGCCTGGGCGGCCTCGTACAGCCGCAGGACCGTCTCCGCCTCCACCGCCGTGCCCGTGGGGTTGTTGGGCGAGCAGACGAAGACGACCTCGGGCCGGTGCTCGGCGATGGCGCGCTCCGCCGCGTCCACGTCGATGGTGAAGTCGTCCGTGCGCGGGCCGGGGATCCAGCCCGTGCCGGTGCCGCGCGAGATCAGGGCGTGCATCGAGTACGAGGGCTCGAAGCCGATGGCCGTGCGGCCGGGGCCGCCGAAGGTCTGGAGCAGCTGCTGGATGACCTCGTTGGAGCCGTTGGCGGCCCAGACGTTCGCCCGGGTGACCTCGTGGCCCGTGGTGCGGGTGAGGTACGCGGCGAGCTCGGTGCGCAGCTCGACCGCGTCCCGGTCGGGGTAGCGGTTGAGGTGGCGGGCGGCCTCGGCCACGCGCTCGGCGATGCGGGCGACGAGGGGCTCGGGCAACGGGTAGGGGTTCTCGTTGGTGTTCAGGCGGACGGGCACGTCCAGCTGGGGGGCGCCGTACGGCGACTTGCCGCGCAGTTCGTCCCGGATCGGGAGGTCGTCGATGGACGTCACTGGTCCTCGGGCACCTTTCCGTCGAACCGCGCCAGGACGGCCGCGCCGTGGGCGGGCAGGTCCTCGGCCTCGGCGAGCGTCACCACGTGCCCGGCCACCTCCGCGAGCGCCTCGCGGGTGTAGTCCACGACGTGGATGCCGCGCAGGAAGGACTGGACCGACAGGCCGGAGGAGTGGCAGGCGCAGCCGCCGGTGGGCAGCACGTGGTTGGAGCCGGCGGCGTAGTCGCCCAGCGACACCGGGGAGTACGCGCCGACGAAGACCGCGCCGGCGTTGCGCACCCGGGCGGCGACCGCGGCGGCGTCCTCCGTCTGGATCTCCAGGTGCTCGGCGGCGTAGGCGTCGACGACCGCCAGGCCCTGCTCGATGCCGTCGACCAGGACGATGCCGGACTGGCGGCCGCCGAGGGCGGGCAGGATGCGGTCCTCGACGTGCCGGGTGGCGGCCACCTGGGCCTCCAGCTCCTTCTCCACCGCGGCCGCCAGCTCCTCGGAGTCGGTGACGAGCACCGAGGCGGCCAGCGGGTCGTGCTCGGCCTGGCTGATCAGGTCGGCGGCGACGTGCGCCGGGTCGGCGGTGCGGTCGGCGAGGACGGCGATCTCGGTCGGGCCGGCCTCGGCGTCGATGCCGATGCGGCCCTTGAGCAGGCGCTTGGCGGCGGCGACGTAGATGTTGCCGGGGCCGGTGACCATGTTCGTGGGGCGGCACTCCTCGGTGCCGTAGGCGAACATGGCGACGGCCTGGGCGCCGCCGGCCGCGTACACCTCGTCGACGCCCAGCAGCGCGCAGGCGGCCAGGATCGTCGGGTGGGGCAGGCCGCCGTGCTCCTTCTGCGGCGGGGAGGCGACGGCCATGGAGCCGACGCCGGCCTCCTGGGCCGGGACCACGTTCATGACGACGGACGAGGGGTAGACGGACCGGCCGCCGGGGACGTAGAGGCCCACGCGCTCGACGGGCACCCAGCGTTCGGTGACCGTGCCGCCGGGCACGACCTCCACGGTCGTGTCGGTGCGGCGCTGCTCGCGGTGGACCAGGCGGGCGCGGCGGATGGACTCCTCCAGCGCGGCGCGCACGGCCGGGTCCAGCTCGTCCAGGGCCCGGGCGATCGCCTCGGCGGGCACCCGCACCCGGTCGATCGTCACACCGTCGAAGCGCTCCGCGTAGTCGATCAGGGCCGCGGTGCCGCGATGATGCACGTCGTCGCAGATGGGCCGCACCTTCTCCAGGGCGGCCTCGACGTCGAGCTCGGCACGGGGCAGCAGGTCGCGGTCGACGCCGTTCACAGGGAAGGCGGGGCCGCGCAGATCGATTCGGGAGATCACATGGCCAATTGTCTCAGACCCGTCCCGTCGCACGGCTCCCCGTACCACCCACCGGGACAGGGCCAAAGTGTTGATCTTTCCTCGGTCCCGGACGGACAATCGACGCTCACGAACGGTGTTCGAACGGTCACCCGGGGGGAATGGGGCCGGTAGGACCGGCGCCACGGGTGAGGGGAGGGGGACTCATGAGTGCACCGCAGGACGACGGGCCGCCCGCCGGCCTGGAACCCACCGCCGTCGAACGGGCCATGTGGGAGGCCTTCCGCACCGGCACCACCCTCGACCTCCGCACCTCCGACCCCGAGCGCAACGACCCCGCGGCGCCCACCACCTGGGGCCCCGAGCGCAGCGTGCGCGCCGGAGTGGTCGCCCTGCTGCTGCTCAGCGGCCCCGCCGCCCGCCCCGGCCGGGTGGCGGCGCTCAAGCTCAACGGCGTACGGATCACCGGCACCCTCGACCTGTCCGGCGGCACCGTCGTGCCCTACGTCGAACTGCACAACTGCCGCTTCGAGCAACAGCTGCTGCTGCCCGAGAGCAGCTTCACCACCCTCCGCCTGGTGGGCTGCGCGATCCCCCGGCTGGAGGCCGCGCGCATCCGCACCGAGGGCGACCTCCACCTGCCGCGCTGCGTCGTCCAGCACGGCATACGCCTGACCGACGCGCACATCGGCACGGACCTGCTGCTCAACCAGCTGGTGGTCCGGCGGGACCGGCGCGGGACGTCCATCGCCGCCGACGGGATGACCGTCGGACAGGACCTCCAGGCCGAGATGATGCGCTCGCACGGCGAGCTCAGCATGCGCGGCGCCACCATCGGCGCCTCACTGAGCCTGCGCGGCTCCACCCTGAACAACCCCTACGGCCGCCGCGCGCTCAACGCCCCCCAGCTGACCGTGGAGCGCACCCTCTACCTCACCTCGGCGGGTCTGGGCGGCTCGCGCTACGCGGGCGGCGCCACTCCCCCGTACGGCATCTCCACCACCCCCGTGCCCGACCGCGGCGCCCGGCTGCGGCGCTTCGAGTGCCTGGGCGGGGCCCGGCTGGACGACGGGCGGTTCGGGGACGCGGTGGACCTCAGCCAGGCCCGCTTCGTGATGGAGGCGGACCAGGAGCTGTCCCTGCGCCGGGTCGTCACGCCCGAGCTGCGCTTCCTCGGCGAGCGCCAGGAGCGCGGGCGGGTGGTGCTCTCCGGGGCGCGGGTGGTCAATCTGGTCGACCGCTACGACAGCTGGCCCGGGCCGGGCGGGCTGGTGATGGCCGGCTTCGTCTACGAGAACCTGATACCCCTGGGCTCCTTCCCCCTCCCCCGCCGCCTCGACTGGGTCGCCGCGGCCACGCCCGAGTACGCCCCGGAGCCCTACGAACGGCTGGCGGGCGCGCTGCGCTCCAGCGGCGAGGACGCCGACGCCCGGGCCGTGCTGCTGGCCAAGCAGCGCCGCCGCCGCGAGACGCTGCCGGTCGCCGGGAAGGCCTGGGGCTACCTCCAGGACTGGACGGTGGCCTACGGCTACCGCCCGGGCCGGGCCGCCGTGTGGATGGCGGTGCTGTGGCTGCTGGGGGCCGTCTACTTCGCCTGCCGCCCGGTGCCGCCGCTCAAGGAGGGCGAGGGCCCGGCGTGGAACGCGGCCCTCTACACCCTCGACCTGCTGCTGCCGGTCATCGACCTCGGCCAGGGCGCCGCCTGGCGCCCCGCCGGCGGCCAGCAGTGGGTGGTGGCCGTGCTCACCCTCCTCGGCTGGATCCTCGCCACCACGGTCGCCGCGGGCGCCTCCCGCCTGCTGCGCCGGCAGTGAAATCCCGGTCCCGACCGGCCGCCCGGCCATTAGGCTTACCCGCCGTGACCACCGCGCGCCTTCCGATCTTCCCGCTGAACTCGGTGCTGTTCCCCGGCCTCGTGCTGCCGCTGAACGTCTTCGAGCGGCGGTACCGCACGATGATGCGCGAGTTGGCGCAGCTCCCCGAGGATGCCCCGCGCCGCTTCGGCGTGGTCGCGATCCGCGACGGCCACGAGGTGGCGCCCAGCGCACCGGGCCTGCCCGACGAGGCGCGCCCGGAGCCCGGCCCCGCCTCCGGCTTCGGCCCGGACCCGATGCGTGCCTTCCACACCGTGGGGTGCGTCGCCGACGCCGCCACGATCCGCCGCCGGAAGAACGGCACCTACGAGGTGCTGGCCACCGGCACCACCCGCTTCCGGCTGCTGTCGGTGGACGCCTCGGGCCCGTACCTGACGGGCGAGGTGGAGGAGATCGAGGAGCGGCAGGGCGACGAGGCCGGCGCCCTGGCCGCCGGTGTGGTCCGGGCGTTCCGGACGTACCAGAAGCGGCTGGCCGGGGCGAACGAGGCGTCGCTGGCGGGCCGGGCCGAGCTGCCCGGCGAGCCCAGCGTGCTGTCGTACCTCGTCGCGGCGGCCGCGGTGCTGGACACCCCGGCCAAGCAGCGGCTGCTCCAGGCGCCCGACACGGCGTCGCGGCTCGCCGAGGAGCTGCGGCTGCTGCGCGCCGAGACCGCGGTGATGAGCAAGCTGCCGTCGCTGCCGGCCGTCGATCTCACCCGGCGGCCCACCAGTCCGAACTGACCCGGAGGGGGAGGCCCGCGTGGCCAGGAAGTCCAAGCGGAACACCGCACCCGGGGCGGCGGGCGCGACGCCCGCGATCGTCGCCCTCGAACGGGCGGGCACGGCGTTCTCCGTGCACGCCTACGACCACGACCCGGCCGCCGCCTCGTACGGCGAGGAGGCCGCCCGGGCGCTGGGCGTGACCCCGGAGCGGGTCTTCAAGACGCTCGTCGCCGACGTCGACGGCACGCTGACGGTGGCGGTCGTGCCGGTGTCCGGCTCGCTCGACCTCAAGGCGCTGGCCGCGGCGGTCGGCGGCAAGCGGGCGGCGATGGCCGACCCGGCGGCAGCCGAGCGCACGACGGGGTACGTCCGGGGCGGCATCTCGCCCCTGGGGCAGCGCCGGCGGCTGCCCACGGCGCTGGACGCCTCCGCGCGCTCCCACACCACGATCTGCGTCTCGGCCGGGCGCCGGGGGCTGGAGGTCGAGCTCTCCCCCGCCGACCTGGCGCTTCTGACGGACGCGGTGGTCGCGCCGATCGCCCGCGGCTGAGCCGGGGCCCGCGCGCGCTCTGGACGGCCCGGCCGCCCTCCGCTACGACCGAGGGGCGGACCGCCGAAGGCGCGGCCCGCCCAGGGAGGGACGCCCATGTCGAAGCGCACCCGCAAACGCCGCTGGCGCCTGAAGAAGGGCCGAGCCAACCACGGCCGCCGGCCGGCCTAGGCCGTCAGCCCTGTCCGCCGGTGTCGCCGGCGGGCGACGCCCCGGGCCGGGGCCAGTGCGGCACCGGCTCGGGACCGGGCTCCGGATCCCGCGGTCCGAACAGCGCCGTCAACCCCAGATGCACCGCCATCGCCGCCAGCGGCCACGCCAGCAGCATCCCCTTCGCCGCCAGCTTCAGCGGCGCGTCGAAGACCACGCCCTGTCCCACGGCCCGGGCGTGCGCGGCCACGTCGGGGGTCGGGCCGAGCCAGACGCCCAGCCGCCAGCCGATGACCGAGGCCAGCAGCGACCCGGCGGCGAGGCCGGCGACGATCGCGATGCCGCCCCGCCGGTTGAGGAGGAAGACCAGCGTGGCGGCGATCGCGCCGAACGCCAGGCCCAGCAGCGCGAACCAGCCGTCCGCGCCGATGGCCTGCTCGCCCTCGGTGCTCTTGAGGTAGACGGCCTTGCCGTCCGAGATCAGCGGCACCTTCGGCGCCACCCACAGCCACAGCAGCCCCAGCAGGACGCCGGTGAGCGTCACGAGCGCCAGGATCAGGGCCCCCTGCCGCAGCTCGGCACGGGTCTCCTCGGACAGGCCGGGTGCCGGGCCGGCCTCGGCGGGCGGCAGGTCGGCGCCGGGACCGGGTTCGGGCCCGGGCTCGGAGGAGGAGTTGCCGTGCGGCGTCAGCGGTGCGGTCACCCCGCCATCGTGCCAGGTGGACGCGGACGCTCCGGCGTCAGGACGGTCGCTGCGGCGCGTCACCGCACGGCCGCCCGGCGGTAGGCCCACGTGGCGACGGACAGCGAGATCACGCCGACGGCCGCGCACACCCCGAGGTCGGCCACCGTCAGCAGCCAGTCGGGACGGGCGTCGAAGCTGCGGGCCAGCGCCTCCACCCCGTAGGTGGACGGCAGCAGGTCGCGCGCCCAGGCGATGGGCGTCGGCAGCCGGTCGGCCGGCAGCACGCCCAGCAGGAGCGCCGCGGACATCCCCAACTGGCCGCAGAGCGTCGCCAGTTCCTGGCGCGGCGCGAGCAGGCCGAGGGCCGCGCCGAGGCCCGCGAGGGCCGCGCCGGACAGCGGGATCACCGCCGCCAGCACCCACAGGTGCGTCAGCGGCAGCCCGAAGAGCACGCTGCCCGCCACGGCCGTGACGGCCGCGCCCGGCACGGTGAACGACGCGTACGCCCCGGCGGCGCCCAGCACCACGGCCGCCGGCGGCACCGGCAGCGTCGCGTAGTGGTCGAGGCCGCCGCTGGCGCGCAGCTGGCCGAAGTACTGGGCCAGCAGGTTCAGCGCGACGAACGCCACGACCAGCACGCTGGAGCCCGCCACGACGGCGCGCGCCTCGGAGCCGCCGTCGACGACCCCGCGCATGAGGATCATGATGCCGACGGACTGGAAGGTCGCCACGAACAGCAGCGGGATGCGCGCCACGCGGGCGCGCGAGAGCTGGGCGCGGTAGACGGCCGCCAGCGCGGGCAGCAGCCGCGCGCGGGGCGCGAGCGGGGCGGCACCGCCGTCCTCGGACCACGGCCGGGGCGGGGCCCCGGCGGGCGCCTTCCCCGGCACCGCTTCGGCGGATACAGCAGTCACGCGGTACAGCTCCTGTTCGGTCCGGTCGGGACGGCCCTCACCCCTTCATCAGCCCCTTCTCGCGGCCGCCCAGGGCGAGGTAGACGTCCTCCAGACTGGGCGTGGCGAGAGTGAAGTCGTCGAGCGCGGCGAAGGCGGGGCCACCGGTCACGGCGGCGACGGCGGCGCGCGCCTCGGCCGGGCCGAGCCGCAGCGACCAGCGGCGGCCGGACTCCTGGGCGACGCCGCGCAGCGCGGCGACCTCGGGGACCTCCAGCGGCGGCGCGTCGCGCCAGACCAGATCGACCCGGACGTCGTCGCCGACCAGCTCCTTGAGGCCGGCCGGGGTGTCGCAGGCGATGATCCGGCCGCGCTCCAGCACCGCCACGCGGTCCAGCACGGTCTCGGCCTCGATGACGTTGTGGGTGACCAGCACGACGGTGGTGCCGCGCTCGGCGCGTCGGCGGTCGATCGCCGCCCACACCGCGCGGCGGGCCACCGGGTCCATGCCGGTGGTCGGCTCGTCCAGCACCAGCAGGGGGCGATCGCCGGTCAGGGCGGCGGCGAGGCAGGCGAGGCGCCGCTGGCCGCCGGAGAGCTTCTTCAGCGGGCGGCCGGCGAGCGGGGTGAGGCCCAGCTCCTCCAGGACGGCGTCGCGCTCGGCGCGGGCGTCGCGCAGGCCGAGGCCGCGCAGCCGGCCGGTGGTCTCGGCGGCGAGGGCGACGGTCAGCTCGTCCAGGGCCGTGGACTCCTGGCCCAGGTAGCCGATGAGGCGGGCGGCGCGCTCGGGGTGCCGGACGAGGTCGTGGCCGAGGAGCTCGACGCTGCCCTCGTCGGGCCGGAGCAGGCCGGTGAGCTGGCGGACGAGGGTGGTCTTGCCGGCGCCGTTGGGGCCGAGCAGGCCGAAGATCTCACCGCGCCGGACGTCGAGGTCGATGCCGTCGGTGGCCCGGACGGCGTCCGCGCCGGGCGCGCCGCGGCGCCCGCGCGCGGCGGGGTAGGTCTTGACGAGTCCGCGCACCGCGCACACCGTGGCGCTCGCGGTTCGCTCCGCCTGTTTCCCGACCGTTCTCACGAGCTACGAGGGTACGCGCCCCGGCGCCCGCGGCTCGCTCCGGGGCACGCTCGCGGCGCCTCAGTCGCCCGCCGGCGCGTGCTCGGCGGCCGTCCTGGTGTCGATCTCGCGCCAGAAGCCGGCGCGGATCGCGTAGCGGTCGTGCTCGTCGATCTGGTCGTCCTTGTGGGCGAGGAGGCCGAAGCGGGCGGCGTAGCGCAGGAGCTCACCGTCGATGCGGTGCGGGATGCGGGGGTACTCGGTGGAGAGGTGCTGGAGGTGGACCGGGTCGGTGAGGCGCTCGGCCCAGCGGCGGGCGAAGACCTGGCCGACCTCGAAGGGGTCGCCGCCGACGGTGGTGATGTCCTCCTCGCGGTCGGCCCAGCGCTGCTCGGCGCTGGTGAGCTGGGCCAGCATCGGCAGGGAGGCCGTTTCGGGAGGCTCCCCCAGGCCGTTGCCGGCGCCGCGTTCGATCCAGCCCCGGTCGGAGGACCAGCGGAGGGTGGCGTTGGGCGTGCCGGCCGCCGAGCCGCCCGCCGGGGCGGCGGAGGAGGCCGCCGTGGGCCGGTCGGGCGCCGGGCCGCGGCCGAGCCCGGCGAGGTCCTTGGGGGTGGGCACGCCGCGCCCGGCGGGCTGCTCCGCCGTCCGCTCGCCGTTCGCGATCGGTGCCGCCGCGGCGGCCGCGGCAGCGGCGGCGGGCCGGGCCGTGCCGTTGCGCCCGTCGGCGGGGCCGGTCTCGGCCGGGCGCCCGGCGGCCGCCGCGGCCGCCGCCGCGGCCGTCTCCGGCAGCGGGGCGGCGAGGATGGCGGCGATCTCGGGCCGGGGCACGGGGGGCGGGGCGCACACGCCGCCGAGCTCCTTGGCCCGTACCGCCCGGGTGATCCAGCTGCGGTCCAGGACGCGCCGTTCGTCGGCCTCGGCGACGAGGTCCTCGGACTGGTTGTAGTCGCCGTCGGCGGCCTGGACGGCCCACAGGTGGACGGCGACGCCGTGCTCCTTGGCGGACATCAGGCCGGGCAGCAGGTCGCCGTCGCCGGTGACCAGCACGATGTCGGAGCAGGCGCGGTTGCGGGCGAGCTCGGTGAGCTCGGCGTGCATGGCGGCGTCGACGCCCTTCTGCGCCCAGCGGCCGTCGCTGCGGGTCAGGGCGCCGAGCCGGACGGTGACGCGGGACATCACGCGCAGCCGCCGGTGCTCGGGCTGGGGGACGCGGTCGGGGGCCCCGTCGAACCAGTAAATGCGCAGCAGCGGCCGCTGGGTGTCGGCCTCGGCGCGTTCGCGCAGCCCTTGGATCAGGGTCGTGTGATCGACGGTGATGCGGGACCGGGCGGGCTCCCCGGCCAGCAGGCTCGCGGCGGCGCCCAGCAAGTACCCGGCGTCCACCAGGACGACGCAGCGGTCCACGTTCCACCCTCTTTTCCCGAGTTTCCCCTGATTTTCCAGAAGTGCGGTCGCCCCCCGGCACTGGCGTGCCCCGGTTCCCTTGGCTTTCCCAGGAGTCTGCCCGACCGCGCGGGGGTTATCAGTCCGAACTGGATCATCGGCGTGGCGGATACGGGCGGCGTCCGATAAGTCCCCGGGTCACCTACGGTTATTGCCCGAAATGCACGTTCGGTCGTCGCGTGCGAGGGTGACCGGGAGGGGGAGTCACCCCGATGCGGAGGCACAGCGGCATGGCGAAGAACAAGAAGCAGGACCGGAGCCAGCAGAAGTCCAGCGCCGCGGAGCGCGGCTCGCAGCAGCCCCAGAAGTCCTCGATCGAGTCCCAGTCGGGGCAGCGGGCCTCCCAGGTCACCCCTGGCGATCTGGCCCGCAAGGGCCGCCAGAAGCGCTTCGGTCACAACTGACCGGCGCTCGGATGCGCTTGAGGGGCGCGCCCGCCGTCCGCGGGTGCGCCCCTCACGCATGATCGTGCCGCCCCGTCACCGGGCGGCGGCCGGGCTCAGCCCGCCAGGCAGGACGGTCCGAGCAGCTGCTTCAGATCGCCGAAGAGCGCCGGATCGGGGGTGACCCGGTGCCGGTCCAGCCGGAGCACCGTCGTCTTCCGCGGCCCCTGGAGCTTGATCCGCACCTCGGTGGAGCCCCGGTGGTGGGTGAGCACCTGACCGAGCCGCTCGACCATCGGCGGGGTGACCTTCACGGTGGGGATGGTGATGATCACGGGGGCGTTGGTGCCCGCGTTGGAGAGGTCGGGGACCATCAGCTCCATCGCCACCAGACGGGGGATGTCCTCGCGCTTGTCGAGGCGGCCCTTGACGAAGACGACGGCGTCCTCGACGAGCTGGGTGGAGACCAGCTGGTAGGTGGCGGGGAAGAACATGCAGTCGATGGAGCCGGCCAGGTCCTCGACGGTGGCGATGGCCCAGGCGTTGCCCTGCTTGGTCATCTTGCGCTGGAGGCCGGAGATGATGCCGCCGATGGTGACGATCGCGCCGTCGGCGTGCTCACCACCGGTGAGCTGGGAGATCGCGGCGTCGGCCTTGTCGTTCAGCACGTGCTCGATGCCGAACAGCGGGTGGTCGGAGACGTAGAGGCCGAGCATCTCGCGCTCCTGCGCGAGCAGGTAGGACTTCTCCCACTCGACGTCGGAGAACTCCACGTCCAGGCCGAAGCCGGGGCCGTCGTCGGCGGAGTCGTCGCCCATGCCGCCGAAGAGGTCGAACTGGCCCTCGGCCTCCTTGCGCTTGACCTGGACGACGTTGTCGATCATCGGTTCGTAGTGCGCGGTGAGGCCCTTGCGGGTGTGCCCCATGGTGTCGAAGGCGCCGGCCTTGATCAGCGATTCGACGGTGCGCTTGTTGCAGACGACGGCCTCGACCTTGTCGAGGAAGTCGGGGAAGGAGCTGTACTTCCCCTTGGCCTTGCGGCAGCGGATGATCGAGTCGACCACGTTCTGCCCGACGTTGCGGACGGCGGTGAGGCCGAAGAGGATCACGTCGTCGCCCTGGGCGGCGAAGTTGGCCTCGGACTCGTTGACGTTCGGCGGGAGCACCTTGATGCCCATGCGCCGGCACTCGTTCAGGTACGTCGCCGACTTGTCCTTGTCGTCCTTGACCGAGGTCAGCAGGGCGGCCATGTACTCGGCGGGGTGGTTGGCCTTGAGGTAGGCCGTCCAGTACGAGACGAGGCCGTACGCGGCGGAGTGGGCCTTGTTGAAGGCGTAGCCGGCGAAGGGGACCAGGACGTCCCACAGGGCCTGGATGGCCTCGTCCTTGTAGCCGTTCTTCCGGGCGCCCTCCTGGAAGATCGTGAAGTTCTTCGCCAGCTCCTCGGGCTTCTTCTTGCCCATGACGCGGCGGAGGATGTCGGCCTCGCCGAGCGAGTACCCGGCGATGATCTGGGCGGCCTTCTGCACCTGCTCCTGGTAGACGATCAGACCGTAGGTGACGGCCAGGACCTCTTCGAGGGGCTTCTCCAGATCCGGGTGGATCGGGGTGATCTCCTGCTGCTTGTTCTTGCGCAGCGCGTAGTTCGTGTGCGAGTTCATGCCCATCGGGCCCGGCCGGTACAGGGCGGACACGGCGGAGATGTCTTCGAAGTTGTCGGGCTTCATCAGCCGCAGCAGGGACCGCATGGGCCCGCCGTCGAACTGGAAGACGCCGAGGGTGTCACCGCGCTGGAGCAGATCGAAGGTCGTGGGGTCGTCGAGCGGGAGGGCCAGGAGGTCGATGTCGATCCCCTTGTTGGCCTTCACCATCTTGACGGCGTCGTCCATGATCGTGAGGTTGCGCAGGCCGAGGAAGTCCATCTTCAGCAGGCCGAGCGACTCACAGCTCGGGTAGTCCCACTGGGTGATGGTGACGCCGTCGGAGTGCCGGACCCAGACCGGGACGTGGTCGGTGATCGTCTCGCTGGACATGATCACGCCGGCGGCGTGCACGCCCATCTGGCGGACCAGGCCCTCGACGCCGCGCGCGGTGTCGATGACCTTCTTGACGTCCGGCTCGTTCTCGTACATCCCGCGGACCTCGCCGGCCTCGCTGTAGCGCGGGTGCTGGGGGTCGAGGATGCCGGAGAGCGGGATGCCCTTGCCGAGGACGTCGGCGGGCATGGCCTTGGTGATGCGGTCGCCCATCGCGTACGGGTAGCCCAGGACGCGGGCCGAGTCCTTGATGGCGTTCTTGGCCTTGATGGTGCCGTAGGTGCCGATCATGGCGACCTTGTCGGCGCCGTATTTCTCGGTGACGTACCGGATCACCTCGGCGCGCCGGCGCTCGTCGAAGTCGATGTCGACATCGGGCATGGAGATGCGCTCGGGGTTGAGGAACCGCTCGAAGATCAGGCCGTGCGGGATCGGGTCGAGGTCGGTGATGCCGAGGGCGTACGCGACGATCGAGCCGGCCGCGGAGCCTCGGCCGGGGCCCACCGCGATGCCCTGGCTCTTGGCCCACATGATGAAGTCGGCGACCACGAGGAAGTAGCCCGGGAAGCCCATCGAGATGATCGTGTCCATCTCGTACTCGACCTGCGTCATGCGGTCCTCGGGGATGCCGCCGGGGAAGCGGCGGTGCATCCCGCGCATGGTCTCCTCGCGGAACCAGGTGACCTCGGTGTAGCCGTCGGGGATGTCGAACCTGGGCATCAGGTTCCGGAACTGGAACATGCCCTCGGTGTCGATCTGGTCCGCGACCAGCCGGGTGTTGGCGCAGCCCTGCTGCCAGGCGTCCGAGGAGTCGATGGCGTACATCTCGTCCGTGGACTTCAGGTAGTAGCCCGAGCCGTCGAAGCGGAAGCGGTCCGGGTCGGAGAGGTTCTTGCCGGTCTGGATGCACAGCAGGGCGTCGTGGGCGGTCGCCTCGTGCGCGTACGTGTAGTGCGAGTCGTTGGTGACCAGGGGCGGGATGCCGAGCTTCCTGCCGATCTCCAGGAGGCCGTCGCGGACCCGGTGCTCGATCTCGATGCCGTGGTCCATCAGCTCCAGGAAGTACCGGTCCTTGCCGAAGATGTCCTGGTACTCGGCGGCGGCCTTCAGGGCCTCGTCGAACTGGCCGAGGCGCAGCCGGGTCTGGAGCTCGCCGGAGGGGCAGCCGGTGGAGGCGATCAGCCCCTCGGACCACTGGCTGAGGGTCTCCTTGTCCATCCGGGGCCACTTGGTGAGCCAGCCCTCCTTGTAGGCGTCGGAGGACAGCCGGAAGAGATTGTGGAGGCCGGTGGCGTTGGCCGCCCAGATGGTCTTGTGGGTGTAACCACCGGAACCGGAGACGTCGTCCCGCTTCTGGTGCGGCTGGCCCCACTGGATCCTGCGCTTGTTGCGCCGGGACTCGGGGGCGACATAGGCCTCGATGCCGATGATCGGGGTGATCCCGGCCTTCTGGGCGGTATGGAAGAAGTCGTACGCGCCGTGCAGGTTGCCGTGGTCGGACATGGCAATGTGTGTCATGCCCATCTCATTGCAGGCACTGAACATGTCCTTGAGCCGCGCGGCACCGTCCAGCAGGGAGTACTGCGTGTGGACGTGCAGGTGTGTGAAGGGCGGCTTCTTGGCCACGGTGGGAGACCTCCGGCGGGAGCGGGCAGCGGTGCGGACGGGACTGTTTCGAGGTTACCGGCCCCCACCGACACCCATGGGCACGCGCCGGTACCCTCACGCGTTGAGCACGACAGCACACCCGTTCGTTCCATGCCCCACCCAGGAGGACCCCCCGATGGCGACCGAGCACGACCGGGCCGCGCAGCGCGGCGAGGAGATCCTCGCCGTATTCGACACCGCCTTCGGTGAGCTGCTCGCGGCCGACCCGGCCGCCTTCCGGGTCAAGTTCCGGAAGATGGCGGCCTCCGCCTTCGCCTTCTACCGCGGCACGGCCTGCCTCTTCTACCGGGACCTGGCCGCGGAGGCCCCCGAGGGCGCCGCCGGGGAGTACCTGGACGAGCGGACCGGCCGGGTGTGGATCCACGGCGATCTCCACGCCGAGAACTTCGGCACCTACATGGACGCCAACGGCCGTCTGATCTTCAACGTCAACGACTTCGACGAGGCCTACGTCGGCCCCTTCACCTGGGACCTCAAGCGCTTCGCCGCCTCCGTCGCCCTGCTCGGCCACGCCAAGGCGCTCAGCGACGAGAAGATCACCGAGCTGGTGCGGATCTACGCCGCCGGCTACCGCGAGCGGATCCACGCCCTTGCCGCCGGTGCCGCGCACGACGACCTGCCGCCCTTCACCCTCGACACCGCCGACGGCCCGCTGCTCGGCGCCCTGCGCGAGGCGCGCTCCATGACGCGCTTCGGGCTGCTCGCCTCGATGACGGAGATCCGCGAGCACGACCGCCGCTTCACGGCCGACGCCGGCGCGATCGAGCTGGACGCCGCCACCCGGTACAAGGTCCTCGCCGCCTTCGACGGCTACCTGGAGACCCTCCCCGACTCCAGCCTGGCCCGTCCCGACTCCTACCGGGTCAAGGACGTCGTCGGCCGCCGCGGCATCGGCATCGGTAGCGCCGGGCTGCCCTCGTACAACATCCTGCTGGAGGGCAACAGCGACGCCCTGGAGAACGACGTCGTGATCTACATGAAGCAGGCACAGACCCCGGCGGTCTCCCGGCACGTCACCGACCGGGCCGTGCGCGACTACTTCCAGCACGAGGGCCACCGCACGGTGATCTCCCAGCGGGCCCTGCAGGCCCACGCCGACCCGTGGCTGGGCTGGACCGAGCTCAACGGCGCCGGCCAGCTGGTCGCCGAGGTCTCGCCCTACGCCGTGGACCTGGACTGGTCGGACATCGACGACCCGGACGAGATCGCCGCCGTCGTCGCCGACCTGGGCCGCGCCACCGCCACCATGCACGCCGCCGCCGACGACCAGAGCGGCCACTCGCTGGTGCCGTTCTCCACCGAGCGCGCCATCGACGCCGTGATCGCCGCCGACGAGGAGGGCTTCCCGGAGCTCCTGGTGGACTTCGCCCACACCTACGGCGCCCGGGCCCGCGCGGACCACCAGATCTTCGTGGACCTCTTCCGCAACGGCCGCATCCCGGGGCTCTGACCCCGGGGGCGCCGATCCCGGGCGCCAGGGGCCTTAGCCGGGGTTTACCCCGCGGCATGACAGACTCGTATCCCATGGACATATCGGCGGCACGGCTGCGGGCACTGCGCGCGGCGCTGTTCACAGCGCTGTGCGTGCTGCTGTCCGCGGCCTCGCACGTGCTGCTGTCCGGCCGCCCGCTGCCCCTGCCGGCCGTCGCCGGGGCCGGGACCGCCGTCTTCGCGCTCGCCTACGCCCTCGCCGGCCGCGAGCGCGGCTACGGGCGCATCGCCGCCCTGCTCGTCCCGCTCCAGCTGGCCGTCGGCGCGCTCCTGGCCGCCGGCCAGGACACCTGCTACGGCCGGCCAGGGCACCCCGCTCCCGGCGGGGCCCTGACCTGGCTGTGCAGCGGCAGCATGGGCACCCCGCTGACCCACTGGGCGGCCCCGGGGGCCGCCCCCTGGCTGCTCCTCGCCGGGCACGTCGCCCTCGGCCTGCTGGCCGCCGCCTGGCTGCGGCGCGGCGAGGCCGCCCTGGGCCGGCTGCTGCGCGCCGCGGCGGCCGCCGCCTTCCGGCCGCTGCGCCTGGCCGCCGCGGTCCTCGGCGCGTACGCCCCCGGCCCGGCCGCGCGCGTCCGGCCCGCCCTGGTCCGTACCGTCCCGGCGCCGCCCCTGCTCGTCCACTCCGTCGTACGCCGCGGTCCCCCGCCGGTGCCGGTCCTCGTCTGAGGGCCCCCGCGCGAGAACGGTCACCGCACGTACGAGCACCACGGAGAAGCATCACCATGAGCAAGCGCAACAACTGGGAGAACAAGCAGAGCGCCCGCGAGCGGCTGCGCGCCGAGCGCGAGCAGCAGGCCAAGCGGGACAAGACCCGCCGCCAGCTGATCGTCGGCGGCGCCATCGTCGGCGTGCTCGCGATAGCCGGCGGCATCGGCTACGCCGCCACCCAGCTGGGCGGCGCCAGCTCCAAGAGCACCAACGCCGCCTGGAAGGCCGCCGCCGACCAGACCCTGGTCAAGCCGGCCAACACCGGCGGCGACAAGGGCACCGAGATCGTCATCGGCAAGAAGGACGCCAAGCACACCCTCGACATCTTCCAGGACATGCGCTGCCCGATCTGCTCGGTGTTCGAGCAGAACGTCGGGGACACGATCGACAAGGACGTCAAGGACGGCAAGTACAAGGTCTCGTACCACGTCGGCACCTTCCTCGACCGCAACCCCGCCATCGCCGGCACCGGCTCGAAGAACGCCCTCAGCGCGCTGGGCGCCGCGCTGAACGTCAGCCCCGAGGCCTTCAGCGCGTACAACAAGGCGCTCTACGCCAAGGCGAACCACCCCGAGGAGACCAAGGACGACTTCAAGGACGACGCCGTCCTGCTGAAGATCGCCCAGCAGGTGCCCGCCCTCAAGGGCAACGCCGCCTTCGAGAAGGACCTCAAGGACGGCACCTTCGACAAGTGGGCGCTGGAGGTCTCGGACTCCTTCGACAAGGTCAAGGACGTCACGGGCACCCCGACCCTCAAGCTCGACGGCAAGAAGGTCACCTACGAGAGCGAGCAGGGCAAGGGCGTCCCGATGACCGCCGAGCAGTTCCGCTCGACCGTCGACGCCGAGCTGAAGTAGCCCCGCGGGGGCCGGTCCCACCGGCCCCCACCGATGCCGAATCTTGACCAGACACCCGGCGGGGCCCGTGGCACACTCGGCGTCATGGTGGGGACGGGAGTTCGGTTCAGGGCGGTACGCGCCGCGCTGTTCACGGCGTTGTGCGTCACCCTCTCGGCGACCTCCCACGTCCTGCTCTCCCACGCCCCGCTGCCCGCTGCCACGGTCGCGGGCCTGTCCGCGGCGTTCTTCGCGCTCGCCTACGCGCTGGCCGGCCGCGAGCGCGGCTACGGCGCGATAGCCGCGCTGCTGGTCCCGCTGGAACTGGCGGCGGACACCGTCTTCACCACCGGCCAGCACGCCTGTTACGGACAGGCGGGCGGCCCGGTGGCCGGTCCGCTGCACTCGATGGGCGTCGATCTGGTCTGCCGCGGCGGCCAGTTCGGCACCCCGCTGACGGCGGGCCACGCCGCCGGCTCCGCCACCCCCTGGCTGCTGCTCGCCGCGCACATCGCGGTCGGGCTGCTGGCCGCCGCCTGGCTGCGGCGCGGTGAGGTGGCGCTGGCCCGGCTGGTGCGCGCGGTGGCCACCCTCGCCTTCCGGCCGCTGCCGCCGGCCGCCCCCGCCGCGATGGGCCCGTACGCCCCCGCCGGCGCCCGCCCGCGCCCCGTCCGCGACACCCTGGCCACCCGCGCCCTGCCCCTCCTCGTGCACTCCGTCGTACGGCGGGGACCTCCGCCGCGCCCGGCATCCGCCTGAGCGCGGCGCCACCCGGTCCCCACCACCCGTACGCCCACGGAGGCAACGTCATGAGCAACCGCAACACCCCGCAGAACAAGGCGGCCGCCCGCGAGCGGCTGCGCGCCGAGCGCGAGCGCCAGGCGAAGAAGGACAAGACCCGCCGGCAGGTCCTCGTCGGCGTGGGCGTCGTCGCGGTCCTGGCGGTCGCGGCCGGCATCGGCGTGGTCGTCACCAAGGCCACCGACGGCGGCGAGAACACCAAGGTGACCAGCGAGGACTGGGTCGCCGCCGCCAAGAAGAACGAGTTCAAGGCGCCCGCCAACACGACCGGCGAGAAGGGCACCACGGTCGTCGTCGGCAAGCAGGACGCGAAGAACACCCTGGAGGTCTTCGAGGACATGCGCTGCCCGATCTGCTCCGGATTCGAGCAGAACGTGGGGGACGTCGTCACCAAGGACATCAAGGACGGCAAGTACAAGGCGCAGTTCCGGATCGGTACGTTCCTGGACCGCAACCCGATGATCAAGGGCTCGGGTTCGAAGAACGCCCTCAGCGCCCTCGGCGCGGCGCTGAACGTCGGCCCGGACGCCTTCCTGGAGTACAAGAAGGCCCTGTTCGCGCAGAAGAACCACCCCGACGAGCGGGACGACGCCTTCTCCGACGACGCCAAGCTGCTGGAGATCGCGAAGGAGGTCCCGGCGCTCAAGGGCAACGCCGCCTTCGAGAAGGACGTCAAGGACGGCACCTTCGACAAGTGGGCGCTGGCGGTGTCCGACTCCTTCGACACGTTCGTCGGCCCGGACAAGGAGATCAAGGGCACCCCCGGGCTGAAGCTCAACGGCAAGGTGCTGGGCGACGAACGCGGCCAGGCCCCCCAGGGGGCGGATATGTTCCGGACCCTGGTGGACCAGAACCTGAAGAAGTAACGGCCGGCGAAGGGTGGGCGAACTCTTGGAACAACCGCCCACCCACGGCTTACCAGTGGTTACTACCGGGCAGTAAAGTGACGGCCCGTGACATCCCACGACATATCACGGCGTAGCGCCGTCACGGCCGTCGCCGCCACCGCGACCGCCACCCTGCTGCCCTCGGCGACCGCCCGGGCGGCCTCCTCCGACACGGACCTCCCCGCGGGCTCCCCCGCCACCGGAGCCACCGCCTCCGCCACCGTCTTCGCGCACGGCGTGGCCTCCGGCGACCCACTGCCCGACGGCGTCCTGCTGTGGACCCGCGTCACCCCCGCGCCCGACGCCGTCCCCGGCTCCGGCCGCGGGCCCGCCACCGAGGTCAGCTGGCAGGTCGCCGAGGACGAGCACTTCACGCGCGTCGTCGCGCACGGCACGGTCACCGCGACGGCCGCCACCGACCACACCGTCAAGGCGGACGTGCGCGGCCTGCGCCCGGCCACCGGCTACTTCTACCGCTTCGGCCGCGGTGACACCTACTCCCCCGTCGCCCGCACCCGCACGGCCCCCGCCCGCGACGCGGCCGTCCCCGGCCTGCGCTTCGGCGTGGTGTCCTGCGCCAACTGGGAGTCCGGCCACTTCTCGGCGTACCGCCACCTCGCCGCCCGCCGCGACCTGGACGCCGTCCTCCACCTCGGCGACTACATCTACGAGTACGCGACCGGGGTGTACCCGCCCGCGAAGGAGGTCGTCCGGCCGCACGCGCCCACCCACGAGATCGTCACCCTCGCCGACTACCGCGTCCGGCACGGCCGTTACAAGACCGACCCCGATCTCCAGGCGCTCCACCACACCCACCCGGTGGTGGCCATCTGGGACGACCACGAGTTCGCCAACGACGCCTGGACCGGCGGCGCGGAGAACCACACCCCGGGCACCGAGGGCGACTGGGCCGACCGCGTGGCGGCCGCCAAGAAGGCCTACTTCGAGTGGATGCCCGTCCGGCCGTCCATCGAGGGCACCACCTACCGGCGGCTGCGCTTCGGCAGACTCGCCGACCTCCACCTGCTGGACCTGCGGTCCTTCCGTTCCCAGCAGGTCAAGGCCGGCAGCGGCAAGGCCGACGACCCCGACCGCACCATCACCGGGCGCGCGCAGCTGGACTGGCTCAAGGAGGGGCTGGCGTCCTCGGACACGAGCTGGCGCCTGGTCGGCAACCCGGTGATGATCTCGCCGGTCGCCTTCGGCGCCCTGCCCGCGCACCTGCTGGAGCCGCTGACCCGGCTGCTGGGGCTGCCCTCGGGCGGCGTCCCCATCAACGCCGACCAGTGGGACGGCTACACCGACGACCGGCGGGAGCTCATCGCCCACCTCACCGGCAAGGGCATCACCAACACCGTCTTCCTGACCGGCGACATCCACATGGCCTGGGCCAACGACGTGCCGGAGCGGGCCGCCACCTACCCGCTGTCCTCGTCGGCCGCCACCGAGTTCGTGGTGACCTCCGTGTCCTCGGACAACCTCGACGACCTCCTCCACGTGGCACCCCACACGGTGTCCGTCGCCGCGGCCGGCGCCCTCAGGGCCGCCAACCGGCACGTGAAGTGGCTCGACATGGACGGCCACGGCTACGGCGTGCTCGACGTGACCGCCGAGCGGACGCAGATGGATTACTACATCCTCTCCGACAAGGCCGACCCCGGGGCCACGGCCTCCTGGACCCGCTCGTACCGGACCCGCTCCGGGACCCAGCGGGTGGAGCGGGTGGACGCGCCGGTGCGCTGAGGCCCTAGGACAGGCCCTAGCGGGCCGCGACCTCCTCCAGGAAGGCGAGCGCCACCCGCCACGCCGCCTCGGCCGCCTCCTCGTCGTAGTCCTCCAGCTCCGGGTCCGTGAAGAGGTGACCGGCGCCGGGGTAGCGGTGGATCTCCACATCGGCCCCGGCCCGGCCCATCCGCAGGTACCAGGCGTTGAGCCAGTCGTGCGGCTCGAACGGGTCGGGGTCGGCGACGTGCAGCTGCACCGGCAGCTCGTCCACGGCCGCGTCGTCGGCCAGGTCGGAGGTGCCGTGGAGGAGCAGCAGGCCGCGCGCCTTCTCGTCGTTCAGCGCCAGGTTCTGCGCGATCGAGCCGCCGAGCGAGAAGCCGGCGTAGACGATGCCCCGCTCGGACAGGGGCGCGGCGGCGGTCACGGCCCGCCGCAGCAGCTCCTCACGGCCGATCTCGTCCTTGATGGCCATGCCCTCCTCGACGGTGTCGGCCGTGCGCCCGTCGTAGAGGTCGGGCACGTGCACCTCGTACCCGGCGGCACGCAGGCGGTCGGCGGCGGCCCGGACCGCGGGCCGCGGCCCGTAGGCCGAATGGAACAGGACGATCGTGGTAGGGGACGCCACTGGAGGTCACTTCCTTACAGGTGGGGGCACCCGCCGGCGTGAGCCGGGGGAGCGTGCTCCCATCGTGCCAGCTACGTTCGAAGGGAGCGGAGGTGCCCATGGAGCACGTACTGCGTCCCCTCGCGGTCGTCGGCGCCGCGGTGCTCGTCACCCTGCTGGCCGGCTGGGCCGCGGACCAGGTGCTGCGCCGGATCGGGGCCCGTCATCCGGAGACGCCGCTGTGGGGGCTGCTGGGCCGCTGCCGGGTGCCGGTGCGGCTGGTGCTGTGCGCGGCGCTGCTGCGGGCGGGTTACGGCTCGGCGGAGCTGTCCCCCGACCACGAGGCCGTGGTGGGCGAGGTGCTGACGCTGGTCCTCATCGGGGCCTGCGCCTGGCTCGCCGTCCGGGTGGCGACGGCGGTGGTCGAGGCCACCTACGCGCGCTACGCCGCCGGCGCCCAGGACCCGGCGCGGGTCCGGCGGGTGCGCACCCAGGTCACGCTCATCCAGCGGGTGGTGGCGGCGGCGGTGTCCGTGCTGGCGATCGCGGCCATGCTGCTGACGTTCCCGGCGATGCGCGCGGCGGGGGCCTCCCTGCTGGCCTCGGCGGGCGTCATCGGCATCGTGGCCGGCATCGCCGCCCAGTCGACGCTGGGCAACCTCTTCGCGGGGCTCCAGATCGCCTTCGGCGACATGGTGCGCATCGGCGACACCGTCGTCGTGAACGGGGAGTGGGGCGCCGTCGAGGAGATCACGCTCACCTATCTGGTGGTCCGCACCTGGGACGAGCGGCGGATCACCATGCCGGTGTCGTACTTCACCGGCCGGCCGTTCGAGAACTGGTCGCGGGGCGACCCCCGGATGACGGGCACGGTCCACTTCCATCTGGACCACGCCGTCCCCGTCGACCTGATGCGCGAGCGCCTCCACGCCGTGCTCACGGCCTCCCTCGAATGGGACGCGCGGGCCTGGAACCTGGTGGTCACCGACACCACCCCGACCACGGTGCAGATCCGGGCGCTGATGACGGCCCGCAACGCCGACGACCTGTGGTCCCTGCGCTGCCTGGTGCGCGAGGAGCTGATCGACTGGCTGCGCCGCGAGCACCCCTACGCGCTGCCGCGGATCGCCACGGCGGCGGCGCCCGGGGCCGAGCGGGAGCCGAAGGACGAGGAGGGGAGGGTGTAGAGGTGCGGGGTCCGCGGGCGGCCGTCAGATCCCGCGCAGGGTGCGTTCGTCCAGGTGCCGCAGCACCCGGTCGACCACCTCGGGGTCCATCCCGGACTCGCTGCGGGCCGCCAGCACCTCGCGGCGCGCGGCCGACAGCAGCTCGCCCTGGACCCGCTGGATCGTTCGCAGCCGCTCCACGCGCTGCGTCTGCGCCTCGCGGCGCTCCTCGTCGACCATCTCGGGGCTGATCCGCGCCGCCATGTCGTACGCGCGCCGGCCCAGCATCTCCATCATGTCCTCGGGCAGGTCCTCCTGCTCCACGATCTCCCACAGCCGGTGCTTGGCCGCCCTGGCCGCGCGGACGGCCAGCTCCCGCTCCAGCTCCCGGGTCACGTCGGAGTCGCCGCGCACCTTGAGCAGCGCCACCAGCCGGGGCAGCGTCAGGCCCTGGACGACGAGGGTGGAGACGATGACGGCGAAGGCGATGAAGAGGATCTCGTCACGGGCCGGGAAGCGGGTCCTGTCCTCCGTGGTCAGCGGGATGGCCAGGGCGAGCGCCACGGAGGCCACGCCGCGCATGCCGGACCACCACATCACCACCGTCTCGCGCCAGCTCACCAGGATCTCCTCGTCGACGTCCCGGCGCGTGTGGAGCCTCTTGGCCAGCCAGGCGGCGGGCAGCAGCCACAGCAGCCGGACGCCCACCACGACCGCGACGATCACCGCGCCGATGCCCAGCATCTCGCCCCAGCGGCCGCTCGCGGTGGCGATGGCGTTGTGCAGCTCCAGGCCGACGAGCCCGAAGGCGACGCCGGTGACGAGGGTGTCGATGATCTCCCAGAAGGTGTGCTGCGCGAGCCGGCCGAGGACGTCGTCGGCGTCGGTCGCGTACTCCGCGAGGAAGAGGGCGGTGGTCAGCACGGCGAGCACCCCGGAGCCCTTGAACTCCTCGGCGAGGACGTAGGCGACGAACGGCACCAGCAGGGTGAGCCCGATCTGGAGGGTCGCGTCGCCGAGGATCTCCATCAGCCGTTTGGCGATCCAGCCCAGCGCCAGACCCATCGCCAGGGCCACCACGGCGGAGAGCACCAGCTCGGCCGCGGCACTCGGCAGGGAGAAGCTGCCGCTGACGGCGGCGGCGATCGCCACGTGGTAGAGCACGATGGCGGTGACGTCGTTGAAGAGCCCCTCGCCCTCCAGGATGGAGACGAGCCGGCGGGGCAGCCCCACGGAGCCCGCGACGGCGGTGGCGGCGATCGGGTCGGGCGGGGCCACCAGGGCGCCCAGCGCCACGGCGGCGGGCAGCGAGATGCCGGGCACGATGGCATCGGCGACGACCGCGACGGCCGCGGTCGTGACGAACACGAGCGCGACGGCCAGCAGGAAGATCGGCCGGCGGTTGGCGGCGAACTGCCGCCAGGAGGTCCGCTGGGCGGAGGCGTAGAGCAGGGGCGGCAGCACCAGCGGGAGGATGTACTCCGGCGGGATGTCCACGTTGGGCACGAAGGGCAGCAGCGCGAGGACGATCCCGCTCAGCGTCATCAGCACCGGCGGCGGCAGCCCCAGCCGGTCCCCCAGCGGCACGGTGACCAGCGCCCCGAAGAGCAGGACGAAGAGCAGCGCGAGCTGGTCCACGGTTGCCCTCCGAGCGGGCCGGGGCGGTCGGGCGGACCTCCAGCCTGCCCTAACCGTCCCCCGCCCGCCTCACGGGCATCACCCGTCTCAGGAGCTCTCGGCGCGCACCCGGTCGAGGGCGAACTGCAGGTCGTCGGGGTAGGCGCTCTCGAACTCCACCCAGCGGCCGTCCGAGGGGTGCTCGAAGCCCAGCCGGACGGCGTGCAGCCACTGGCGGGTGAGCTTGAGGCGCTTGGCCAGGGTGGGGTCGGCGCCGTAGGTGAGGTCGCCGACGCACGGGTGGCGGTGGGCGGACATGTGCACGCGGATCTGGTGGGTGCGGCCCGTCTCCAGCTTGATGTCCAGGAGGCTGGCGGCCCGGAACGCCTCGATGAGGTCGTAGTGGGTGACGGAGGGCTTGCCCTCGGCGGTGACGGCCCACTTGTAGTCGTGGTTGGGGTGACGGCCGATGGGGGCGTCGATGGTGCCGCTCATCGGGTCCGGGTGGCCCTGGACCAGCGCGTGGTAGCGCTTGTCGACCGTGCGCTCGCGGAACTGCTGCTTGAGCAGGGTGTAGGCGCGCTCGGACTTGGCGACGACCATCAGGCCGGAGGTGCCGACGTCCAGACGGTGCACGATGCCCTGGCGCTCGGCGGCGCCGGAGGTGGAGATGCGGTAGCCGGCCGCGGCCAGCCCGCCGATCACCGTGGGGCCCGTCCAGCCGGGGCTGGGGTGGGCGGCCACGCCGACGGGCTTGACGATCACGACGATGTCGTCGTCGTCGTGGACGATCTCCATGCCCTCGACCGGCTCGGCGACGATCTGCACCGGCGCGGGCGGCGCGGGCATCTCGACCTCCAGCCAGGCGCCACCGGTGACCCGGTCGGACTTCCCGGCCTCGGCCCCGTCGAGCTGGACCTTGCCCGCTGCCGCGAGCTCGGCGGCCTTGGTGCGGGAAAAGCCGAACATACGGGCGATCGCGGCGTCGACGCGCTCGCCCTCCAGGCCGTCGGGAACGGGAAGGGCGCGGATCTCGGGAATCGTGCTCACCCGTCGAGTATGACGGACGAGCGCGACACGCCCGTCCCGGGCTCAGTCCTTGTGGACGGTCCCGTCCGGGTCCAGGCCCCGGAAGGACAGGATCACGATCAGGAAACCGCCGCAGACGATCGCCGAGTCGGCGAGGTTGAAGACCGCGAAATGGGCGGGGGCGATGAAGTCCACGACCCCGCCCTGGAGGCCGCCGGGAGAGCGGAAGAGCCGGTCGGTGAGGTTGCCCAGGGCGCCGCCCAGCAGCATGCCCAGGGCGATGGCCCAGGGCATGCTGTAGAGCTTGCGGGCGATCCGGGCGATCACCACGATCACGACGCTGGCGATCACGGTGAAGACGATCGTCATGGCCTCACCGAAGCCGAAGGCCGCGCCGCGGTTGCGGATCACCTCGAACTGCAGCAGCGTGCCGATCACCTGGATCGGGTCGTGGTGCTCCAGCTGGGCCACGACGAACAGCTTGCTGCCCAGGTCGAGGAGGTAGGCGAGGCCGGCCACCGCGAGCAGCGTCCCGATGCGCCGCCTGCCCCTGGGCCCGTTCTTCCCGTCGGCCTCCGGCGTCGTCCCGGTGGGCCGCTCGGCCTGTTCCGCCTCAGTCACGTGAGTCCCTGATGTCGTCCCTGCTGACTGAGGACGAGGGTACGGCACGCGACGGTGGGCGGGTCAGCGGCGTTCCTGCCGCTGTTTGCACTCCACGCACAGCGTGGCCCGGGGAAATGCCTGCATACGGGCCTTGCCGATGGGTTTGCCGCAGTTCTCGCAGAGCCCGTACGTACCGGCGTCCAGCCGCTCCAGCGCCCGCTCGGTCTGCTCCAGCATCTCCCGGGCGTTGGCGGCGAGGGCCAGCTCGTGTTCCCGGGTGATGTTCTTGGTGCCGGTGTCCGCCTGGTCGTCGCCCGCGCCGTCGCCCGAGTCGCGCATCAGGCCGCTGATCGCGGTCTCGGAGGCCTCGATCTCGGTGCGCAGCCGCATCGTCTCGCTCATCAGCCCGGTACGGGCCTCGGCCACCTCCGCCGGCGACCAGGGCTCCTCCCCCGGCCGTACGGCGAGCTCGCCGGGCGCGGCGGCGGCCGTGCGGCGGGCCCCCGGTACCTTCGTCGCGTCCTGCGCCTCACTGATCGTCTTCTTCGCAGCCACCGTGCTGGCTCCCGTCTCCTCAGCGGACACCGCCGTCGCGGCCGGTGCGGACCCGTCGGCCGTGACGGCCGTGTGCCGTGCCGCGACCCGGCGGGTCGCGGCCTTCTTCGCCGGGGCGGCCTTCGCCGCCGTACCGGCGGCTGCGGGCTTCGCCACCGTGGCAGTCTTCCCCGCCGCGCCCGTCTTTTTCGCCGGTACGGACTTTTTGGCCGACGCGGCCTTCTTGGCGGTGACTTTCTTCGGGGTGACCTTCGTGGCGGCGGCCTTCGTGGCGGCGGCCTTCTTCGTGGGGGCCTTCTTGGCGGCGGCGGTCTTCCCGGCGGCCGAGGACTTCTTGGTGGACGAGGTCTTCTCCGCGGCCGCCGTCTTCGTCGTCCTCGGCGCCGCCGTCTTCTTCGCCACCGTCTTCTTGGCCACGGCCACGATCCCTTCACATTTTACGATCTTGCGCGCGAATCGTGCGGGAACGATAAATCGGCCGGGCCCACGCGGCAACGGGGCTCGCCGGGCACCCGCCGTGTGCCGCGCCTCCGGTCGCACAAATCGGTCTGCCGGTGTCCCCCGCGGCCCGTACACTGGGCGGAGCGAAAGGCGTGGATGGGACCAGTAGCGCCGCACGCAGCCATGAGCGATCCGGGGACGGTGCGAGCCCGGAGGCGTGCGCGGAGCGAAGATCAGCCCGGAGCCGCCGGAAGAACGCCCCGGACAGGGGTCAGTAGAACCGGCTTCGCGGCCCTAATGAGGGGGTCGGGGCGCACCGGCGCACCGGCCAAGGAGGGTGGTACCGCGGGAAGCGCCCGGCAGCGGCGCGGCTCGTCCCTCCGACGGACAGCGCAACGACGTTCCGCCGGAGGAAGCCGATGAGGCAGTACCGCCAGGTACCCGCACAGGTCGACCTGCCCGCCCTCGAGCACGCCGTGCTCGATTTCTGGCGCGAGAACAAGGTCTTCAGCCGTACGCTCGCCCAGTCCGAGGGCCGCCCGGAGTGGGTCTTCTACGAGGGCCCGCCCACCGCCAACGGCATGCCCGGCGCCCACCACATCGAGGCCCGCGTCTTCAAGGACGTCTTCCCGCGCTTCCGCACGATGCAGGGCTACCACGTGGGCCGCAAGGCCGGCTGGGACTGCCACGGTCTGCCGGTCGAGCTCGCGGTGGAGAAGGAGCTCGGCTTCAGCGGCAAGCAGGACATCGAGAAGTACGGCATCGCCGAGTTCAACGCGAAGTGCCGCGAGTCGGTGACCCGCCACACGGACGCGTTCGCCGAGCTCACCACCCGCATGGGCTACTGGGTCGACCTCGACGACGCCTACCGCACCATGGACCCGGAGTACGTCCAGAGCGTCTGGTGGTCGCTGAAGGAGATCTTCAACAAGGGCCTGCTGGTCCAGGACCACCGCGTGGCCCCCTGGTGCCCCCGCTGCGGCACCGGCCTGTCGGACCACGAGCTGGCGCAGGGCTACGAGACGGTCGTCGACCCGTCCGTGTTCGTCCGCTTCCCGCTGACCTCCGGCCCGCTGGCCGGCGAGGCGTCGCTGCTGGTGTGGACGACGACCCCGTGGACCCTGGTCTCCAACGTCGCGGCCGCCGCCCACCCGGACGTCACCTACGTCGTGGCGACCGACGGCACCGAGAAGCTGGTCGTGGCCGAGCCGCTGCTGGAGAAGGCCCTCGGCGAGGGCTGGACGGCCACCGGTCAGTCCTTCACCGGCCGTGAGATGGAACGCTGGGCCTACCGCCGCCCGTTCGACCTGGTCGAGCTGGAGGGCGCCAACTTCGTCGTCAACGCCGAGTACGTCACCACCGAGGACGGCACCGGTCTCGTCCACCAGGCCCCCGCCTTCGGTGAGGACGACCTCAGGACCTGCCGCGCCTACGACCTGCCGGTGGTGAACCCGGTCCGCCCGGACGGCACGTTCGAGGAGGACCTGGGCCTTGTCGGCGGTCTCTTCTTCAAGAAGGCCGACGAGAAGCTGGTCGCCGACCTCACCGAGCGCGGCCTGCTCTTCAAGCACATCGCCTACGAGCACAGCTACCCCCACTGCTGGCGCTGCCACACCGCGCTCCTCTACTACGCGCAGCCGTCCTGGTACATCCGCACCACCGCGGTCAAGGACCGGCTCCTGGAGGAGAACGAGAAGACCAACTGGTACCCGGACTCGGTCAAGCACGGCCGCTTCGGCGACTGGCTGAACAACAACATCGACTGGGCGCTCTCCCGCAACCGCTACTGGGGCACCCCGCTGCCCATCTGGCGCTGCGAGGAGAACCACCTCACCTGCGTCGGCTCCCTCGCCGAGCTCTCCGAGCTGACCGGCACCGACCAGAGCGGCCTGGACCCCCACCGCCCGTACATCGACGACGTGACCTTCCCCTGCACCGCCGAGGGCTGCTCGCACACGGCCGTCCGGGTGCCCGAGGTCATCGACGCCTGGTACGACTCCGGCTCGATGCCGTTCGCCCAGTGGGGCTACCCGTACAAGAACAAGGAGCTCTTCGAGCAGCGCTACCCGGCGCAGTTCATCTCCGAGGCCATCGACCAGACCCGTGGCTGGTTCTACACCCTGATGGCCGTCGGCACGCTCGTCTTCGACAAGTCGTCGTACGAGAACGTCGTCTGTTTGGGCCACATCCTCGCCGAGGACGGCCGGAAGATGTCCAAGCACCTGGGCAACATCCTCCAGCCGATCCCGCTGATGGACCAGCACGGCGCCGACGCCGTCCGCTGGTTCATGGCCGCGGGTGGTTCCCCGTGGGCCGCGCGCCGCGTCGGCCACGGCACGATCCAGGAGGTCGTCCGCAAGACGCTCCTCACCTACTGGAACACCGTCGCCTTCCAGGCCCTGTACGCCCGCACCTCCGGCTGGGCGCCCAGCGCCGCCGACCCGGCGCCGGCCGACCGTCCGCTGATCGACCGCTGGCTGCTGGGTGAGCTCAACACGCTCGTCGAGCAGATCACGCAGGCCATGGAGGCCTACGACACCCAGCGCGCCGGCAAGCTGCTGTCCTCCTTCGTGGACGACCTGTCCAACTGGTACGTGCGCCGCTCGCGCCGCCGGTTCTGGCAGGGCGACGCGGCCGCGCTGCGCACGCTGCACGAGGTCGTCGAGACGGTCACCCGCCTGATGGCGCCGCTGGTGCCGTTCATCACCGAGCGGGTGTGGCAGGACCTGGTCGTCCCGGTCGACGCGCAGGCCCCGGAGTCGGTCCACCTCTCCAGCTGGCCGACGGCGGACACCTCGCTGATCGACCCGGAGCTGTCGCGGCAGATGCTGCTGGTCCGCCGGCTGGTCGAGCTGGGCCGCGCCACCCGCGCCGAGTCCGGCGTCAAGACGCGCCAGCCGCTGTCCCGCGCGCTGGTCGCCGCGGCCGGCTTCGACGCGCTGGGCGCCGAGCTGCGCGCCCAGATCGCCGAGGAGCTGAACGTCTCCTCGCTCGCCTCCCTCTCGGAGGTGGGGGGCTCGCTGGTCGACACCACGGCCAAGGCCAACTTCCGTGCCCTGGGCAAGCGTTTCGGCAAGGGCGTCCAGGCGGTGGCCAAGGCGGTCGCCGCGGCCGACGCTGCGGCGCTGTCGCTGGCGCTGCGCGAGGGCACCGCCTCGGTCGAGGTGGACGGCGAGACGGTCACCCTGGCGCCGGACGAGGTCATCATCACCGAGACCCCGCGCGAGGGCTGGTCGGTGGCGTCCGACGCGGGCGCCACGGTCGCCCTCGACCTGGAGATCACCCCGGAGCTGCGCCGTGCCGGCCTGGCCCGTGACGCGATCCGCCTCATCCAGGAGGCCCGCAAGAACAGCGGCCTGGACGTGGCCGACCGGATCGCGCTGCGCTGGACCGCGGCGGCCGAGGAGACGGTGACCGCGCTGACCGAGCACGCGACGCTCATCGCGGACGAGGTCCTGGCGACGGACTTCGCGACCGGCGGGGCCGACGACTCCTACGGTGAGCCGTTCGAGGACGAGGGCCTCGGACTGACGTTCCGCCTCCGTAAGGCGTAAGCAAGCGGGTGAACCCCCCGGCGCTCCGGCGCCGGGGGGTTCTCGCATGCCCGCGGACGCACGCGCGGGCCGACCCGCGGACGCACGCGCGGACGCACGCGCGCGGGCACGAAAATGGGCCGGGCCCCTGGGGATCACCCAGGGGCCCGGCCCATAGTGCTGACGTGTCGGACCGTCAGTTGTCGTCCTCGTCGATGAGGAAGCCCCGCATCGGGGACGGCGCCTGCATCGGCTGCGGGCCCTGCGGCCGCACCGGTGCCATCGGCTGGGTCATCGCCGGCGACATCTGCTGCTGACCGCCGTAGGACGGAGCGCCCGTCGACGGACCGTTGTGGCCGCCCATCGACTGGTTGCCGCCCATGGAGTGACCACCCATGCCCGCGCCGGCCGAGGCCATCGACCCGCTCATGGAGGGGGCCGGCGGCAGCGACGCCGCGGCAGGGGTGCGCGGCGGGGCCAGCGAGTCGTCCGCCTGGTTCTCCAGCTGGCGCAGCTGGCTCTCCAGGTAGGACTTCAGGCGCGTGCGGTACTCGCGCTCGAAGCCGCGCAGGTCCTCGACCTTGCGCTCGAGCGTGGCACGGGCGGACTCCAGGGAGCCCATCGCGACGCGGTGCTTCTCCTGCGCGTCCCGCTCCAGGGCGTCGGCCTTGGCCCGGGCGTCCCGCTCCAGACCCTCGGCGCGGCTGCGGGCCTCGCCGACGATCTTGTTGGCCTCGGAACGGGCCTCCGCGATCGCCTGGTCGGCCGTCTGCTGCGCGAGCGAGAGGACACGGGCGGCGCTGTCGCCACCCGGACCGCCCTGGCCCGGCTGGGGAAGCTGGGGGCCGCCACCCATGGGGCCGTTCTGGCCCATGGGGTTCTGACCCATCGGGTTCTGGCCCATGGGGCCGTTCTGACCCATCGGGTTCTGGCCCATCGGACCGTTCTGACCCATGGGGTTCTGACCCATCGGTCCGTTCTGTCCCATGGGTCCGCCCATCGGGCCACCCATCGGACCGTTCTGTCCCATCGGGCCGGGTCCGTGGGGGCCCTGGGGACCGTGGCCGTGGCCGCTGGGGCCGGCCGGCAGCTGCGGGGCACCGCCCGGAAGCTGCGGCGGGCCGCCCATCTGCTGCTGGTTCGGCGGCACCGGCTGCGGGCCCGATATGGCGGCGGGCACCGGAGCGCCGCCGGGTCGCTGGTCCTGCGGCTCGGGCTTGCGCATGGCCTGCTGCTGGTTCTGCGCGGCGGCACGCGTGGCGGCGGCCAGCTTGGCGCGCAGGTCCTCGTTCTCCCGGAGCAGGCGGGTCAGTTCGGCCTCGACCTCGTCGAGAAAGGCATCGACCTCGTCCTCGTCATAGCCTTCTCGGAGGCGGACGGTCGTGAACTGCTTGTTCCGCACGTCCTCGGGGCTCAGCGGCATCTCTTCTTCACCTCAACGTAGTCGTCGGCAATCGGCAAGACCGTATCGTTCACAGCCGCGTTCACAGCCGGCTCACGACGGTGATCAGGATGTAGACGATGATCATCAGTACGAAGAAGGACAGGTCGAGCGCTACGCCCCCGAGACGCAGCGGCGGGATGACCCGCCGCAGAAGCTTGAGTGGCGGATCGGTGACAGTGTAGGTGGCCTCGAGGAGCACCACCATCGCCTTACCGGGTTGCCATGAGCGGGCGAACTGGAAGACGTAATCCATCACCAGTCGGAAGATCAGCACGATCAGGAAGCAGTACAGCGCGATGTAGATCACCTGCTGTGCGATGCCCATCTCGCGCTTCCCTCTCCCCTTGCTCGTACGAGGCCTGACTGGCCGTTGTCCGGTTTGCCCGGTGTTGCGTCTCAGCTCTGGTTGAAGAACCCACCCTCTGCGATGCGGGCCTTGTCCTCCGCCGTGACATCGACGTTAGCAGGAGACAGCAGGAACACCTTCTGTGTCACCCGCTCGATACTCCCGTGCAGACCGAAGACCAGACCCGCCGCGAAGTCGACGAGCCGCTTCGCGTCGGTGTCGTCCATCTCCGTGAGATTCATGATCACCGGGGTACCTTCGCGGAAGTGTTCCCCGATGGTACGGGCCTCGTTGTAGGTCCGGGGGTGCAATGTCGTGATGCGGTAGGGCTCCCGCTCGGACACAACCTTGGGCATGATCACCGGTGCGTTCTTCTCCAGAGAGTGGCGTTCGGGTGTGATGGACGACACGGGGGCGATTCGGGCGGGTCGTCCCGTTTCCGCTACGAGCGGAGCGGGTTCGCGCTGCGCGGGCGGTTGGGCGACTCGAACCGGTTCGTCCGATTGCGTCTGTTGTGCCGGATGGGCCTGGTGCTGTCGGCGCCGGTCCGGCTCCGGCTCGGGCTCGAACTCGTCGTCGGGGTCGAACCCCGGGCCGTCGTACCCATCGTCCTCCACGAGGCCGAGGTAGACCGCCATCTTGCGCATCGCGCCGGCCATTCTCCGCATCCTCCGCTCTGTGGTGGATCGGCTCCGTCAACGGCGCCCGGATCCACGTGGTCCGCCCGCCTTTTGACGGGAATGACCATATTTTCTGCTGTGGTCCGACTTCTTGGCGACGTTACCCGAGCCGGGGTCGGACTCCGAGTACCGCTGAGCCGACACGTACATGTGTCGCACCGGCCGCCACCGCGTCCTCGAGGTCCGCGCTCATCCCTGCTGACACCATGTTCGCAGCCGGATGGGTCGCGCGCAGGTCCGTTGCGATTTCCATCAGCCGCTCGAAGGCGGCCCGCGGCCTGCCCGCGTAGGGGCCGGCGAGCGGAGCCACCGTCATCAGACCGGCCGGTCGCAGGCCTTCCGCCGCGGCGATCGCGTCCGCCAGGGCGGCCACCCCCTCGGGGCCGACGCCGCCGCGCTCGCCGCGCTCGCCGGACTCCGTGTCGAGGGCCACCTGGATGAGACAGCCGATCTCGCCGCCGTCGCCGGCCGCGCCCCGGCCGGCCTTCACGGCCGCCGTGGACAGGGCCGTCACCAGTCTGTTCCGGTCGATGGAGTGCACCAGACCCGCGTAATTCACCACCGACCGGACCTTGTTTGTCTGCAACTGACCGACGAAGTGCCAGGTAAGGGGCAGATCCGCGCAGTCGGCGGCCTTCGGGGCCGCGTCCTGGTCGCGGTTCTCGGCCACATGACGCACCCCCAGCTCGGCGAGGAGCCGGACGTCGCTCGCGGGGTAGGTCTTGGTGACCACGATGAGGGTGACCTCGTCACGGTCCCGGCCCGCCGCCGCGCACGCCGCGGAGATACGTTCCTCCACACGGGCGAGGTTGTCCGCCAATTGGGTTCTACGGTCCGTCACAGGTCAGCCGTCCAGCCAGACATAGCTCGCGAGCCGACCGGTGGTGCGCTCGCGGCGGTAGGAGAAGTGGTCCGCCGATTCCAGGGTGCAGACGCCGGAAGCGCCGGCGACCGCGATGCCCGCCCGGCCGAGCTGGGCACGGACCCCGGCCGCGACGTCCAGCGCCGGGGTGCCCCGCCGGGTGGTGGCCCGGGCCTCGGGGACCGCCTCGGCGACCTCGTCCCGCATGGCCTCGGGCACCTCGTAGCAGAGCCCGCAGACCGAGGGGCCGATGTGGGCGAGGATCCGCCCGGGCTCGGCGCCGAGCCGGAGCATCTCCGCCACCACCGCCGGCACCACCCCGGCCAGCAGACCGGGGCGCCCCGCGTGGGCCGCGCCCGCGATCCCGGCGACCGGGTCGGCCAGCAGGACCGGGGTGCAGTCGGCGGTCAGCACCGCCAGGGCCAGGCCCCGACGCGCCGTCACCACCGCGTCGACCGCGGGGATCGAGCCCGGCTCGCCGTCCCGGTCCCGCCAGGGACCGTCGACCACGGCCACGTCCTTGCCGTGCACCTGGTTCATCCAGACGACGGAGGCGGGGTCGATGCCGAGTGCCCGGGCGGCCAGGGCGCGGTTGGCGCGTACGGCCTCGGGGTCGTCGCCGACCGCGCCGCCGAGGTTGAGCTCCGCATACGGAGCGGCGCTCACCCCGCCCCACCGGTCGGTGAAGGCGAAGTGCGCGCCGCTCGCGTGTGCCACGTCGGGGGCTGCCCGCGTGTGCGGGACGGGGTTCCCTATCACCGGGGTCACGTCGGGCCCGGTCACTTCAGGAAGTCGGGAACGTCCAGTTCCTCGGCGGTCGAGTCCTGGTAGGGACGGGCCGGCGGAACCTGCGGCGACGCGACCGGGGGCGGCGGGACCTCGGCGACCGGGGTCGGGTCGGCCACGGGCTCCTCGGTGCGCGGGGTGACGCTGCCCAGTCCGCCGAAGGCCGGGCGCGCGGGCTCCGGCGGGGCGACCTGCGGGCGGCTCGCGGGCGTGGCGGCCGAGGCGTCCTCGCGGCCGGAGCCGTAGGAGGAGCCGAGGACCTTGTCGCGGCTGCCCTTGGCCGGCGGCTGACCGCCGTCGAAGCCCGCCGCGATGACCGTGACCCGGACCTCGTCGCCCAGGGCGTCGTCGATGACGGCACCGAAGATGATGTTGGCCTCGGGGTGGGCGGCCTCGCTGACCAGCTGGGCGGCCTCGTTGATCTCGAAGAGGCCGAGGTCCGAACCACCGGAGATGGAGAGCAGCACACCGCGGGCGCCGTCGATCGAGGCCTCCAGCAGCGGCGAGGAGATCGCCATCTCGGCCGCGGCCACCGCGCGGTCGTCGCCGCGGGCCGAGCCGATACCCATGAGGGCCGAGCCGGCCTCGGACATCACGGACTTGACGTCGGCGAAGTCGAGGTTGATCAGACCCGGGGTGGTGATGAGGTCGGTGATGCCCTGGACACCGGACAGCAGGACCTGGTCGGCCGACTTGAACGCGTCGAGCACGCTCACCTGGCGGTCCGAGATGGACAGCAGCCGGTCGTTGGGGATGACGATGAGCGTGTCGACCTCGTCGCGGAGGCTGGCGATGCCGTCCTCGGCCTGGTTCGCCCGGCGCCGGCCCTCGAAGGTGAAGGGGCGGGTGACCACACCGATCGTCAGGGCGCCCAGCGAGCGGGCGATGTTGGCCACGACGGGCGCGCCGCCGGTGCCGGTGCCGCCGCCCTCGCCGGCGGTGACGAAGACCATGTCGGCCCCCTTGAGGACCTCCTCGATCTCCTCGCGGTGGTCCTCGGCCGCCTTGCGGCCGACATCGGGGTTCGCGCCGGCACCGAGGCCGCGGGTGAGTTCCCGGCCGACGTCGAGTTTCACGTCGGCGTCGCTCATCAGCAGGGCCTGTGCATCGGTGTTGATCGCGATGAACTCGACGCCCTTGAGACCGACCTCGATCATCCGGTTGATGGCGTTGACGCCACCGCCGCCAATGCCGACGACCTTGATGACTGCGAGGTAGTTCTGCGGTGCTGCCACGTCGAAGGCCTCTCGCCTCGAGTTACGTATGCCTGGGGGCGGTTCTCAATGCCGACCCGAACCCTAACGTTGAAGTTTAGGGTTACCGGTGTCACTGTTTCCTGGGTTCTCTGAAGCAGGACACTAAGTCGACAAGCGGCGCGGCTTCAACGAACACGCCGAACCTCCCGTTTTTCTTTTCACCCTATGTGATCACCCATAGCCGTAGCCAACCAGGGTGCTGGCGAGGCCGGATCGACGTCAACTCCCGGACACCGCCGGAGCGCCGGGGGCGCTCACGTCGAACCGCTTCGCGCCACCGGCGGCCCGGAGCAGAGCGGTGAGCGTACGGGCCTTCGCCTCGCCCCGCTCGGCGCTGCCCCAGGTGACGGTCCGACCCCCCGTCAACTCCACGGTGATGGCGTCGTAGGAGCGTACGCGCACGGCCTGGGTGTCCTCGCGGACCGCGCCGGGCAGGGAGGTCAGGACCTGGACGGCGGCGCCCTCCAGCCGCGCGGTGCCGAAGCGGCGGGCGCTCGGCGAGTCCTCCGGGATCTCCATGACCAGCCGGGGGACGCCCTTGAGAGCATGATCGACTGTGGCGAACCGCACTCCGGCGCCGTCGATTTCGATGAACTTCCCGCCTCTTTCGAGGAGGGCCTTGGGCTGGCGTTCTGTCACTTTCAGACCGATTCCGTGCGGCCAGGACCGGACGACGTCGACCGACTGGATCCGGCGCAGCCGGCCGCGCAGCCGCTCGCCGATGGCGTCGGTGTCCACGGCGACCAGGGGTTCGCCGAGCGGCACCCGGGCGACCTCCCGGATCTCACCGGACGTCAGCACGCTGTTCCCGCTGACGTCCACGTGGGTGACCCGCAGCCAGGTGGAGCCGTAGAGCGCCCACCAGGCGCCCGCGCCCACCAGGACGGCGAGCGCCCCCCAGAGCAGGAGCACGCGCCGCCTGGAGGGGCGTGGACGGGGTCGGGAGCCGCCCGGACGGCGGGCGGCTCCCCCGCCTCCGGGGCGGCGCGGACGGGACGCCTTGGGCGCCCTGGATGCCGAAGGCGCGACCCGGGACGACTTCGACGTCGCGGAGGACCGGGACGGCTTCGGCTTCCCGTTCTGCCCGCCACCGCGCCGGGTGGTCGTCGGTCCGGCCACGCTCCCAGCCTCCTCTACGGGCCGTCAGCCCGCTCTGTGTGCGGCGATCGCCTCGTACACCATGCCGACCAGCAGCTCGTCGGCGTCCCGTCGGCCGAACTCGGCGGCGGCCCGGGACATGTCGTACAGCCGGTGCGGGTTGGAGAGCACCGGGACCACGTGGTTCTGCACCCATTCGGGGCTCAGCTCGGCGTCGTCGACCAGCAGGCCGCCGCCCGCCTTGACCAGGGGCTGGGCGTTGAGCCGCTGCTCGCCGTTGCCGATGGGCAGCGGGACGTAGGCCGCCGGCAGGCCGACGGCGGACAGCTCCGCGACGGTCATCGCGCCCGCGCGGCAGAGCATCATGTCGGCCGCGGCGTACGCGAGATCCATCCGGTCTACATACGATACCGGGATATAGGGCGGCATTCCGGGCATGTTGTCCGCGTGCGGCAGTTCGTTCTTCGGACCGACCGCGTGGAGGATCTGGATGCCGGAGCGCTGGAGCAGCGGGGCCACCCGCTGGACGACCTCGTTCAGCCTGCGGGCGCCCTGCGAGCCGCCGGAGACCAGCAGCGTCGGCAGATTGGGGTCGAGCCCGAAGTAGGCCCGCGCCTCGGGGCGGACGGCCGCGCGGTCCAGCGTGGCGATGGAGCGCCGCAGCGGGATGCCGACGTAGCGGGCGTTGCGCAGCTTGCTGTCGGGGGTGCTCACCGCGACGGACGCGGCGTAGCGCGAGCCGATCTTGTTGGCCAGGCCCGGGCGGGCGTTCGCCTCGTGGACGATGATCGGCACGCCCAGCCGCTTGGCGGCCAGGTAGCCGGGCAGCGCCACGTAGCCGCCGAAGCCGACCACGCAGTCGGCCCGGGTGCGCTCCAGGATCTGCTCGGCGGCCTTGATGGTGCCGCGCAGCCGCCCGGGCACGGTGATCAGCTCCGGGGTGGGCTTGCGGGGCAGCGGTACGGCCGGGATCAGCCCCAGCTCATAGCCCCGCTCGGGCACGAGCCGGGTCTCCAGGCCCCGCTCCGTGCCGAGCGCCGTGATCCCCACGGTCGGGTCCTGCCTGCGCAGGGCGTCCGCGAGGGCGAGCGCGGGCTCGATGTGGCCGGCGGTCCCCCCGCCGGCGAGTACGACATGCACCGAAATTCACCGCTCTCCGGACGGTCGCTTCTTGACGCGCCGTCTCATCGTCTTCCATCTCACCCCAGGCTGCCGCATGGCCAGCGCCGCCCGCGCACCGGGTTCGTCGCGCGCGAAGGCGATCAGGAGCCCGATGGCGAACATGGTCGGCAGCAGGGCGGACCCTCCGTAGGAGAACAGCGGGAGCGGGACGCCGGCGATCGGCAGCAGGCCGAGCACCGCACCGATGTTGACCACGGCCTGGGCCGTGATCCAGGTGGTCACACCTCCCGCGGCGTACCTCACGAAGGGGTCCTCCGTGCGTCCGGCCACGCGGATACCCGCATAGCCTAGAGCCGCGAACAGGGCGAGGACCGACAGCGTCCCCGCCAGCCCCAGTTCCTCGCCGGTGATGGCGAAGATGAAGTCGGTGTGGGGCTCGGGGAGTTCGCCCCATTTCTCCACACTGGCCCCGAGTCCGGCGCCGAACCATCCGCCGTTGGCCAGGGCGTAGATCCCGTGCACGGCCTGCCAGCACTGGTCGTGGTCGCCGGGGTCGGTGGCGCCGATGCACTCCAGCCGGGACATGCGGTTGGCGCTGGTCTTGATGAAGAGTACGGCCAGGAGGGCGGTGACGCCGAACACCCCGGCGAAGAGCCGGGTGGGGGCGCCCGCGATCCACAGCAGGCCGAGCAGCACCGCGGTGAGGACGACGGTGGTGCCCATGTCGCCGCCCAGCATGATCAGGCCCAGCAGCAGGAAGGCCACCGGCACCAGCGGCACCAGCAGGTGCTTCCACTGCCCCAGCAGCCGCTTGGACTGCTTGCGGGCCAGCAGGTCGGCCCCCCACAGCACCAGCGCCAGCTTGGCGAACTCGCTGGGCTGGAGCTGGAACGGCCCGCCGAGGGAGATCCAGTTGGTGTTGCCGTTGATGGTCTCGCCGACGCCGGGCACCTGCACCATGCACAGCAGGAAGACCGAGACCGCCAGCAGCGGGTAGGCCAGCGCCCGCAGCAGCCGTACGGGCGTCCGGGCGGCCGCCAGCAGCAGCACCGTGCCGATGGCGGCGGCCAGCAGCTGCTTGCGGAAGAAGTAGCTGGGGGCCAGGCCGTTCTGCAGCGCCTTGATCTGGGAGGCGGAGTAGACCATCACCAGGCCCAGCACGATGATCAGCAGGGAGCCGCCGAGGACCAGGTAGTACGCGGTCAGCGGCCGGTCCCAGGCGCGCTTGGCCCGGGCGTGGAGCCCCCGCAGGCCGCGCTGCCCGCCGCGCGGCGGGCGCGGGGCCCGGCCGCCGGCCGGGCCGCGGGCCGGTGGGCGGGGCGCCGGCCGGGGGCGCGCCGCGGAGCCCCGCAGGGCCACGAGCCCCGGCCACCGTCCGATGGGCGGCGTTGCGATGTCGTCCGCGTGCATCCGGGTTTCCCCTTCGCTGGTCTCCCGCGCCGCCCGGGCCCGTCGCCGGGCGTCCGGCCCGCGGCGGCGCGGGGACCGGCGGCTACTCGGCCGCGGCCCGGTCCGCCGCCAGGGCCAGGACCGCCTCGGCGAAGGCCTCGCCGCGCTTGTTGTAGTCGGTGAACATGTCCATCGAGGCGCACGCCGGGGCCATGAGCACGGTGTCGCCGGGACGGGCGAGCCGTGCCGCCTCCTGCACCGCCGCGGCCATCGCCCCAGTGTCGGTCCGGTCGAGGTCCACCACCGGCACATCCGGGGCGTGTCGCGCCAGGGCTTCCCTGATCAGCGCCCGGTCGGCCCCGATCAGCACGACGCCCCGCAGCCGCTTCGCGGACGCGGTGACCAGCTCGTCGAACGTCGCGCCCTTGGCCAGGCCGCCGGCGATCCACACGATCGGCTCGTAGGCCGCCAGCGACGCCTGGGCGGCGTGGGTGTTGGTGGCCTTGGAGTCGTCCACGTAGGCCACGCCGTCCACGTCGGCGACGTGGGCGATGCGGTGGGCGTCGGGCCGGAAGGCGCGCAGGCCGTCGCGGACGGCCGAGGCCTCCACGCCGAAGGCGCGCGCCAGGGCGGCGGCGGCCAGGGCGTTGGCGATGTTGTGGGGCGCCGGCGGGTTGACGTCGGCGACCTCGGCGAGCTCCTGCGCCTGCTGGTGGCGGTTCTCGACGAAGGCCCGGTCGACGAGGAGGCCCTCGACCACGCCGAGCATGGACGGGCCGGGGGCGCCGAGGGTGAAGCCGATGGCGCGGCAGCCCTCCTCGACGTCGGCCCGCTCCACCAGGCGCTCGGTGCGCGGGTCCTCGACGTTGTAGACGCAGGCGACCGTGTTGCCCTCGTAGATCCGGCCCTTGTCGGCGGCGTACTCCCGCATGGAGCCGTGCCAGTCGAGGTGGTCGGGGGCGAGGTTGAGCACGGCCGCGGAGTGGGCGCGCAGCGAGGGCGCCCAGTGCAGCTGGTAGCTGGAGAGCTCGACGGCGAGCACGTCGTACTCCTGCTCGCCCAGCACCACGTCGATGATCGGCGTGCCGATGTTGCCGACGGCCGCCGTGCGCAGGCCGGCCGCCCGGAGGATGGAGGCCAGCATCTGCACGGTGGTGGTCTTGCCGTTGGTGCCGGTGACGGCGAGCCAGGGCGCGGACGACTCGTCGCGCAGCCGCCAGGCGATCTCCACGTCGCCCACCACGTCCACGCCCGCCTCGGCGGCGGCCGCGAAGAGCGGGCTCGTGGGCTTCCAGCCGGGCGAGGTGACGACGAGGTCGGTGCCCTCGGGCAGGGTGTCCGCGTCGCCGAGCCGGACGGTGATCCGCTCGGTGGTGAGGGCCGCGGCACGCTCGCGCAGCGCCGGGCCGTCGCCGCCGTCGACGACGGTGACCGTCGCGCCGAGGCCGGCCAGGGCGCGGGCGGCGCTGATGCCGCTCACGCCGAGGCCGGCGACGGTGATGTGCCGGCCTGCGTAACTCACGGGGCTCACGGGGCTCACTTGATGGCCAACCATCCGGCGTAGAAGATTCCGAGTCCGACGGCCACGCACAGACCCTGGATGATCCAGAAGCGGACCACGACCAGGACCTCGCTCCACCCCTTGAGCTCGAAGTGGTGCTGGAGCGGGGCCATCCGGAAGACACGCTTCCCGGTGAGGCGGAACGAGCCGACCTGGATCACCACGGACATGGTGATGAGGACGAAGAGGCCGCCGAGGAGGGCGAGCAGCAGCTCCGTGCGGGAGCAGATGGCCAGACCCGCGAGGGCGCCGCCCAGGGCCAGCGAGCCGGTGTCACCCATGAAGATCTTGGCGGGCGACGTGTTCCACCACAGGAAGCCGAAGCAGGAGCCCATCAGGGCCGAGGCGACCACGGCGAGGTCGAGCGGGTCGCGCACCTCGTAGCAGGCGGCGCCGGCCGTCAGCGGGTTGCCGCAGGACTGGCCGTGCTGCCAGGTGCCGATGAACACGTACGCGCCGAAGACCATCACCGAGGCGCCGGTGGCCAGGCCGTCGAGGCCGTCGGTGAGGTTCACGCCGTTGGACATCGCCAGGATCATGAACAGCGCCCAGATCACGAAGATCACGGGGCCGACGGTCCAGCCGAAGTCCTGGGTGAAGGACAGCCGGGTGGAGGCCGGGGTCTGGCCCCGGGTGTCGGCGAACTGCAGCGCCAGGACGGCGAAGGCGATGCCGACGATCAGCTGGCCCGCCATCTTGGCCTTGGCGCGCAGACCGAGGCTGCGCTGCTTGACGATCTTGATGTAGTCGTCGAGGAAGCCGACCAGACCCATGCCGGCCGTCAGGAACAGCACCAGCAGGCCCGACGTCGTCGGCTCCTTGCTGGTGATCACCTTCGTCACGGCGTACGCGATGAGCGTCGCCAGGATGAAGGCGATGCCGCCCATGGTGGGCGTGCCCTTCTTGCCGGCGTGGCCGCGGGGGCCGTCGTCACGGATGAACTGGCCGTAGCCCTTGCGGGCGAGGAACTTGATCAGCAGCGGGGTGCCGATGAGGGTCAGGAACAGACCGATGACACCCGCGAAGAGGATCTGGTTCATCAGCCGGCGACCTCACCGTCGAGGGCGAGCAGCTGCTCGGCCACCCGCTCCAGCCCCACCGACCTGGACGCCTTCACCAGTACGACGTCTCCCGGGCGCAGCTCGCTGCGCAACAGGTCGACCGCCGCCTGCGCGTCGGACACGTGCACCGACTCCTCACCCCACGAACCCTCGTTATAGGCGCCCATCCGCAGCCAGGCCGCTTCCCTGCCCCCGACTGCCACGAGCTTGCTGACGTTGAGCCGGACGGCGAGCCGTCCGACAGCGTCGTGCTCGGCGAGTGACTCCTCGCCCAGCTCGGCCATCCGACCGAGTACTGCCCACGTACGTCCGCCCCTAGCCCGGGCCGATTCGCCCATCGCGACCAGCGCGCGCAGCGCCGCTCGCATGGAGTCGGGGTTCGCGTTGTAGGCGTCGTTGACGATCGTCACGCCGTCCGCGCGCTCGGTGACCTCCATGCGCCAGCGCGAGAGCTGACCCGCCGAGGAGAGCGCGGAGGCGATCTCGTCGACGGGCATGCCCAGCTCATGGGCGACGGCGGCCGCGGCGAGCGCGTTCGACACGTGGTGCTCACCGTACAACCGCATGGTCACGTCGGCGCACCCGGTGGGGGTGTGCAGCGTGAACGAGGGCAGGCCCGCGGCGTCCAGGCGGACGTCCGCCGCGCGGACGTGGGCGTCGTCGGCCTCGCCGAACAGCACGATCCGGGCCGTGGTGCGCGCGCCCATGGCCCGCACCAGCGGGTCGTCGGCGTTGAGCACCGCGACGCCGCCCTCGGCCTCCGACGGCAGGGCCTCGGCCAGCTCACCCTTGGCGACGGCGATCTGCTCACGGCCGCCGAACTCGCCGATGTGGGCGGTGCCGACGTTGAGGACCACGCCGATGCGCGGCGGGGTGAGCTCGGCGAGGTAGCGGATGTGGCCGATGCCGCGGGCACCCATCTCCAGGACGAGGTGCCGGGTGTCCTCGGTGGCGCGCAGCGCGGTCAGCGGCAGGCCGATCTCGTTGTTCAGGGAGCCGGGCGGCCACACCGTGGGGCCCAGCCGCTCCAGCAGCTGGGCGATCAGGTCCTTGGTGCTGGTCTTGCCGGCCGAGCCGGTCAGCGCGACGACGGTGGCGCCCAGCCGCTCCACGACGGCGCGGGCCAGGGCGCCCAGCGCCCGCTCGACGTCGTCGACGACGACGGCGGGGACGCCGACGGGACGGGCGGCCAGCACGGCCGTCGCGCCCGCGGCGACCGCGCGCTCGGCGTAGTCGTGGCCGTCGACGTGTTCGCCGGCGAAGGCGACGAAGAGGCCGCCGGGCCGGACCTCACGGGAGTCGATCACGACGGGGCCGGTGACCCGGGCGTCCGGGTCCGGTATGTCGTGCTGCTGTCCGCCGACGATGGCGGTGATCTCGGCGAGGGTCAGGGCGATCACCGGAGGTCACCTCCTGCCGCTGGGGAGGGCTGCCGGGGGGAGGGTTGTGCGCGCATGGCGGTCTGTCATCCCTGGTCGTTCCGGTGCTTGGTCGACGAGCGCGGCCGCCCGGCCTCGATGGCCTCGCGCAGCACCTGACGGTCGTCGAAGGGGCGAACCACTCCGGCGATGTCCTGGCCCTGTTCGTGGCCCTTGCCCAGGACCAGGACGGTGTCACCGGGCTCGGCGCGGGCGACGGCGGCGGCGATGGCGGCGGCGCGGTCCTCCATCAGCAGGACGGTGCCGCGCTCCGCGGCGGGCACCTCGGCGGCGCCCGCGAGCATGGTGGCGAGGATCGCGAGGGGGTCCTCGGATCGGGGGTTGTCGGAGGTCAGCACGGCCGTGTCGGCGCCGCGGACCAGCGCGGCGCCCATGGGGGCGCGCTTGGTGGTGTCACGGTCGCCGCCGCAGCCGAGGACGGCGTGGATGCGGCCGGTGCCGACCTCGCGCAGGGCGCGGAGAACCGATTCGACGGCGTCCGTCTTGTGGGCGTAGTCGACGACCGCGAGATACGGCTGACCGGCGTCGACGCGCTCCAGCCGGCCGGGGACGCCGGGCACGGCCGCGACGCCGTCGGCGGCGGCCTGCGGGTCGGCCCCCGCGGCGACGAGCGCGACGATGGCGGCCAGGGCGTTGGCGACGTTGAACGGGCCGGCGAGCGGCGCCCGGGCGGCCACGGTGCGGCCCTCGGGGCCCAGGACGGTGAAGGTCGAGTCGAACGCGCCGATCTCGACGTCCACCGCGCGCCAGTCCGCGTCCTCGCGGCCCTCGGCGGAGAAGGTGATCACCGGGACCTCGGACTCGCCGGCGGCGAGCCGGCGGCCGTACTCGTCGTCGGCGTTCACCACGCCCAGGCGGCTGCGCTCCTTGGTGAACAGCTGCGCCTTGGCGGCGAAGTAGTCCTCCATGCCCGAGTGGAACTCCATGTGCTCCGGGCTGAGGTTGTTGAAGACGGCGACGTCGAAGACGCAGCCGTCGACACGGCCGAGCCGCAGCGCGTGGCTGGAGACCTCCATGGCGACCGAGCGCACGCCGCGCTCGCGCATGACGGCGAACAGCGCCTGGAGGTCCGTGGCCTCGGGGGTGGTGCGCTCGGACTTGATCCGCTCGTCGCCGATACGGGACTCCACCGTGCCGATCAGGCCGGTGGGGCCGGCCAGGGCGCGCAGCCCGCCCTCGATGAGGTAGGCGGTGGTGGTCTTGCCGGAGGTGCCGGTGATGCCGATCTGGAGGAGGTCCTCGCCGGGCTCGCCGTAGATCGTGGCGGCCAGGGCGCCCATCCGGGCGCGGGGGTCGTCCACGGTCAGGACGGGCAGGCCGGTCGCGGCGGCGCGCTCGGCGCCCGCCGGGTCGGTGAGCACGGCGGCCGCGCCCAGGCCGGCGGCCTGCGCGGCGAAGCCGGCGCCGTGGAAGCGGGCGCCCGGCAGCGCGGCGTAGACGTCGCCGGGGCGGACCGCGCGCGAGTCGTGGGTGATGCCGGTGACGTGGACCTCGGACGCGCCCTCGGGGGCGGGGACGCCCAGCTGACCGGCCAGCTCCGTGAGGGACACGGATCCGGCCCGGGTGGGGCGGGGCGCTCCCGGGTGCGCCGCGGGGGCGTCCTGGGAGGTGGCGTGGGACTGATCAGCGTGGGGCACGGCGGTGAGCGTACCGGGCGTACCCGCCTCGTCGCGAAGCGAGGGGCCCGCCGGGCCGCGGTTCCCCGGATCGGGAGTGATCGTCGTCACGGCGGACCCGGCTCACTCGTAGCTCACCGGCAGCCGGGGCGGCTGCGCGCCCGACGGCGGCACCTGGAGGGTCTTCAGGGCGAACTCCATGACCTGCTTGAAGACCGGTCCGCAGATCTGGCCGCCGAAGTAGCTGCCCCGGGTGGGGTTCTGGATGGCGCAGTAGACGGTCAGCCGGGGCTGGTCCGCGGGGGCGAATCCGGCGAAGGAGGCGGTGTAGCCGTGGTAGCGGCCGGTCACCGGGTCCACCCGGTTGGAGGTGCCGGTCTTGCCGGCCACCCGGTAGCCGGGGATCTTGGCCTTGGTGCCGGTGCCCTCCTGGTCGTCGACCACCGACTCCAGCATCGCGGTGAGCTCCCGCGCGGTCTTCGCGCTGATCACCCGGGAGCGCGGGGGCTCGGCGACGGCGGTGAAGCGGCCGTCGGGGCCCTTGGTGCCGCGCACCAGCGAGGGCTGGACGCGCTCGCCGCCGGCGGCGATGGTCGAGTAGACGGAGGTGGCCTGGAGGGCGTTCAGGGACAGGCCCTGGCCGAAGGGGATGGTGTAGGGCCGGGAGGACTTCCAGTCGTGGGGCCTGGCCAGGATGCCGGGGGTCTCGCCGGGGAAGCCGAGGCCGGTGGGGCGGCCCACGCCGAACTTCCGCAGGTAGTCGTACAGCACCTCGTTGGCCCGCTCACGGGTCTTGCCGAGCTGCTCGCTGGCCAGGATCGTGCCGATGTTGCTGGACTTGGCGAGCACGCCGTTGAGGGTGAGGTGCCAGACGGGGTGGTCGACGTCGTCGGCGAAGTTGCGGTCGGCGCGCGGCAGCCGGTTGGGCACCTCGACATGGGTGGTGGGGGTGGCGACGCCCTCCTCCAGGACGGCGGCCATGGTCATGACCTTGCTGACGCTGCCCGGCTCGTAGGCGTCCTGGAGGGCGAAGTTGCCCATGGCCGAGCGGTCGGCGCGGGCGAGCTCGTTGGGGTTGTAGCCGGGGGCGTTGGCCATGGCGAGGATCTCGCCGGTGCGGGTGTCCTGGACCACGACGTAGCCGCGGTCCGCGGCGGACTCCGTCACCTGGCGGGCGATGGCGTTCTGGGCCGCCCACTGGATGTCGCGGTCGACGGTCAGCTCGACGTCGGAGCCGGGCACGGCGGCCTGCTCCTTGACGTCGCCGGTGGGCACCTGTCGGCCGCCGGACTGGGCGTAGACGCGCCGGCCGTCCTTGCCGGCCAGCTCCTTGTCCAGCTGGGCCTCCAGGCCGCCGCCGCCCTGGCCGTCGGCGTTGACGAAGCCCAGCAGGCCGGCGGCGAGCTCGCCGTTGGGGTAGACGCGCTTGCTGTGCGACTCGCGGTTGACACCGGCCAGCACATTCGCGCCCTGCTTGCGGGCCGCCCGCTCGGCCTGGGCCTTCTTCAGCTCGCTGATCCTCTTCCAGACCTGGGGGGTCTGGCGGCGGGCGAGCACCACGTACTTCGACTTGGGGTTGGCGGTGAGCCGGGCCTCCAGCGCGGCGGCCGGCTCGCGCAGCACCGGCGCGAGCAGCGCGGCGGCCTGCCGGGCCGCGCCCTCGGCCTTGATCCGTTCCGGGGTGAGCAGGTCGGGCGCGGCGGTGATGTCGTACGCGTCGACGGTGGTGGCCAGGTCGATGCCGGAGCGGTCGGTGATGGCGCCCCGCTCGGCGGCCAGGGTGACGGGGATGTAGCGGTTGAGGTTGGCGCGGGCGGCGTAGGCGTCCGCGTCGACGGCCTGCACCTGGAGCAGCCGGACGGTGAAGACCAGCAGGACGAGGGTGAGGCAGGCGCCGATCAGGCGCAGCCGGGGCCGGGGGCTGCCCAGCCGGAGGGCCGGGGCGCCGGGGCGGGGGCGTGCGGGTCGCGCGGCGGGGCGCGCGGGCCCGGGAACCGGGCGGCGGGGCTGCCTGGGCGCCGTCACGACCTCACCTACCTGATCTGCTCGGTGTGCCCGGCCGCCGGGGCCGGGGGAAGGGCCGGAGCCGGGACGGCCGGCGTGCGCGCGGGGCCGGCGGGACCCGCGGGGGCCGGGGGCCGTACGGGCTCGGGCGCCACGGGCTGCGGCGGCACGGCGGCGGAGGGCGCGGCCGGGGCCGGGGGCACCGCGGCCGGGGGCGGGGCGGGGGCGCGGGGAGCCGCGGGGGGCTCGGCGTCCGGGGCCCGGGGCGGCGTCGCGGGGGCCACGTAGGCGGCCGGGTCGGCGGGGGCCTCGGAGCCGGCGGGGACGGGCACGCCGCTGACGGTGCCGTCGGAGTTGAGGAAGGCGGGGCTGCCGCCGGGGATCATGCCCAGCTCGCGGGCCCGGCGCTCCAGCGCGTCGGGCGCGGCGAGCTGGTCGACCTCCTGCTGGAGGGCCTGCTGCTCGTCCTTCAGCTCGGTGGTCTTGCGCTGCAACCGGCTGAGCTCGAAGGAGCCCTGGTTGAGGGAGGAATTCAGCAGCAGCAGGGAGATCAGCCCGGAGCCCAGCAGCACCACGACGAGCAGGACGAAGGGGGTGCGCTTCGCGCCGAGGGGCCCGATGGGCAGCAGCCTGCCCAGGAGGCTGCCCCGCCGGGCCGCCGGGCTCACCGGATGTCCTCGCGGATGCGTTCGACGCCGCGCAGCCGGGCGGGGGCGGCCCTGCGGTTCTCGGCGACCTCCTCCTCGGTGGGCAGCTCGGCGCCCCGGGTGAGGAGCTTCAGGCGCGGCTGGTACTCCTCGGGCACCACCGGCAGGCCGGGCGGCGCTGTGCTGGTGGCGCCGGCCGCGAAGACGCCCTTGACGATGCGGTCCTCCAGCGACTGGTACGACAGCACGGCGACGCGCCCGCCGACGGCGAGGGCCTTCACGGCCGCCGGAATGGCCGCCTCCACGCTGGCCAGCTCCGCGTTGACCTCGATGCGCAGGGCCTGGAAGGTGCGCTTGGCGGGGTTGCCGCCGGTGCGCTTGGCGGCCTGCGGGAGGGCGTCGCGGATCAGCTCGACGAGCCGGGCGCTGTTGGTGAAGGGCTCCTTCTCGCGCTCCCGGACGATGGCCGAGACGATCCGCTTGGCCTGCTTCTCCTCGCCGTAGGCGCGCAGGATGCGCACCAGCTCGCCCGGCGGGTAGGTGTTGAGGACCTCGGCGGCGCTGATGCCGGTCGTCTGGTCCATGCGCATGTCGAGCGGGGCGTCCTGGGCGTAGGCGAAGCCGCGGTCGGCCTCGTCGAGCTGCATGGAGGACACGCCGAGGTCGAAGAGGACGCCCTGGACCTTGGGGATGCCCAGCCGCTCCAGCACCTCGGGCAGCTCGTGGTAGACGGCCCGCACCAGCGTGGCGCGCTCGCCGTAGGGGGCGAGGCGCTCGCCGGCCAGCGCGAGGGCGGTGGGATCGCGGTCGAGGGCGATCAGCCGGCACTCGGGGAACGCCTTGAGCAGCGCCTCGCTGTGTCCGCCGGCGCCGAGCGTGCAGTCGACCACGACCGCTCCGGGCTCGGTGAGGGCGGGGGCGAGCATGTCCAGGCAGCGCTGGAGCATGACGGGGACGTGTCGCGCGTTGCTGCTCATGCGCCCTTCTGAGAGTCGGGGGAGGCGGCCCCCGCGCGCCGGGGCACGCACCGCCGGGTCCCCGCCCGCTCGAAGGGGAAGCGGCCGCTTCGGCGCCGGGGAAGCGACGCCGGGGCGACCGGGAGCGGGAGGAGGCCGAGGGGTGCGTGCGCACCGCGCGCGCGGTTTTCTGCCGGGTCCAAGGGGAGCGTCACGCCTCCCACTTCGCGCCACTTTAGTCCACTCGTCCCCTCGGTCAACCAACCGCCAGGCGCGTCACTCCGCGCGTGCGCCGCGGCCGGTCGCCGACTACCTTCGTCCCTATGCCGATAACCGAGCCTCAGCCGCAAAAGCCCAGCTCCGACGCCGGGCACATGGAACCCACGGTCACCGACCACCTGGTCGAGGCCAATGCGAAGTACGCGAGCTCGTTCCGCGACCCCGGGATGGACGCCCGGCCGGTGCTCAAGGTCGCGGTCGTGGCCTGTATGGACGCCCGCCTGGACCTCCACGCGGCGCTCGGCCTGGAGCTGGGCGACTGCCACACCATCCGCAACGCCGGCGGCGTGGTCACCGATGACATCATCCGCTCGCTCACCATCAGCCAGCGCGCGCTGGGCACCCGCTCGGTCGTGCTGATCCACCACACCGGCTGCGGTCTGCTGAACCTGACCGAGGACTTCCGCCACGAGATCGAGGCCGAGGTCGGCCAGCGGCCCGCGTGGGCCGTGGAGGCGTTCAAGGACCTCGACCAGGACGTGCGCCAGTCCATGCAGCGGGTGCGGACGTCCCCGTTCCTGCCGCACCGCGACGACGTGCGCGGTTTCGTCTTCGATGTCACCACGGGGCTGCTGCGCGAGATCGACCCGCGCCCCTAGCCGGCGCGCCCCGGCGGAGGGATTGATTCCGCATCGCGGCCGGTCGCCGGGGGCCGACGAGTTGTCCACAGGCGGTGACGGGAACCGCCGTATGCGGACAGAATGCGTAGGACGCCGCCCCGTGATCGCGGGCGGTGTCCACGCTGGAGGGGGGCCGGTCCGTGATCCGTCGGACCCACGCCCCGGCACATGGGGCCGAGGAGGGCCGGGTGACCACCTATGACGATCGAGCGAGCGAGCTGACCACGACCGCGGACCGTGTCCGCGGGGCGGTGGAGAGCGTGATCGAGGGCAAGCCGGAGGTCGTGCGGCTGGCCCTGACCGTGCTGCTCGCCGAGGGTCACCTGCTGATCGAGGACGTCCCCGGGGTGGGCAAGACGATGCTCGCCAAGGCGCTGGCCCGCTCCCTGGACTGCTCGGTGCGGCGCATCCAGTTCACGCCCGACCTGCTGCCCTCGGACATCACCGGCGTCAGCGTCTACGACCAGCAGCGCCGCGACTTCGAGTTCAAGCCCGGCGCGATCTTCGCCCAGATCGTGATCGGCGACGAGATCAACCGCGCCTCCCCCAAGACCCAGTCGGCGCTGCTGGAGTCCATGGAGGAACGCCAGGTCACCGTCGACGGGCGCACCTATGAGCTGCCCGCCCCCTTCATGGTGGTCGCCACGCAGAACCCGGTGGAGATGGAGGGCACGTATCCGCTGCCCGAGGCGCAGCGCGACCGCTTCATGGCCCGGGTGTCCATGGGCTATCCCAGCCCCGAGGCCGAGCTGCGGATGCTGGACGCCCACGCCGGCTTCTCCCCGCTCGACGACCTCCAGCCGGTGGCGCACGCCCACGAGATCGTCAAGCTCACCGACGCCGTGCGCGCCGTCCACGTCGCCGAGGCCGTCCGGCGGTACGCGGTCGACCTGGTCACCGCCACCCGCCACCACCCCGAGCTCAGACTCGGCGCGTCGCCCCGCGCGACGCTCCATCTGGTCCGGGCCGCCAAGGCGGCCGCGGCCCTCGCGGGCCGCGACTTCGTCCTGCCCGACGACGTACGGGCGCTGGCCGTCCCGGTGCTCGCCCACCGCCTGCTGCCCACGGCCCAGGCCCGCCTGAACCGGCGGACGGCGGAGCTGGTCGTCGTCGACATCCTGCAGCGCACCCCGCTGCCCGACCCGTTCGGTCAGCAGCCGCCGGGCGCCCGGAGGCCGTGATGTCCGCCGGCACCCCACCGCGGCCGGGCCGGCTCGCGGAGCTCGGCGCCGCGTTCGCCGGGCTGACCACCCGGGGCCGCTCGTTCCTGGCGGCCGGCATCGCCGCGGGCGCCTGCTCCTACGTCCTGGGCCAGGAGGACCTGCTGCGCGTCGGGCTGCTGCTGTCCGCGCTCCCCGTGGTCTGCGTGCTCGTCCTCCACGGCACCCGCCACCGCGTCACCGGCAGCCGGCGGCTGGCGCCCGTCCGGGTGGCGGCGCTGGGCGAGGCCCGGGTGAGCCTGCGCCTGGAGAACGTCTCCCGGCTGCCCACCGGCCTGCTGATGCTCCAGGACCAGGTGCCCTACTCCCTCGGCCCGCGCCCCCGCTTCGTGCTGGACCGGGTGGAGCCCGGCGGCCGCCGCGAGATGTCCTACCGGGTCCGCTCCCCGCTGCGCGGCCGCTATCCGCTGGGCCCGCTCCAGCTGCGGCTGACGGACCCCTTCGGGATGTGCGAGCTGACCCGGGGCTTCCACGCCCAGGACACGCTGACGGTCGTGCCTCGCGTCGACGCCCTGCCGCCGCTGCGGCTGGGCGGCGAGGCCCCCGGCCACGGCGACGGCGGCCTCCGCTCCCTCGCCCTGGCCGGCGAGGACGACGTCATCCCGCGCGAGTACCGCCACGGCGACGACCTCCGCCGGGTGCACTGGCGCTCTACGGCCCGCCACGGCGAGCTCATGGTGCGCCGCGAGGAGCAGCCGCGGCGCGCCCACGGCACGGTCCTGCTGGACACCCGGGCCACGGCCTACGAGGGCGCGGGCCCGGACGCGCCCTTCGAATGGGCCGTCTCGGGGGCCGCCTCCGCCGCGCTGCACCTGCGGGAGCGCGGGTTCGCGGTGCGGCTGCTGACCGACACCGGCGCCTTCCTGCCGGGCCTCGACGCCCCGGGCGGGCCCGCCGGCGCGGCCCACGGGCCGGACGAAGCCCTGGCCGGGCCGCTGCTCGACGCCCTGGCCGTGCTGGAGCACTCCGGGGGCACCGGGCTCTCGGCCGCCTACGACGCGCTGCGCGACGGCGCGGGCCTGCTCATCGCCTTCCTCGGCCGGCTGGACGAGCGGCAGGCGGAGGTGGCCGCCCGGATGCGGCCGCGCGGCGGCACCGCCGTCGCCTTCGTGCTGGACGCCGACGCCTGGGCGGGCCGCCGCCCGGCGCCCGGGGCCGGGCGGTGGCAGCGGCCCCTGCGCGAGGCGGGATGGACGGTGCTGCCGGTCGGCCCCGGGGTGCCGCTGGCCGATCTGTGGCGTCCGGCGAGCGTGCCGGAGGCCCCGCGGGCGACGGCGTCCGGGGCGACGGGAGGCCGGGCGTGAACGGCCGGACGTGGCTCGCCGTCTGCGGCGCGCTGGCGACGCTCGGCGCGGCCTGCGCCACGCTGCCGCTGGTCGACCGGGCCGACTGGCTCCTTCAGGCCGCCCTGCTGCTGGCGGTGCAGACGGCCGTCGGCGTGGTGGCCCGCCGGGCGGCGCCCGCCGGGCCGCTCACCGTCGCGCTCCAGGCGGTGACCGCGATCCTGCTGCTCACCGTGGTCTTCGCGCGGGAGCGGGCCCTCGGCGGGGTGCTCCCGGGGCCCGCGGCCTGCGAGGAGTTCGCCCGGCTGCTGCGCGCGGGCATGGACGACATCGGGCGGTACGCCATCCCGGCCCCCGCCACCCTCGCCATCAGGTTCCTGCTGGTCGGCGGAGTGCTGCTGATCGGCCTGGTGGTGGACGCGCTGGCCGTGACGTACCGCGCCGCGGCCCCGGCCGGCCTGCCGCTGCTCGCCCTGTATTCGATCGGCGCCGGCCTCGCCCGGGGCGGCGGGCAGCACCTGTGGTTCCTGCCGGCCGCGGCCGGCTTCCTGCTGCTGCTCCTGGCCGAGGGCCGCGACCGCCTCACCCGCTGGGGCCGCGTCCACGGCGGGGGACACCCCGCGGGCCCGGACGGCCCGGCCGCCCTCGGCGGCGGCCGCGCCCCCGCCCCACTGCGAACCGGCCACCGCATCGGCGTGCTCGTGCTGGGCGTCGCGCTGCTGGCGCCGGCGGTGCTGCCGTCGATCGACGGCGGGCTGCTGCAACCGCGCGGCAGGGGTGCCGGGGCCGGCGGCTCCGGCGGCACCATCTCGGCCGTCAATCCCCTCGTGTCGCTCCAGAACAGCCTCAACCAGCCGGAGAACCGCGAGGTCCTGCGCTACCGAGCGGCCCCCACCGGCGGCCCGGACCTGTATCTGCGGATCGTCTCCCTCGACCGGTTCGACGGGGCGTCATGGCGCGCCTCCGAGCGGCGCATCACGGGCGTGCCGTCGCCGCTGCTGCCCGCGCCCCAGGGCCTGGCGCCCGAGGTGCGCACGGAGGAGATCGGCCTCTCCGTCGCCGCGGCGCCCGGCTACGCCCAGAACTACCTGCCGATGCCCTACCCCGCCCGGCAGGTCACCCGGCTCACCGGCGCCTGGCGGTACGAGCCGGAGGGCCGCACCCTGGTCGGCGACCACGGCCAGACCACCCGGGGCCTGCGCTACGAGCTCACCGCCCTGCGCGTACAGCCGACGGCCGCCCAGCTCGGCGCGGCGCCCGCGCCCCCGCGGGCGCTGCTGCGCGAGTACACCACGGTCCCGGACAGCGTGCCGCCCGTGGTGGCGCGGACCGCCCGCGAGGTGACGGCCGGGGCCGCGAACGCCTACGAACAGGCGGTGCGGCTCCAGGAGTTCTTCGCCGTGAACGGCGGCTTCCGCTACGACACCGAGGTGCGCTCGGGCAGCGGCGAGGACGCCATGGCCCGCTTCCTGGAGGAGAAGCGCGGCTTCTGTGTGCACTTCTCCTTCTCCATGGCGGCCATGGCACGGACCCTGGGCATCCCCGCCCGGGTCGCGGTCGGCTTCGCCCCGGGCACCCCGCAGCCGGACGGTTCGGTGTCGGTGGGGTCCAAGGACGCCCACGCCTGGCCCGAGCTGTACTTCGAGGGCGCCGGGTGGACCCGGTTCGAGCCCACCCCCAGCCGGGGCTCCCAGCCCGAGTACACCGTGGCCCAGGCGCCCACCGCGCCCGACCCGGCAGCCCCGGCGCCGGTGCCCAGCCGCGGGACCGTCCCCTCGGCGGCGCCCTCGGTGGACGCGGCCTGCCCGCCGGAGCTGCGCAAGCTCCAGGGCTGCCCCGGCACGCCGCCGAGCGCGGCCGCGGCCGCCCCGGGCGAGGACACCTCACCGCTCACCGTCGTGGGCCTGGTGCTGGCCGCCCTCGCCGCGCTGGCGCTGCCCCTGCTGCCGATGCTGCTGCGGAACCGCGCCCGGGCCCGGCGGCTCGGCGGGGCCGGCGGCACCGCCGCGGAGCCGGGGGCGCGCACACTGGCCGCCTGGCGCGAGCTGACCGACTCGGCCTGGGACTACGGCATCCCTCCCGACGACACGCGCACCCCCAGGATGGCCGCCGACCGCATCGTGACGACGGCCGGGCTGACCGCCCCGGCCGCCGAGGCCGCCGGGCGGGTGGCCACGGCGGTCGAGCGGACGCTCTACGCGCCCCGGCCGCGCCCGGCCGACGGCCTGGCCGCCGACGTCGAGCTGGTCCGGGCCGGCCTCCACGCCACGGCCACCCGTGCCACCCGCCTCAGGGCCCGCTTCGCCCCCCGCAGCACGGCCCGCCTGCTCCAGGGACTCCTCAGGCGCCGGACGGGCTGAACAGCCCGTCCGGCGGCTGAGGACACGAAGGACACAAAGGAGAAGGACACAAAAGAGGGGGCCGCGACTACGTCCCGGCCCCCTCTTGGGAAGACTGAAGGCTCAGTGGCCCTGCTCGTCGCGGCGGCGCTGCCAGCGCTGCTCGATGCGGTCCATCATGCCGCGCCGCCGGCCCGCCGGCCGCCGCGGCATGCCGCCCATCGGGCCGGCGTTCCGCTGCACACCGGGCCTGGGCGCCTTGCGCCACCCCGTCACCGCGAGCACGGCACAGCTCAGCATGACGAGGAAGCCCGCCACGCTGATCCAGATGCGCTGGGCGACCATTCCGGCCATGAGGAGCGCGATGCCCACCAGAAAACCCGCGACCGCCTGGTAGACCCGTCGCCGGGTGTACGTGCGCAGGCCGCTGCCCTCGAGCGCTGTCGCGAACTTGGGATCTTCGGCGTACAGCGCTCGCTCCATCTGCTCGAGCATGCGCTGCTCGTGCTCCGAGAGCGGCACGGAGTCCTCCTACTCGTCGGTCGCGGGGGGCGACCGGGGTGCGACCCTTTCAGGATAGGCAGGGAATCGCCCCCGTGAAACCCGCCCCTCTGCGCCAATTCGGCCACCGGCCCCGCCTGTGGCGATCGATGCCGTCGGGACGTACATTCCCTGCCCGCCGATCCGCCATGCCGGACGGTGTCCCCCGATCATACGGGGCGGACGGGCGGATCGGGCGGGCCCTCGGGGATGCCCCCGATCAGCCCCGCTCGGCGAGGACGTGCAGCTGAGTGGCCACCGAGTGGAAGGCGGGGATCTCCGCGACGGCGGTCTCCAGCCTCAGGAGCGCGTCCGCGGCGCCGGGCTCGGCGTCGACCAGCACCCCGGGCACCAGATCGGCGAAGACGCGTACGCCGTGCACCGCGGAGACCTCCAGTCCGGCGTCGGCCACCAGGCCGGAGAGCTGGTCGGCGGTGAACCGGCGGGTGACGGGGTCGCCGGCGCCCCAGTGCCCGGAGGGGTCGGTGAGCGCCTGGTGGGCCTCGGTGAAGTGGCCGGCGAGGGCGCGGGCGAGGACCGCGCCGCCCAGCCCGGCGGCGAGCAGGCTGAGGGTGCCGGAGGGGCGCAGCGCGGCGACGGCGTTGCGCACGCTCTCGGCGGGGTCCTCGACGTACTCGAGCACGCCGTGGCAGAGGACGAGGTCGTAGCCGCCGCGCTCGGCGACGTCGAAGAGGCCGTGGGCGTCGCCCTGGACGCCGCGCACGCGCTCGGCGACGCCGGCCTCGGCGGCGCGCCGCTCCAGGGCGAAGAGCGCGTTGGGGCTGGGGTCGACGACGGTGACGCGGTGGCCGAGCCGGGCCAGCGGCACGGCGAACCTGCCGGAGCCGCCCCCGGTGTCCAGGACCTCCAGGTCCTCCCGGCCGGCGGCCTTGACCCGGCGGTCCAGGGCGTCCCGGAGGACCTCCCAGACCACGGCGGTACGGAGGGAGGCCCGGGGGCGAAGGGGGTCTGACACGGCGGGTGGCTCCTCGGCGGCGGAACGGCTCGTCTCCGGCGCGGTCCGCCGGCGGCCCCAGCCTAATGGGCGTTCCCGCCCGGGGGTTGACCGCCGGGGCGGCGCGCGCGGAGCCGGCGCGGCCGGCAAAGGTGTCGCGGCGGAGGCCGGGTCCGTGCACGCGGGCACCGTGGGTACGGGGAGAATCACCCCCATGGACAGCAGCGGTACACGCCGCCGGAACACCCGGCGGAAGCTCTTCGACGCGGCGGTCACGCTCATCGCCGAGCAGGGCTTCTCCTCCACCACGGTGGACGAGATCGCCGAGCGCGCCGGGGTGGCGAAGGGCACGGTCTACTACAACTTCGCCAGCAAGACCGTCCTCTTCGAGGAGCTGCTGCGGCACGGCATCGAGCTGCTGACGGACTCCCTGCAGGCCGCGGCCGACGAGACCGCCGAGCGCGGCGGCGGCCGGGTCGACGCGCTGGACGCGATGATCCGGGCCGGGCTCGACTTCATCACCCGCCATCCGGCGCTGATGCAGCTGTACGTGGCCGAGCTGTGGCGCACCAACCGGACGTGGCAGTCGACGCTGACGCAGGTCCGGCAGCGGGCGATCGCGGTGATCGAGGCGGTGCTGCGGGAGGCGGTCGCGGAGGGCGAGCTGAGCGAGGAGATCGACGTGCCGCTGACGGCGTCCGCGCTGTTCGGGATGGTGCTGGTGGCGGCGCTGGACTGGCGGTCGTTCCAGCCGGAGCGGTCGATCGACGAGGTCCACGCGGCGCTGTCGCGGCTGCTCCAGGGGCGGGTGGGCGGCGGCCGCTGAGCCGCGCGGAGTCCGTACGCGGACGGGTGCCGCCGTCCCGGTGCGGACCGATCCCCCTCGGCCCGCGCCGGAACGGCGTTCCCCCGTGTCTCCCCCCGAGCCCCGGTGGTGCGTGGGACTCCCGTTCCCCCCGGTCGCGGCGGGTCCGCCGAGCCGTTCCGCCGCCCCGTGTCGGCGGTGCGGCCCCGGCGTCCCCTCCGTGGGCACCACTCTCCCCCGCGGACGGGGCCCGGCCCATCCGCGCGGGTACTCATCCCGGCGCCTAGGTACGCGTACTCAGACCCGGCCGCCGGGCGGTGGGGGCGGTGCCGGATAAGGTCGGCGCATGGCACGGATTGCGGTGATAGGCGCCGGGATGGGCGCGATGGCGGCCGCCGCCCGGCTGGCCGTCGCGGGCCACCGGGTGGCGGTGTACGAGCGGGGCACGACCCATGGCGGTGGCGTCGGGCGGCTGGAGCGGGACGGGTTCGTCTTCGACACCGGGCCGGGGCTGCTGCACCTGCCCGCCGTCTACCGCGACCTGTTCGTCAAGACCGGCAAGGAGTCGCTGGAGGCGAGCCTGGAGCTGGTCCAGGTCGACCCGGCGAGCCGGCACGTCCTCCCCGACGGCACGGACGTGACGCTGCCCAACGCCTCGCGGGCCGGCGTCGTGGCCGCCCTGGACGCGGCGGTCGGCGCGGGCGCGGGCGAGCGCTGGAGCGACCTCGTCAACCGGGGGCGCGACGTCTGGGACGCCACGCGGCGCCCGCTGCTGGAGGAGCCGCTGCGCCCCGAACGGGTCACGGCCCTCGGCCGGGACCCGTACCCGGCGGTGCGCGGGCGCGGGCTCTTCCGGCGTGCCGCGCCCGCCACGCTGGCCGCCGTCGCCCGCCGCGAGTTGAAGGACGCGCGGCTCGCCGCGCTGCTGGAGGGCCACGCCCTGGCCTACGGGCTCGATCCGCGGCACGCGCCCGCGAGCGCGACCGTGCTGCCGTACATGGAGCAGACCTTCGGCAGCTGGTACGTGCGCGGTGGGCTGCGCGCCCTCGCCGACGCCCTGTACGAGCGGTGCCGGGCGCGGCGGGTGGAGTTCTTCTTCGGCGCCGAGGTCGTGGGGCTGGTGGAGGAGGACGGGCGCGCGGCCGGGGTGCGGCTGGCCTCCGGCGAGGTGGCCGGGGCCGACATGGTGGTGGCCGCGGTGCCGCCCGCCCGGCTCGCGGCCGTGGCGCCCGGTGCGGCCGGTGAGGTGTCCGGGCCCTCGGGTCCGCCGCCCGGCCGGTTCGGTGTCTTCCTGGCGGTGTCCGGCGCCCGGCCCGCCGGCACGGTACATCGCACGGTGGTCCACGCGTCCGCCCGCGAGGCCGAGTTGGACGCGGTGTTCGGCGGGCGCGGCGCGGGGACGGACTACGCGCCGACGGTGACGGTGCTGCGGCCGGACGACCCGGCGACGCGCCCGGGCGACGACCACGAGGCCGTGACGCTCACCGCGACGGTCGCCCCGCACGGGCGGGTGGACTGGTCGGCGCCGGGGACGGCCGCCGCGTTCGCCGAGCGGATGGTCCGGGCCGCCGAGGCGGCGGTGCCGGGGCTGCGGGAGCGGCTGCTGTGGCACGAGGTGCGCACGCCGGCCGACACGGAGGCGGAGACGGGCGCCGAGGGCGGCGGTGTGCCGGCGCCGGCCCTGGCCGGCGCGGAGGGCGCGTATCTGCGGCCGGGCAACGCCACGGCGCTGCCCGGTCTGTACCGGGCGGGCGGGTTCGCGCATCCCGGCGGCGGGCTGGCGCACGCCGGGATGTCGGGGGCGATGGTCGCCGGGCTGATCGTGGACGGGGCCGACTGGCGCGGCTCGCAGTAGCCCCGCGGGTCAGTAGCGGTAGTGCTGCTGACCGTCGTAGCCCTGACCGCCCTGATGGCCCTGACCGCCGTGGCCGCCCTGACCGCCCTGGCCGTGCTGCTGCGGCGGGTACGGCCGGCCGCCGCCGGGCGGGATGTCGGTGTCGCGCTGCTGCGGCACCCAGATGCCGCCGGGCGGGGTGTCGAAGTCGTACTGCGGCGTGTACACCCCGGCGCTCTGGCCGCCGTCGCCGTACTGCTGTTGCTGTCCGTACGGCTGCTGCTGCCCGTAGGCGTCGTACTGCTCGTAGGACGGGGGGCGGTTGCCGATGTACGGGTCGGAGTACGAGGCGTACTGGCCGCCCTGGCCGTAGTCGTACTGCCCGGCGTAACCGCCCTGGGCGGGGGCGGTGCCGGGGTTCCGGCCGTCGTAGCCGTCGTACGCGCCGAAGACGTTGTCGTCCGAGCCGCCGTCGGGGTCGTAGCCGGTGTGGTGCGGCTGTTCGGCCGTGGGCTGCTGGGGCACGGCGGGCATGAGCTCGGTGGCGGCGGCGTCCAGGCCCGGGGCGGGCGGGGGCGTGCCGGGGCCGGTGGCCGTCGTGGTGGGCTCCGGGCCGGTGGCGGGGGCCGGCGCCGCGGGGCCGCCCTTGCGGCGGCGTCCGGCGGCGCGACCGCCGCGGCCCTCGGCCGCGGCCTTGTCGGCGCCCGGGGCGTTCGCGGCCTTCGCGGGGGCACCGCCCTTGCGGCTCTTGCGGCCGTTACGGCCCGCCCGGCCCTGCGGGGCGCCGCTCTCCCCGCCCGCGTCGCCGTCCTTGCGGCGCAGGGCCCAGCCCATGGAGAAGCCGCGCCGGAACGAGAGCGTCACAAAGGTCTGGCCGACACCGAAGGCGACGGCGCCGACCACGATGACGGCGACGGACGGCACGAGCACGCCCGCCACCACGCCGAGGAAGCCGGTGAAGGCCAGGAGCCGCCAGCGCAGCCGCGCCTTGTACTGGAGCAGCACCTCGCCGAGCAGCCAGAGCGCGACGACGCCGAACGCGATGTAGAGGACCGTCCAGCCCATTAACGCCCCTCTCGTTCGGCCGCCCGTTCCCGGCCGGCCGTGTCAGGGCCGCTGGTGCAGCCCCAGGTTCTCGTAGATCTCCAACGTGGCCGTCGAGTGGTTCAGGGTGATGAAGTGCAACCCGGGGATCTCCTCGGCCATCAACCGGGCACACAGGTCCGTCGCGTACTCGATTCCGATCGAGCGTACAGCGGCCGCGTCGTCCTTCACCGCGAGGATCCGCTCCGCGAGGTCCGGAGGGAACGCCGCGTTGCTCAGCTGCGCGAATCGTTCGATCTGGCGCACGTTGGTGACCGGCATGATTTCCGGAATGATCGGTGTTTGGCAACCCGCCGCCGCGACCCTGTCGCGCAGCCGCAGATAATCCTCCGGATAGAAGAACATCTGAGTGATCGCGAAATCCGCGCCCGCCCGGCATTTGTCGACGAAGTGCCGGACGTCGGTCTCCCAGTCGGTGGAGCGCGGGTGCATCTCCGGGAACGCCGCGACGCCCACGCAGAAGTCGCCGGACTCCTTGATGAGCCGCACCAGGTCGACCGCGTGGTCGAGGCCCTCCGGGTGACGGGTCCAGGCGCCCATGGGGTCGCCGGGCGGGTCGCCGCGCAGGGCCAGCATGTTGCGGATGCCCACATCGGCGTACTGGCCGATGACGTTGCGCAGCTCGGCCACGGAGTGGTTGACCGCGGTGAGGTGGGCGACCGGGGTCAGCGTGGTGTCGGTGGCGATGCGCTCGGTCGCGCGGACGGTGCCCTCGCGGGAGGAGCCGCCGGCGCCGTAGGTGACGGAGACGAAGGTGGGTCCGACGGCTTCGATGCGCCGGATCGCGTTCCACAGGGTCCGCTCGCCCTTTTCGGTCCTCGGGGCAGCGAATTCGAACGAATACGAACGCTCGCCGGAGGCGAGCAGCTCACGCACCGTGCGCGCGTGGTCCGTCCTGGTGGAGGCAGTACCAAGGGCCATACCGGCAAGTTAACCAGCGGGTCCGTGCACCCCCAAGCGGATCAACGAATTGTCCGGTTCGCCGGTCAACTGTCCGCCGATCGTCCCACTCCTCGGACAGCGGGCGTCTCATCCGCCGCCGGGAACTCCGTCCGGAACACCGTCCGGAACGCCGTCCGGAACACCGTCCGGCCGGGCGCTCAGAGGGCGTGGGCGCGGATCCGCTTCGCCAGCCGGGCCGCGGCCGCGCCCGGGTCGTCGGCCTCGGTGATGGCGCGCACCACCACGATCCGCCGGGCGCCGGCGGCCAGCACCTCGTCGAGGTTGTCCTCGTCGATGCCGCCGATGGCGAACCAGGGGCGCTCGGTGCCGAGCGAGGCGGCGTACCGCACCAGGGACAGGCCGGGGGCGTGCCGGCCCGGCTTGGTGGGGGTCGGCCAGCAGGGGCCGGTGCAGAAGTAATCCGTGCCGGGCTCGGCGGCGGCCGCGTCGACCTCGGCCTCGGCGTGGGTGGAGCGGCCGACGAGGACGTCCTGCCCGAGGATCGCCCGCGCGGCGGGCACCGGGAGGTCGCGCTGGCCCAGATGGAGCACGTCGGAGCCGGCGGCGTGCGCGACGTCCGCGCGGTCGTTGACCGCGAACGACTTGCCGTGGCGGCGGGCGGCGTCGGCGAACACCGCGAGGTGCTCCAGCTCCTCCCCCGCCTCCATGCCCTTGTCCCGCAGCTGGACGATGTCCACGCCGGAGGAGAGCACGGCGTCGAGGAACTCCGGGAGGTCGCCCTGGCGCCTGCGCGCGTCGGTGCACAGATACAGCCGGGCGTCGGCGAGACGCTCGCGCGCGGTGACGGACATCGGGTGTTTCTCCCCCCGGTCGGCGGTGCACGGGCCCTCCTCGGACCCGTGCACCGGACTCTCTATCGCTGGACGGCGCTCGGGGCCGTCAGACGGCGAGCGCCTGGGCGCGGCGCTTCACCTCCGTGCCGCGATTCTCGCGCAGCGCCTGCGCGGGGGTCCCCGGCAGGGTCTCGTCGGGGGTGAACAGCCACTCCAGCATCTCCTCGTCGCTGAAGCCGTCGTCCCTCAGCAGCGTCAAGGTACCGGCCAGGCCCTTGACCACCTTGCCCTCGCCGATGAAGTCGGCAGGCACCATGAGCACTCGGTTCTCGCCACGACGCACGGCGATCAGCTGGCCCTCCTTCACCAGCTGTCGTACGCGCGTCACCTCCACATCGAGCTCCTCCGCGATGTCGGGGAGGTTGAGCCAGGCGGGGACGAGTGCATCGATCTTCGTGTCAATCTCGGTCACAGGGACAAGCCTGCCATCCTGGACTGACAGCCGGTAGCCGGGTTGACCCGAGCCGGTCCCCCGACCGGCCCGGAGGTCACCCCACCGGCCCCTCAGAGCACGGCGGATTTCAGCGGCACCGACGCGTCGGCGGCCTTCGCCCGGTCCAGCAACGCCCCCTGCTCGATGAGCCTGCGGCCCTGCGCGAGGTCGCGCGGGCGCCCCACGGCCAGCAGCGCCACCAGCACGCCCGCGCGCAGCCAGCACACCGACCAGGCGGCGCTCTCCGGGTCGCCGCGCCACACCAGCTCGTCGGCGCCCGCGTGGTGCCCGGCGTACTGCACGAAGCGGCCGAACTGCTCGGACCAGAAGTACGGCACCGGGTCGTAGACCGGTCCCTCGGCCGGGCCGTGGACGATGTTCTCGGCGACGGTCCGCGGCCCCTGGAGGGCGTTGTCCCAGTGGTGCACCAGCAGCCGCTCGCCGTAGCGGGCCGAGGGGAACGACGCACAGTCGCCGACCGCGTAGACGTCCGGCAGGGAGGTGCGCAGCCGGTCGTCGGTGACGACGGAACGGTCCTCCGCCAGCTCGATGCCCGAGCCGGCCAGCCAGGTCGTCGCCGGGCGGGCCCCGATGCCGACGACCACCGCGCCGGCGGGCAGCCGGGTGCCGTCGTCCAGGACGACCGCGCCCTCCTCCACGGCCGCCACCTTCGCGCCGGTCACCAGACGGGCGCCGCTGTGCGCGTACCAGCCGGCCATGTGCGCCGCGACCTCGGCCGGCATGGCGCCCGCGAGCGGCCGGTCCGCGGCCTCGACCACGGTCACCCGGCAGCCCGCCTCGCGCGCGGCGGTGGCGAACTCGGCGCCGATCCAGCCGGCCCCGACGGCGACCACGTCGCGCTGCTCGGCCAGCACCGGTCGCAGCCCCTCGGCGTCGTCCACCGTGCGCAGGACGTGCACGCCGGGCACGCCCTCGCTGCCGGGCAGGGTGACGGGCTCGGCACCGGTGGCGACGACCAGGACGTCGTACGGCACCGGGCCCCGGTCGGTGTCCAGCAGGTGCTCGGCGGCGCGCAGCCCGGTGACCTCGCGCCCGAGCTCCAGGTCGATGCCGAGCGAGTCGAAGTCCACCTCGAAGGCGGACCCCTCGGCCTTGCCGAGGAGCACGGCCTTGGACAGCGGGGGGCGGTCGTAGGGCCGGTGGGGCTCGGCGCCCAGCAGGGAGATCGCGCCGTCCCAGCCCTGCTCACGCAGGGCGACGGCGGTCTGCACCCCGGCCATGCCCGCGCCGACGATGACGACGCGCCGGTCACTGGAGGTGTTCGTCTGCTCGCTCACCCGGTCAACTGTAGGACGGCGACCCGGCTCCACCGGGGCAACCGGTGACGAGACCTCTGACACAGCGTCACGATGTTTGCCGCGCGGATCACCGTGAACGACGCGCGGGCCGCCCTTCCGGCCCCTCGGCGGGGCGTACTACTGTGGCCGCTGCAAGCACTCGCGGGAGCCCGGACGCACCGGGCTGAGAGGGAGGCTGGACGGCCTCCGACCGTACGAACCTGATCCGGGTCATGCCGGCGAAGGGAGGGGCTGGAAGCCCATGCACGCGCGGCACACCCATGACGTCCTGGTCATCGGCGGCGGCGTCATCGGCCTGGTCACGGCCTGGCGCGCCGCCCAGCGCGGGCTGCGCGCGGCGGTCGCCGACCCGGCGCCCGGCGGCGGCGCGGCCCAGGTCGCGGCCGGCATGCTGGCCGCCGTCACCGAACTGCACTACGGCGAGGAGACGCTGCTCGCCCTCAACCTCGCCTCCGCGCGCCGCTATCCGGCGTTCACGGCCGAGCTGGAGGAGGCCAGCGGTCTCGACACCGGCTACCGCGCCTGCGGCACGCTCGCCGTCGCCCTCGACGCCGACGACCGGGCCCACCTGCGCGAGCTCCACGAGCTCCAGCTGCGCTGCGGCCTCGACGCGCGGTGGCTGTCCGGGCGCGAGTGCCGCCGGCTGGAGCCGATGCTGGCGCCCGGCGTACGCGGCGGGCTGCGGGTGGACGGCGACCACCAGACCGACCCCCGGCGCCTGGCGCGGGCCCTGCTGACGGCCTGTGAGCGGGCGGGCGTGGTGTTCCACCGCCAGGAGGCGGTCCGGGCGCTGCTCGCCGGCGACCGCGCGACCGGGGCCGAGCTGGCCGACGGCACCCGGGTGGCGGCCGACCGGACGGTGCTGGCCGCGGGCAGTCTCAGCGGCCGGCTGCCGGGCCTGCCCCCGGAGGTGCTGCCACCCGTCCGCCCGGTCAAGGGCCAGGTGCTGCGGCTGCGCGTACCGGACGCCTACCGGCCCTTCCTCTCCCGCACGGTCCGGGCGGTCGTGCGCGGCGGCCCGGTGTACCTGGTGCCGCGCGAGAACGGCGAGCTGGTCGTCGGCGCGACCAGCGAGGAGCTCGGCTGGGACACCACGGTCACCGCCGGCGGCGTCTACGAGCTGCTGCGCGACGCCCACGAGCTGGTGCCGGGCATCACCGAGCTGCCGCTGGTGGAGACCCGTGCCGGGCTGCGCCCCGGCACGCCCGACAACGCCCCGCTGCTCGGCCCCACGGCCCTGCCGGGCCTGCTCGCGGCCACCGGCCACTACCGCAACGGCGTGCTGCTCACCCCGGTCACCGGCGATGTGATGGCCGAGGTGCTCACCACCGGGCACCTGCCCGAGGAGGCCCGCCCGTTCTCCCCCCGACGTTTCACCCCCTCCCCCGTCGCCCCGGCGGCGCGGGAGGCCTCCCCATCCCAGGAGCAGCCCGCATGACCGGCAGCGACGTGACCACCCACACCATCAGCGTCAACGGCGAGCACCGTGCCGTCCCGGCCGGGACGACCCTCGACGGGCTCGTGGCGACCCTCACCCCCGCGCGCGGCGGCGTGGCCGCGGCGGTCAACGAGGCCGTCGTCCCCCGCGGCCAGTGGCCGCTCACCCCGCTCGCCGCCGGCGACCGGGTCGAGGTCCTCACCGCGGTGCAGGGAGGCTGATCACCATGGCGGACGACCTGCTCACCATCGCGGACACCCCGTTCACCTCCCGGCTGATCATGGGCACGGGCGGGGCCCCCAGCCTCGACGTGCTGGAGCGGGCCCTGCTGGCCTCCGGCACGGAGCTGACCACGGTCGCGATGCGCCGCCTCGACGCGACCGTGCGCGGCTCGGTGCTCTCGGTCCTGGAGAAGCACGGCATCCGGGTGCTGCCGAACACGGCGGGCTGTTTCACCGCCGGGGAGGCGGTCCTCACCGCCCGGCTGGCCCGCGAGGCGCTCGGCACCGACTGGGTCAAGCTGGAGGTGATCGCCGACGAGCGCACCCTGCTGCCGGACCCGATCGAGCTGCTGGACGCCGCCGAGATCCTGGTCGACGACGGCTTCACGGTGCTGCCGTACACCAACGACGACCCGGTGCTGGCCCGCAAGCTGGAGGACGTCGGCTGCGCGGCGATCATGCCGCTGGGGGCGCCCATCGGCTCCGGCCTGGGCATCCGCAACCCCCACAACTTCCAGCTCATCACCGAGCGCGCCGGGGTCCCGGTGATCCTGGACGCGGGCGCGGGCACGGCCTCCGACGCGGCGCTCGCCATGGAGCTGGGCTGCGCGGCGGTGATGCTCGCCTCGGCGGTGACGCGCGCCCAGGAGCCGGTGCTGATGGCCGAGGCCATGCGGCACGCGGTGGAGGCCGGGCGGCTGGCCCACCGGGCCGGGCGGATCCCGCGCCGCCACTTCGCCGAGGCCTCCTCGCCCGTGGCGGGCATGGCGGAGCTGGACCCGGAGCGACCGGCCTTCCGGGCGGTCTGAGGCGGCCCTCGGGCCCGCCCCGGCGGGGAACGGCCCGGCGGCGGCCCTGTCACCGTTCGGCAATAGAACGGATGCGCGGGGCGCACGCCGTCCGGGCGGCCCATCGTGGCTCGTAGACTCCTGTGCCGTGGATACGACCCTGCCGGACCCCCTCGTCGATCACCTGCTCGACGGCCGTTACCGCGTCGAGGCGCGGATCGCCGTGGGCGGCATGGCCACGGTCTACCGTGCCCTGGACACCCGGCTCGACCGGGTGCTCGCGCTCAAGGTGATGCACCCCTCGCTGGCCGCCGACGGCGCCTTCGTGGACCGTTTCATCCGCGAGGCCAAGTCGGTCGCCCGGCTCGACCACGCCAATGTGGTGAGCGTCTTCGACCAGGGCACCGACGGCCCGTACGTCTATCTCGCGATGGAGTACGTGGCCGGCTGCACCCTGCGCGACGTGCTGCGCGAGCGGGGAGCCCTGACGCCGCGCGCGGCCCTCGACATCGCCGAGCCGATCCTGGCGGCGCTCGGCGCGGCCCACGTCGCGGGGCTGGTGCACCGCGACATGAAGCCGGAGAACGTGCTCATCGGCGACGACGGCAGGGTCAAGGTCGCCGACTTCGGGCTGGTGCGCGCGGTGGACACCCACACCAGCGCCTCCACGGGCTCGGTCCTGGGCACCGTCTCCTACCTCGCCCCCGAGCAGATCGAGTACGGCACGGCCGACACCCGGGCCGACGTCTACGCCTGCGGCGTGGTGCTCTACGAGATGCTCACCGGCGCCCGGCCGCACACCGGCGGCACCGCGGCCCAGGTGCTCTACCAGCACCTCCACGAGGACGTGCCGCCGCCGTCGGCCGCCGTGCCGGGGCTCGCCCCGGAGCTGGACGCGCTGGTGGCCGCCGCCACCGCCCGCGACCCGGGCCGCCGCCCGGTCGACGCGGTCGAGCTGCTGGCCCTGGCCCGGGAGGTCCGCGCCGCCCTGACCGACGCGCGGCTGGACGCGGCCCCGCCGCACCCCGCGCCCGCCACCGCCCTGGACGGGGCCGACGCCGGGTCCGAGGACCGTACGAGCGTGATCCCCCGGGTGACCGTCGCGCCGGACGCCGGGCCGGCGGGTGCCGAGGAGCGCACCAGCGTCATCCCGCGCGTGGTCGCACCGCCGCGGCCCGCCGACGACGACCTCCACCACACCGCCCGGCTGGAGCCCGTGCCGGCCTCCGTGGCGGCCTCCGCGCCGCCCGGCCGGACGCCCCCGCCGGCGCCGGCCGGACCCGCCCGCCGGCTGCCGCCGCGCCGCTGGATCATCGCCGCGCTGGGCGCCCTGCTGGCCGTCCTGGCCGGCACCGGCGTCTGGTACATCAACTCCGGGCAGTTCACGGCGGTGCCCGGGGTGCTGGACCTGACGCGGGCCGAGGCGGAGCGGAAGCTGGACTCGGCCGGGCTGGCCGTACGGATCGAGCAGACCTTCAGCGAGACCGTCGAGCGCGGCCATGTGGTGGCCACCGACCCCGGCCCGGGCAAGCGGATCCGCAAGACCGGCCGGGTCACCCTCACCGTCTCCCGCGGCCCGCAGAAGGCCGAGGTGCCCAACGTCGCCGGGCTGCCGCTGGACCAGGCGAAGAAGAAGATCGAGGACCAGGGCCTGACGGTCGGGGAGATCGGCAAGCAGTTCAGCGACGAGACGCCCAAGGGCTCGGTGCTGTCCACCGACCCCAGGCCCGGTTCGCAGCTGCGGCCCGACTCGGCGGTGGCGCTCGTCGTCAGCCAGGGCCGGCAGATCGCCGTGCCGGACGTGTCCGGGATGTCGTCCGACGCCGCCACCTCGGCGCTGCGCGACGCGGGCCTCCAGATCAAGGTCGCGGACGACCAGGTCTTCTCCGACCGGCCCAAGGGCGCCGTGGCCCAGCAGTCCCCCGCCAAGGGGGCGCAGGCCGCCGAGGGCGACACCGTGACCGTCACCCTCTCCAAGGGCAAGGAGATGGTCGCGGTCCCGGACGTCACCGGGAAGAGCGAGGCCGAGGCCCGGGCCATGCTGACCGGCGCGGGCCTCGGGGTGAAGGTGGAACGGCCGTTCCTCTTCCCCAAGGACTCCGTCGAGAGCCAGTCCGTCCGGGGCGGCGACCAGGCCGCCAAGGGCGACACCATCGTCATCCGCATGAAGAGCGGCTTCTAGAGGACCATGAGCACCACTGTCACCACCCCCGCCACCGATCTCGTCCCGGGCCGCGCCCGCAACCCCGTCGGCGGCCACATCCCCGTGGCCGGCGGCCTGGCCAGGGTGGGCCTGCCCTACGCCCGGGCGATGGGCGCCGAGGCCGTCCAGGTCTTCGTCGCCAACCCGCGCGGCTGGGCCACACCGGCCGGCGACCCGGCACAGGACGAGGCGTTCCGCGCCGCCTGCGCGGCCGAGGACCTTCCCGTCTTCGTCCACGCCCCGTACCTGATCAACTTCGGCTCGCACACCGGGGCGACGGTCGAGCGGTCCGTCGAGTCCCTGCGGCACTCGCTGCGCCGCGGCCGGGAGATCGGGGCGCGCGGCGTCGTGGTCCACACCGGTTCGGCGACCGGCGGGCGGCCCCGGGCCGAGGCCCTGGCCCAGGTCCACGAGCGGCTGCTGCCGCTGCTGGAGGAGCTCGGCCACGCCGACGACCCGCGGCTGCTGCTGGAGCCGACGGCGGGTCAGGGCGCCTCGCTGTGCTCGCTGGTGGACGACCTCGGCCCGTACTTCGAGGCGCTGGAGCACCATCCGATGCTGGGCGTCTGCCTGGACACCTGCCACGCCTTCGCCGCCGGGCACGACCTGGCCGGGCCCGGCGGGATGAAGCGGGCGCTCGACGAGCTGGTGGACGTGGCCGGCGAGGGCCGGCTGGGACTGATCCACGCCAACGACTCCAAGGACGTCGTCGGCGCGCACAAGGACCGGCACGAGAACATCGGCTCCGGCCACATCGGCGCCGAGCCGTTCGCCGAGCTGTTCGCGCACGCGGCGACGGCCGGCGTGCCACTGACGATCGAGACGCCCGGCGGCCCGGAGGGACACGCCGCGGACGTGGCGCGGCTGAAGGCCCTGCGCGACGGCTGAGGACGGCGGGCCCGGGGGCCCGGGAGCGTCCTACAGCTCCGGGCCCTCGCCCGGCTTCTCCTGGTACGAGTAGCGCTGCTCGCTCCAGGGGTCGCCGATGTTGTGGTAGCCGCGCTCCTCCCAGAAGCCGCGCCGGTCGGTGGTCATGTACTCCACGCCGCGCACCCACTTGGGGCCCTTCCAGGCGTAGAGGTGGGGGACGACCAGGCGTACCGGGAATCCGTGCTCGGCGGTGAGGAGCTCACCGTCCTTGTGCGTGGCGAAGACGGTGTCCGGGGCGGTGAAGTCGGCGAGCCGCAGGTTCGAGCTGTAGCCGTACTCGGCCCACACCATCACATGCGTGACCTCGGGCGCGGGCGGGGCCAGTTCGAGGATCGCCCGGGCCGAGACGCCGCCCCACTCCGCGTCGAGCATGCTGTACTTCGTGACGCAGTGGAGGTCCGCCACCACCGTGGAGTACGGCAGCGCGGAGAACTCGTCGTGCGTCCAGCAGCGCTTGTCGCCGTCCGCGGTGGCCCCGAAGACACGGAATTCCCAGCGGTCCGGCCGGAACCTGGGCACCGGGCCGTAGTGCGTCACCGGCCAGCCGCGCTGGAGCCGCTGCCCCGGGGGCAGCTCCCCTTTGCGGCTTTCGGTGTTTTTCGAGGGCCCCATGGCTCAATGGTGTCAGACCCCCGGGGGTGCTGATGACCAGGGGTGGCACTATCCGGACAAGCCCCACTAAGTGTGAACTTACTGGACGGCCGCATGGGGCGGTGCGAGGATGCGCGCAATCCGCCGTCCTCCCCCACCGGCCCGAACGGCCATGGGTGGTGCCCCCAGGAAGGAGCCGCCGCGATGCAGGGCGACCCCGAGGTCATCGAGTTCCTGAACGAGCAGCTGACCGCCGAGCTGACCGCGATCAATCAGTACTTCCTCCACGCCAAGCTGCAGGAGCACCACGGCTGGACGAAGATCGCGTCACATACGCGCGCCGAGTCCTTCGACGAGATGCGGCACGCGGAGACCCTCACCGACAGGATCATCTTCCTGGAGGGCCTGCCCAACTATCAGCGGCTCTTCCACGTACGGATCGGTCAGACGATCACCGAGATGTTCCAGGCCGACCGCCAGGTCGAGGTCGAGGCCATCGACCGCCTGCGGCGGGGGGTGGAGGTCATGCGTGCCAAGGGCGACATCACCTCGGCCAACATCTTCGAGTCGATCCTCGCGGACGAGGAGGACCACATCGACTACCTCGACACCCAGCTGGAGCTGATCGAGAAGCTGGGCGAACCGCTCTACATCGCGCAGTTCATCGAGCAGGAGAACGGCGGCGGCGACTGATCCGCCGGACAGGCCCTACGCCGCGGCGCCGGCCGCGGCGGCCGGTATGAGCGCCGTGCCGGCGCCGAGCACATCGGCGTCGCCCCGGTCGGCGAGCTCCCGGCGGGGGCACGCGCCCCGGCCGAGCAGGGCCTGGATGCGGCGCACACAGCCGCCGCAGTCGGTGCCGGCCTTGCAGGCGGAGGCGATCTGGCGGGGCGTGCACGCACCCTTGTCCGCGTGCTCACGCACCTGCTGCTCCGTGATGCCGAAGCACGAGCAGACGTACACGCGGTCACCGCCTTGCGCCGGCCGATAGGCCGAGTAGATCAATAAGGTAACCCTTACCTTACCGTTCCCGGCGGCCCGGCCACAACGCGGTGGGGCCCGGATCACAGATCGATCCGGGCCCCACGCGTTCACCGAGGGCGGTCACCGCCCGCGCGGTCACTGGTCGCGGTACATCTCCGCGACCAGGAAGGCCAGGTCCAGGGACTGGCTGCGGTTGAGGCGCGGGTCGCACGCCGTCTCGTAGCGCTGGTGGAGGTCGTCGACGAAGATCTCGTCGCCGCCGCCCACGCACTCGGTGACGTCGTCACCGGTGAGCTCGACGTGGATGCCGCCCGGGTGGGTGCCCAGGCCCTTGTGGACCTCGAAGAAGCCCTTGACCTCGTCCAGGACGTCGTCGAAGCGGCGGGTCTTGTGCCCCGAGGCGGCCTCGAAGGTGTTGCCGTGCATCGGGTCGCACACCCACACCACCTGGGCGCCGGACGCCGTGACCTTCTCCACCAGCGTGGGGAGCTTGTCGCGGATCTTGTCCGCACCCATCCGGGTGATGAAGGTGAGCCGGCCGGGCTCGCGCTCCGGGTCGAGCCGCTCGATGAGGGTCAGCGCGTCCTCGGGCGTCGTCGTCGGGCCGAGCTTCACCCCGATCGGGTTACGGATCTTGGAGGCGAACTCGATGTGCGCGCCGTCCAGCTGCCGGGTGCGCTCACCGATCCAGACCATGTGGCCGGAGACGTCGTACAGCTGCCCGGTCCGCGAGTCCACGCGGGTCAGCGCCGACTCGTAGTCCAGGACCAGCGCCTCGTGGGAGGCGTAGAACTCGACGGTCCTGAACTCCTCCGGGTCCACCCCGCAGGCGTTCATGAAGTTCATCGCCCGGTCGATCTCGCGGGCCAGCTGCTCGTAGCGCTGACCGGACGGCGAGGACCGCACGAAGTCCTGGTTCCAGGCGTGCACCTGGCGCAGGTCGGCGTAGCCACCGGTGGTGAAGGCGCGCACCAGGTTCAGCGTCGAGGCCGAGGCCTGGTACATCCGCTTCAGCCGCTGCGGGTCCGGCGTACGGGCCTCGGCGGTGAAGGCGAAGCCGTTGACGGAGTCGCCGCGGTACGTCGGCAGGGTCACGCCGTCGCGGGTCTCGGTCGGCTTGGAGCGCGGCTTGCTGTACTGGCCGGCGATACGGCCGACCTTCACGACGGGAACGGACCCGGCGTACGTGAGGACCGCGCCCATCTGGAGCAGGGTCTTGAGCTTGTTGCGGATCTGGTCGGCGCCGACGGCGTCGAACGCCTCCGCGCAGTCACCGCCCTGGAGCAGGAACGCCTCTCCCCGCGCGACGGCTCCCAGGCGCTGGCGCAGCTGGTCGCACTCGCCGGCGAAGACGAGGGGCGGATAGGACTCGAGCTCGGCGATCACATCGCGCAGAGCCTCTTGGTCCGGCCAGTCAGGCTGCTGCGCCGCGGGCAGGGAGCGCCAGGTGTTGCCACCGGCGTGGATATCAGCGTTCACGGTCACGCCCTCAACAGTACGGGGTCGGACCCGCCGTCCAGCGTTCGGACCGGACTCTGAGACGAATCCTGAGACAGACATTCGTGAAATCCGGGACGGGCCCCATGGCCGTCGGGTAGGGTGCCCGGCATGTACGTGCTCTGGAATCAAAACCAGAACCAGAACTGGTGGTGGACCGCTCCCCGGGCGGCCCACTGATCGCGCGTACCGTCGATCGTTCGCGAAGGCCGCCCCGAGGGGCGGCCTTCGGCGTTCCCCGGGACGCCACCGCGGGGCCGTTCCTCCCCCAGGAAGGAACACCTCGTCATGACCACCACCGCCGCCGACCTCCTCGCCCGGCTCACGGCCCCGGACCACCCGCCCTTCGCCCTGCTCCACCGCCGCACCCCGGGTCGGGCCGGCGACACCGTCGAGCTGCTGACCGGGCCGGTCTCCGAGGTCGCCCGGCTCGGCGACATCCCGCTGCCGGCCGGCCCCGCGTACACGGAGGGCTCGGCGCACGGCGGCCCCGTCCACGACGCGCTGGCCCTCGTCCCCTTCCGGCAGATCCGCGAGCGCGGCTTCGACGTGCGCGACGACGGCACCCCGCTGCTCGTCCTGCGCCCGGAGGAGACCCACGAGCTGCCGCTCGCCGAGGTCGCCGCGGCCCTGCCGGACCACGAGGTGCGGGTCGAGGGCGGCGCCTTCGACATCGGCGACGAGGAGTACGCGCGGATCGTCGGGCGTGTCGTCGAGGACGAGATCGGCACGGGCGAGGGCGCCAACTTCGTCATCCGCCGCACCTTCGAGGGCGAGATCCACGGCTTCGTCGCCGCCGACGCGCTCGCCCTCTTCCGCCGCCTGCTGGCCGGCGAGCGCGGGGCCTACTGGACCTACGTCGTCCACACCGGCGACCGCGTCCTGGTCGGCGCCAGCCCCGAGGTGCACGTCCGGATGGCCGGCGGCACGGTCGTCATGAACCCCATCAGCGGCACCTACCGCTACCCCGCCGGCGGCCCCACCCCCGAGGGCCTCCTCGGCTTCCTCCACGACCGCAAGGAGGTGGAGGAGCTGTCCATGGTCGTGGACGAGGAGCTGAAGATGATGTGCACCGTCGGCGACATGGGCGGCGTGGTCGTCGGCCCCCGGCTGCGCGAGATGGCCCACCTCGCCCACACCGAGTACGAGCTGCGCGGACGCTCCTCGCTCGATGTGCGCGACGTGCTGCGCGAGACCATGTTCGCGGCCACCGTCACCGGCTCGCCCGTCCAGAACGCCTGCCGCGTCATCGAGCGCCACGAGCCGCGCGGCCGCGGCTACTACGCCGGGGCCCTGGCCCTGATCGGCCGCGACGCCGGCGGCGCGCAGACGCTGGACTCCCCCATCCTCATCCGCACCGCCGACATCGACCGCCGCGGCCGGCTCCGGGTGGGCGTCGGCGCCACCCTCGTCCGCCGCTCCGACCCCCACGGCGAGGTCGCCGAGACCCACGCCAAGGCCGCGGGCGTGCTGGCCGCCCTGGGGGTACGGCCGGCCGCCGTACGCCCCGCGGCCGCCCCGGCCGTACGGCTGGGCGACGACGTACGGGTACGGGCCGCGCTGGACGCCCGGCGGGCGGATCTGGCCCCCTTCTGGCTCCGGATGCGGACCCCCGTGCCCGCCGGCCCGGCCACCGGCCACGCGCTGGTCGTCGACGCCGAGGACACCTTCACGGCGATGCTCGCCCATCTGCTGCGCGCCGCGGGCCTGACGGTGACCGTCCGCCGCCACGACGAGCCGGGCCTGCGGGAGGCGGCCCTGGCCCACACCGGCCCGGTGGTGCTGGGCCCCGGCCCCGGCAACCCCTCCGACCCGGCCGACCCCCGGATGCGCGCGCTCCGCGCCCTGACCGCCGACCTGCTGCGCCGCCATCGGCACGGCCTGCTCGGTGTATGCCTGGGCCACGAGCTGATCGCCGCCGAGCTCGGCCTGGAGATCGTCCGCAAGGCGGTGCCGTTCCAGGGGGCGCAGGAGCGGATCGACTTCTTCGGCCGGGAGGAGACGGTGGGCTTCTACAACACGTTCACCGCGCGGAGCGACGAGGCCGCGGCCGCGGAGCTGGCGATGCACGGCATCGAGGTGAGCCGGGATCCGGCCACCGGGGACGTGCACGCGCTGCGCGGCCGCGGTTTCGCCGGCGTCCAGTTCCACCCGGAGTCGGTGCTGACCCTCAACGGGTCGGCCGTCGTCGCCGAGCTGCTGACCGCCGTCCTCGTCCGGCCCACGCCCTTGTCGTAGGACGGCTCAGCCGAAGAACACCTTGACCTCCTCGTATGTGGCGGCCGGCACCGTCTTGAGCCGTGCCGTCGCCTCGGCCAGCGGGACGCGGACGATGTCCGTGCCCCGCAGCGCCACCATCCGTCCGAAGTCCCCGTCCCGCACCGCGTCGATCGCGTGGAGCCCGAACCGCGTCGCCAGCCACCGGTCGAACGCGCTCGGCGTCCCGCCGCGCTGGACGTGGCCCAGCACGGTGGTGCGGGCCTCCTTGCCGGTGCGGGACTCGATCCGCTTCGCCAGCCACTCCCCCACGCCCGACAGCCGGACGTGGCCGAAGGAGTCGAGCGCGCCGGCGTCCTTGAGCACCAGGTCGCCGTCGCGCGGCATGGCGCCCTCCGCCACGACGACGATCGGCGCGTAGCTGGCGCGGAAGCGCGAGGTGACCCAGCCGCAGACCTCGTCGAGGTCGAAGCGCTGCTCGGGGAGGAGGATGACGTTGGCGCCGCCGGCCAGGCCCGAGTGGAGGGCGATCCAGCCGGCGTGCCGGCCCATGACCTCGACGACGAGGACGCGCATATGGGACTCGGCGGTGGTGTGGAGCCGGTCGATGGCCTCGGTCGCGATGTTGACGGCGGTGTCGAAGCCGAAGGTGTAGTCGGTGGCGGAGAGGTCGTTGTCGATGGTCTTGGGCACGCCCACGCACGGCACGCCGTGCTCCTCCCAGAGCCGGCGGGCGACGCCGAGCGTGTCCTCGCCGCCGATGGCGACGAGGGCGTCGACCTCCCGCTCGGCGAGGGTGCGCCTGATCCGGCGGACGCCGTCCGCCTCCTTGAAGGGGTTGGTGCGGGAGGACCCGAGGATCGTCCCGCCGCGCGGCAGGATGCCGCGCACCGCCGTCACGTCCAGGCCGACGACGGAGCCCTGGAGGGGCCCGCGCCAGCCGTCCTTGAAGCCCGTGAAGTCGTACCCGTAGTCCTGGACGCCCTTGCGGACGATCGCGCGGATGACCGCGTTGAGCCCCGGGCAGTCACCGCCGCCGGTCAGTACTCCGACCCGCATGACACCGTCCCTTCCGCCGAGTCCGTACGCCCGGCCGCGGGAGGCGGTCAGGCGTCGTCGAGGCCTCGCTCTATCGCGTAGCGGACGAGCTCCACCCGGTTGTGCAGCTGGAGCTTGCCCAAGGTGTTCTGCACATGGTTCTGCACCGTGCGGTGGGAAATAACCAGGCGTTCGGCGATCTGCTTGTACGACAGTCCCTTGGCGACGAGGCGGAGCACCTCGGTCTCGCGGTCGGTGAGCCGGGGCGCCTTGGGCTCGTCGGGGGCGGCGGGCGCGGGGTCGGCGGCCAGTCGCCGGTACTCGCCGAGGACGAGGCCGGCCAGGCCGGGGGTGAAGACGGGGTCGCCGGCGGCCGTGCGGCGCACGGCGTCCTGCAGCTCCTCGGCGCCGGCGGACTTCAGCAGGTAGCCGGTGGCGCCGGACTTGACCGCCTCCAGCACGTCGGCGTGCTCACCGCTGGCGGAGAGCACCAGGACGCGCAGCGCGGGCTGCTCGGCGACGAGCTCCTTGCAGACGGCGGCGCCCGGCAGGCCGGGCAGGTTCAGGTCCAGCACCAGCACGTCGGGGGTGGCCGCCCGGGCCCGGCGCACGGCCTGCGGGCCGTCGCCGGCGGTGGCCACCACGTCGAACCCGGCGGCCGCCAGATCGCGGGCGACGGCGTCGCGCCACATCGGGTGGTCGTCGACCACCATCACCCTGACCGGCGGTGTCTGCGTGCTCATCGCTTGTCCTCGCTCCCCCGTGGAACCTTCGGAACCCTCAGTTCGACCTCGGTGCCCTGCCCCGGCACCGAGACCAGGTCGGCGCTGCCGCCCAGGTCGCGCAGGCGGCCGCGGATGGACAGGGCCACCCCCATGCGCCCCTCGCGCTCGGCGTCCGCCAGCCGGCCCTCGGGGATGCCGGGGCCGTCGTCCCGGACGGTGACGATCACCTCCGTGGGTTCGTCCTCCACCAGGATCCAGGCCCGGGCGTCCTCGCCCGCGTGCCGGGCGACGTTGTCCAGGGCCGCGCCGACGGCCGCCGCCAGCTCCGCCGCCGCGGCCGACTCCAGCAGGACGCGGGTGCCGGGCGCCGAGAAGGTGACGGTGGCCCCGGCGTGCGGGGCGAGCAGGGCGCGGACGTCGCAGGGGCCGACCGGCGGTGCCGGGGCGACCGGCGCCGGGCGCACGGCGGCGACCAGCTCGGCGTCCTCGGCCAGCTGCGCGGCGGAGCGCTGCGGGGGCACCAGGCCACCGGCGACCAGCGTGCGCAGGGCGATCTCCTGCTCACCGGCCATCCTGCCCAGCTCGGCCGCCTCGCCGCCGAGGGCCGCGCCGCGGCGCTGCACCATGGCCAGGACCTGGAGGACGCTGTCGTGGATGTCGCGGGCCAGCCGCTCCCGCTCCCGGGTCGCGGCCTCGATCGTCAGGGCCCGGGCGAGGGTGCGCTCACTGGCGCGGGCGACCTCGACGATGTAGCCGACGGCGATGCTGGAGACCCACACCAGGACCACGTTGTGGACGGTGTCACGGGCGGGGCTGCCGCGCTCGACGAGGTTGGCGACGGCCACGATCGTCGAGCCGACCGCCGCCCAGCGCCAGCCGCCCTTGATGGCCAGGCCCAGGACGGCGCCGCCCGCCCAGATGGACGGAAGGGTGGGCGAACCCGCGGCGATGCGCTCGCCGGTGTCCAGGACCGCGGTGAGAAGGATTCCGGCGATCGCCATACCGAGGTCGGCCATCAGGAACGGCTTCGTGCACCGCTCCGCGGAGGTGACGCGGTTCCACGTCAGCGACGTCCACAGGGTGAGTACGCCCATGTAGAGCGCGGCTCCGGCCGGATGGGCGTACTCGTGGTAGTTGATGAGGAAGAGGGTGAGCGCGTAGCCGAGGGTCAGCAGGCGGTAGCCGGTGAGGGCCCGCCACAGCGGCAGCTCCACCGACATCCGTACGGGACGCGGGCGCCGCCCGGTGCGCCGTGCCATCAACCGACCCCCCGCCGGATGCTCACGCCCCGGGCTCTCGATCCGCCTTCTTCTCCGTCGTGTTCTCGAGGCCGGCCGCCTTGGCGGCCTTCTCCTCCTCGGCCTTCCGCTTCGCCTCGTCCGCGATCTGCCGCTTGGCGGCGGTCGCGTAGATGTCGACGTACTCCTGGCCGGAGAGCTTCATGATCTCGTACATGACCTCGTCGGTCACCGAGCGGAGGATGAAGCGGTCGCCGTCCATGCCGTGGTAGCGGCTGAAGTCCAGCGGCTTGCCGATCCGGATGCCGGGCCGCATCAGCTTGGGCACGACCTTGCCGGGCGGCTGGATCTTCTCCGTGTCGATCATCGCGACGGGGATCACCGGGGCGCCGGTGGCCAGCGCGACCCGGGCGAGACCGCCGGGCTTGCCGCGGTAGAGGCGGCCGTCCGGGGAACGGGTGCCCTCGGGGTAGATGCCGAAGAGCTCGCCGCGCTCCAGGACCTCGATGCCGCTCTTGATCGCGGCCTCACCGGCGCCGCGGGCGCCGGAGCGGTCGACCGGGAGCTGGCCGACGCCCTTGAAGAAGGCCGCCGTCAGCTTCCCCTTGACTCCGGGGGAGGTGAAGTACTCCTGCTTGGCGATGAACGTGATCTTGCGATCGAGCACCGCGGGCAGGAAGAAGGAGTCCGAGAAGGACAGATGGTTGCTCGCCAGAATGGCGGGCCCCTCGGCCGGTACGTTCTCCAAGCCCTCCACCCACGGCCGGAAGGCAAGCTTCAGCGACCCGCCGATGGACAGCTTCATTGCGCCGTAGAACAACCGAGAACCTCCTGTGTGTGACGAGGAGACCTTAACCTGCCTACCCGCCGTGCGGCGCTCCGCGTAGGCTGAGGGCCAGAGCCTTCCTTGTCCCGTTGTCCCGTTCCATCGATCGGAGATCCCGGTGCCGCTCCTGCCCGGTGCCGAGCCGTTCCGCCATGAGGGCGGAGAGGTCGGCGTCCTCGTGTGTCACGGCTTCACCGGTTCCCCGCAGTCCGTAAGGCCCTGGGCCGATTATCTCGCGGATCGGGGTCTGACGGTCTCGGTTCCGCTGCTTCCCGGGCACGGCACCCGCTGGCAGGACATGGCGGTCACCGGCTGGCAGGACTGGTACGCGGAGGTCGACCGCGAGCTGTGGCGGCTGCGGGGGACGTGCTCGCGGGTCTTCGTGTGCGGGCTGTCGATGGGTGGTGCGCTGACGCTGCGGCTGGCCGCCAAGCACGGCGCCGCGGTGTCCGGCATCGTGCTGGTCAACCCCGCGAACAAGGTGCACGGCCTGGCCGCCAGGGCGCTCCCCCTGGTGCGCCACCTCGTCCCCTCCACCCAGGGCATCGCCAGCGACATCTGCCGGGCCGACGGGGTGGAGATCGGCTACGACCGGGTGCCACTGCACGCCGCGCACTCCTTCCGGCGCGGTCTCCAGGCGCTGGACACCGAGCTGCCGCAGGTCACCCAGCCGCTGCTGCTGATGCACAGCCCCCGGGACCACGTCGTCCCGCCGGCCGACTCCGCCCGCATCCTGGCCCGGGTCTCCTCCCGGGACGTCACCGAGCGGATCCTGGAGAACAGCTTCCACGTGGCCACGCTGGACCACGACGCCCCGCTGATCTTCGAGCAGACGCACGCCTTCATCGAGCGGCTCTCGGCGAGCGCGCCGGAAGCGTCCCTCCGTGGCTGAGCACGACGCGGACCGCGACCGCGACGACAGCCGCGACCCGCTGGACGAGGACCGTGCCTGGGCCGAGCTGGTCGCGGCCTACGGCGAGCAGCCGGACCCCGAGAAGGGGCACTGGCCCGCGACGGGCGGCCTCGGCGCCGGGAACGCCCCCGGAGACGAGCCCCCCACGGCCCCCGCGGCCCCCAGGACCCCGAAGACGCCCGAGCCCCCGAAGGGCCCCGGCGCCGGGCGGCCGGGCGGCTTCATCGTCTACGCCCCGGGCGTGGGCCCCCGCGACTGGAGCACCCCCGAGCCGGCCGGCGAGGACGTCGAGCCGGACGAGGGCCATTTCGTGCCGCCGGAGCCGCCGCCGCTGCCGACGGGCGATGTGACGTCCCGCTTCGCGTGGATCGCGGTGCTCGGCGGTCCGCTGCTGCTGCTCGTCATGGTGCTGCTGCGGCAGGAGCTGACCTGGTGGATGACCACGCTCGGCGTGGGCGGCTTCCTGGGCGGCTTCGCCACGCTGGTCCTGCGGATGAAGGACGGCGACGACGAGGACGACGACCCGGGCCGAGGTGCGGTGGTCTGACTCCCCGCGCCCCCTCGCACCGCTCGGCGCCGGAGCGCCTCCCGGGCTTCGGGCGGCTGCGCCGGACTCCGTCCGTCGGGTGGGCATCCGGCCCCGGTCGCGGTCCGCCCCGGGGCTCCCGCGGAACCCGCGCCCTCAGGGCGCGGCCGGCACCCGTACCGCCGCCAGCACCGGCAGGTGATCCGTGGCGGCCCGCAGGTCCGCCTCCTCGACCCCCGCCAGCCCCATCGGCACCCCGCACCCCAGCAGCTCGACGCCCTCGGTCGCGAGGACCGCGTCGATCCGCTGCACGGGGTCGCCGAGGCGCGTCGTGTGCTCGCGCCCCCAGGGCGCGACGGCCCAGCCGTCCTGGAGCTCCCCGGCCAGCAGGCCGAACGTCCGCCCGTCGGGCCGGTCGTTGAGGTCGCCGCCCACCACGGCGTGCGGCACGCCCAGGGCCCGTACGTGCTCCAGGAGCAGCCGCCCCTGCGCGTACCGCTCGTCCGCGTCGATGCTCAGATGACAGCTGACGACCCCCAGCCGGGCCCGCCCGAAGCGGAGGACCGCCGTGGCCAGCCCCCGCTGGTGGAGCCCGGGCCGCCGGGGCAGCAGAACGGACTCCGCGCGCTCCACATGGGCGCGCAGCGAGGTGAGGATCATCGGCCCCGAGGCGGTGGCGCCCCCGGTGACGTACACCAGCTCCGACTCACGGGCCAGCCGGGCGGCCGCCTTGCGCCAGCGGAAGAAGCGCGGCGCCTCCTGAACGCAGACGACGTCGGGCGCACAGGCCCGGATGACCCGGGCCAGCGCCGCGACGTCGTCGCGCAGGGAGCGGATGTTGTAGGAGAGGACGCGGACCACGGACGCTTCCGTCCCGGTCGAGGAATCCGGCAGGTCCGCGAGCATCGCCCCTCCGATCGGAGTCGCTTCCTTACGGGTGTCGCTTCCTTACGGGTGTCGCTTCCTTGCGGGTTCAGCCCTGGCGGGCCAGGTCGGCCGCGCCCACCAGGCCGGCCTTGCCGCCCAGCTGCGCGGCGAGGACCTGCGCGTGGGGGCGCCACTGGCCGCCGACCAGCCAGCGGCGGAAGGACTTGCGGATGGGGTCGAGGACCAGGTCGCCCTCGTCCGAGACGCCGCCGCCGACGATGAACGCCGAGGGGTCGAAGAGCGAGGCCAGGTCGGCCAGGCCGGCGCCGGCCCAGCGGGCGAGCTCGCGGAAGGAGTCGATGGCGACCGGGTCGCCCTGGCGGGCGGCGTCGCTGATGTGCTTGCCCTCGATGCCCTCGGGGGTGCCGTCGCCCATGCCCAGCAGGATCTCGGCGTTCTCCGGGGTGGCCTGGGCGCGCTGCTTGGCGTAGCGGACGAGGGCACGGCCGGAGGCGTACTGCTCCCAGCAGCCCTGGCTGCCGCAGCCGCAGAGCAGACCGTCGGGGACGACCCGGATGTGGCCGAACTCGGCGGCGACGCCGAAGCGGCCGCGGCGCAGCTTGTTGCCGATGATGATGCCGCCGCCGAGGCCGGTGCCCAGCGTGATGCAGATGACGTCGTCGTGGCCCTGGCCGGCGCCGAAGCGGTACTCGCCCCAGGCGGCGGCGTTGGCGTCGTTCTCGACGACGACGGGGAGGCCGACGCGCTGCTCGACCTTGTCCTTGAGCGCCTCGTGCCGCCAGTTGATGTTCGGGGCGAAGAGGACGGTGGCCCGCTTGTCGTCCACGTACCCGGCGGCGCCGATGCCGACGGCCTCGACCTCGAAGCCCTCGCTGACCGTGCGCACCGCGTCCGCGATGGCGTCGATGACACCCTCGGGGGTGTCGGGGGTCGGCACCTTGCACGTCGCGAGGATCGAGCCCTCTTCGTCGACCACGCCGGCCGCGATCTTCGTGCCGCCGATGTCGACGCCGATGGTGAGTCCCATGTGTACCTCGGATTTCGCTCGAACCCCGCCGCGACCCACCGTACCCGAGCGGGAGATCAGTCGAGGTCGATGCGCTCGGTTCCGCCGCCGTTCCCCGGCTCGTCACGGCCCTCGCGCCCCTCGCGGGGCGCGTGCGCGGGCTCGTCGCGGGTCCAGCGCGCCTCCTGGCGGTGGACGGCCGCGCGGTAGGCGGCGAGCAGTTCGGAACCGGCGGCGGCGAGATGGTCGAAGACCTCGGGGTTGCGCTCGACGACCGGCTCCACGGCGGCCTTCGCCTGGGTGAGGAGCTGCTGCACGGCGTCCTGGGCTGTGCGGGCCGCGAGCGGCAGCTGGAGCCCCGCGACCTTGTCGGTGACGGCGTCGACGAGCCGGCGCAGCTCCTCGGCGGCGCTGCCGGGCTCCTGGCCCCGGCCGGCCCCGGCGCGGCGGCGGGCCTCCTCGGCGGCGAAGTCCTCGGCGCAGGCCCGCTCCCACGCGTCGGGGTCGGGCGTCCGGCCGTTGCCGGGGCGCTCGTCGGTCTCGCTCATGACGCACTCCTGCGGGTGGATTTTCCTTCGACGTTACCCGAACGCACCGGTGCCGTTCAGGGAGTCCTCGGCCACAGGCCGGGGTCGGGTATGAAGCGGACGCACAGCTCGCCGTCGCGCAGTCCGGCGCCGGCGACGCCGCAGCGGCGCAGCGCGGAGGGCAGCGGCAGGACCCGGCGGAAGGGGCCGACGCCGACGACCAGTTCGTCGCCGCGGCGGACCAGGCCGAGGCCGTCGCGCTCCGCGCCGGGCAGCGGGAGGCGCCAGAGCAGCATGCCGTCGTCGGCCAGCCGGTCCTCGACGGTCCAGGGGTCGCCGGCCGGGCCCGCGGCCTCGGTGGGGGCGCAGCCCGCGGCCAGGACGGCGAGGTCGGCGGTGCCGCGCGGGGCGCGGCCGAGGTGCGGCAGGTCGCGCACGGTGACGCCGTCGGCGAGGAACGCGTCGCTCAGCGCCTTGTGGGCGGTGCGCTGCTCGTCGGCGAGGGCGGCGAGCCAGGGGTCGGCGGAGCCGGTGGGCAGCAGCCGGTTGGCCACGAGGGAGTCGATGCGGCAGCCCTGCAGGGCGAGTCCGGCGCGGGCGGTGCGCAGGGCGTCGGCGGCGAGCGGGCCGGGTTCGGCGACCAGCCGCATGGTGGTGTCCGGGGCCTCGACGACGCGGCGGACGGCGGCCAGCTCGTTCTGCCAGCGCTCGACGGTCTCGTACACCTTCTGCGTGGGCATGGGGACGCCCGCGAGCTGGGCGAGCATGGGCCGCAGGGCGCGCGCGGCCTGACGCTCGGGGGGCACCAGGCGGCGCAGGTAGCGGTCGAGCTGTTCGGGCAGGGCGAGCAGCCGCACGGTCTCGTGCGCCGGGGGCATGTCGACGACGAGCAGGTCCCAGGAGGCGTCGGCGTGGGCGGCGCGCAGGGCGGCCAGGACGGCCAGCGGTTCGGCGCCGGGGAGCTCGGTGAGCTCCTCGGGGTCGAGGGGGGAGGCGCCCAGGAGGTCGAAGAGCGAGGTGCCGCGGTCCTGGAGGTCGCGGGCGAGGGCCCGGAAGTGCTCGCCGGTGCCGATCCGGGCGGCCCACAGCCCGGGGGCCGCCTCGACGGGCGGCGCCCAGGGCGTGGTCGTGTCGCCGCCCTCGGCGGGCAGGGCGGTGCCGAGGACCGCGTCGGGCGCGGGGCCGCGGTCGCAGGTGAGCAGCAGGACGCGGCGCCCGGCGCGGGCGGCGGCCAGCGCCGTGGCCGCCGCCACGGTGGTACGGCCCGCGCCGCCGGGACCGGTGACGAGGACCGTACGCACGGTGGAGCCTCCGGCAATGGGTCAGAGGTGCAGTGGTTCGAAAACGCGGTGGTGCGGGAACCCGGGTGGGGTCGGCGGTGCCGGAGGGCGGGTGCCTGACGGCGGCCGGACGGTCAGGACGCCAGGCCGCTCTCGACGCGCTTCTTGAGCCCGTCGAGGGCGCGGTCGATGATGACCTTCTCCGCCTTGCGCTTGATCATCCCGAGCATGGGGATCTTGACGTCGACGGTCAGCTGGTACGTGACCTCGGTGTGGCGGCCGCCGGCGGCCGGGGCGAGGCTGTAGGAGCCGTCGAGCTGGCGCAGCATCTGCGACTTGTCCAGCGACCACTGGACGACGTTCTCCTCGGGCCAGCTGTAGGCCAGGGTGTGGTCGTCCTTGATGGCGCCGGCGTCGAGGACCAGGCGCACCTTGGCGGCACGGCCCCGCTCGTCCTTCTCCAGGACCTCGGCCCGGGTGACCTCGCCGGTCCACTCCGGGTAACGCTCGAAGTCGGCGATCACCGACATCACCTGGGCCGGCGTGGCCTCGATCGTGATGCTCGAGCTGGTGTGTTCCGCCATCTGCGTGGCTCCTCCGTACCGGTCCGCGTCCTCGTCTTGTCTGCCGGTGAAGGCTACCTCGCGCCGCGCGTCACCACTCCAGCACCCACGGTGTCCCACTGGAGGCGAAGTGGCCGACGTTGACGCATTCGGTCACGCCGACGCGCATCCTGCGCGCCAGCGGCTGGTGGACATGGCCGAAGAGCGCGTACCGGGGGCGGGTGGCGCGGATGGTCTCCAGCAGGGCCGCGCTGCCCCGCTCGAAGCGGCGGGCGACGGTGTCGTAGCAGAGTTCGGGCACGTCGGGCGGGATGTGCGAGCACAGGACGTCGACCTCGCCGAGGGCGGCGAGCTTCGCCGCGTACGTCTCGTCGTCGATCTCGTAGGGGGTGCGCATGGGCGATCGCAGGCCACCGCCGACGAAGCCGAAGACGAGCCCCCCGATCTCGACGCGCTCGCCGTCGAGGACGGTGGTGCCGGGCCTGGCGTACTCGGACCACAGCGGGGGGACGTCCACGTTGCCGTAGGTGGCGTAGGTGGGGGTGGGAAAGGCGGCGAAGAGCTCGGCGTACTGCTTGCGGACCGCGGCCTCGACGGCGTACTCGCGGTCGATGCCGTCCCACAGCGACCGGGACAGGGCGCGGGCCTCGTCGAAGCGGCGGGCGGTGCGCAGCTCGACGATGCGGTCGGCGGCCTCGACACCGAACAGCTCGGGGAAGATGCCGCGCGAGTGGTCGGCGTAGTCGAGGAAGAGGACGAGGTCCCCCAGGCAGATCAGGGCGTCGGCGCCGTCTCCCGCCCGGGCCAGACCCTCGGCGTTGCCGTGTACGTCGCTGACCACATGGACTCGCATACGGATCACCCTAGGCGCTGCCCCGGGCCGCCGGAAGGGCCGCGACCTGCGGTTACTTCCCGGTCACCCGAGCAAGGGGCTAGGGTTCGGTGAGCGGTCCCGTGGCATGTGACGCATGGAACATCTGGGCGCACCCCTCTATTCGAATTCGAGTACTGGTGGGTAACGTCCGGGCAGTCCGATACCCCCTGCCTGATCATGGACCGCAGCCGACGCAGCGCCCCTCGACGACGCGGCGGCGCCGGCGCCCGACGAGGAGCAGCAGTCTTGCGCGAGTTCAGCCTTCCGGCTCTCTACGAGGTCCCAGCGGACGGAAACCTGACGGATCTCATCCGCCGGAACGCCGCGCTTCACCCCGATGTCGTGGTGATAGGCCGCAAGGTCGACGGGCAGTGGCAGGACGTCACGGCCACCGAGTTCCTCGCCGATGTCCGCGCGGTCGCCAAGGGCCTGATGGCCTCCGGCATCCGCCCCGGCGACCGGATCGGCCTGCTGTCGCGCACCCGCTACGAGTGGGCGCTGATGGACTTCGCCATCTGGAGCGCGGGCGGCGTCACCGTCCCCATCTACGAGACCAGCTCGCCCGAGCAGGTCCAGTGGATCCTCGGCGACTCCGGCGCGGTGGCCTGCCTGACCGAGACCGCGGCGCACGAGGCGGCGGTGGAGTCGGTGCGCGACCGGCTCCCGGAGCTGGCCAACATCTGGCAGATCGACCGCGGTGCCGTCGAGCGGCTGCGCGCCGCGGGCGCGTCGCTCACCGACGAGGCCGTGGACGAGCGCAGCGCGCTGGCCACGGCGGACTCCCCCGCGACCATCGTCTACACCTCGGGCACCACGGGCCGCCCCAAGGGCTGTGTGCTGAGCCACCGCAACTTCTTCGCGGAGTGCGGCAACGCCGTCGAGCGGCTCAAGCCGCTGTTCAACACCGGCGAGCACTCGGTGCTGCTGTTCCTGCCCGCGGCCCACGTCTTCGGCCGGCTGGTGGAGGTCGCCGCCATGCTGGCGCCGATCCGCCTGGGCATGGTCAGCGACATCCGCAACCTCACCGACGACCTCCAGAGCTTCCGGCCGTCGCTGATCCTGGGCGTGCCGCGGGTCTTCGAGAAGGTCTACAACGGCGCCCGCGCCAAGGCCCAGGCCGACGGCAAGGGCAAGATCTTCGACCGGGCGGCCGACACCGCCATCGCCTACAGCCGGGCGCTGGACGACCCCGCGGGCCCCTCCTTCGGCCTGCGGATCAAGCACAAGATCTTCGACCGGCTGGTCTACGGCAAGCTGCGGGCGGTGCTCGGCGGCAAGGCCACCCACGCCATCTCCGGCGGCGCCCCGCTGGGCGAGCGGCTCGGCCACTTCTACCGGGGCATCGGCTTCACCGTCCTGGAGGGCTACGGGCTCACCGAGTCGTGCGCCGCGACCGCCTTCAACCCCTGGGACAAGCAGAAGATCGGCACGGTGGGCCAGCCGCTGCCGGGCTCGGTGGTGCGCATCGCCGACGACGGCGAGGTGCTGCTGCACGGCGAGCACCTCTTCTCCGGCTACTGGAACAACGAGGCGGCCACCGCCGAGGCGATGTCGGACGGCTGGTTCCACACCGGCGACCTGGGCACCCTCGACGAGGACGGCTACCTCAGCATCACCGGTCGCAAGAAGGAGATCATCGTCACGGCCGGCGGCAAGAACGTCGCCCCCGCCGTGATCGAGGACCGCATCCGGGCCCACGCGCTGGTCGCCGAGTGCATGGTCGTGGGCGACGGACGGCCGTTCGTGGGCGCGCTGATCACCCTCGACGAGGACTTCCTGCCGCGCTGGCTGGAGCAGCACGGCAAGCCCGCCGGGCTCACGGCCGCCGAGCTGGCGGACGACCCGGAGCTGCTGGCGGACGTGCAGAAGGCCGTCGACGACGGCAACGCGGCGGTCTCCAAGGCCGAGTCGGTGCGCAAGTTCCGCGTCCTGCCCGCGCAGTTCACGGAGGCCTCCGGCCATGTGACGCCGTCGCTGAAGCTGAAGCGGAACGTCGTGGCGAAGGACTTCGCCGGCGAGATCGAGGCGATCTACCACGGGTAGCCGGGGCGCCGCCCCGGCCCCCGGCCCTACAGCAACGCCTTCAGACGCTCCGCCAGCAGGTCCCAGCGCCAGCGCTCCTCGACCCACTCGCGGCCCCGCTCGCCCATGCGGCGGCGCAGTTCGGCGTCGCCCAGCAGCGTGACGATGCGATCGGCCGCGTCCTCGGGTGAGCCGCCGCGCACCACGTAGCCCGTCTCGCCGTCGAGGACGGCGTCGGGCGCTCCCCCGGAGTCGCCGGCGACCACGGGCAGCCCGGTCGCCGAGGCCTCCAGGTAGACGATGCCGAGCCCCTCGACGTCCAGCCCGCCCCGGCGCGTACGGCAGGGCATGGCGAAGACGTCGCCGGCGCCGTAGTGCGCGGGCAGCTCCTCCCACGGCACCGCGCCGGTGAAACGGACCGCGTGCGCCACCCCCGTGGCGGTGGCGAGGCGGCGCAGGTCCTTCTCGTAGGGTCCGCCGCCCACCACGAGCAGCACGGCGTCCGGCTCGGCCGCGAGGACGCGCGGCATGGCCCGGATGAGGGTGTCCTGGCCCTTGCGCGGCACCAGCCGGGAGACGCAGACGACGACCGGGCGGTCGGTGAGACCGAGCCGGGCGCGGACCTCGTCGCCGCCGGAGCCGGGGTGGAAGGTCTTCTCGTCCACGCCGGGCGGCAGTTGCACCATGCGCGCCGCCGCCTCGGCGGTCAGCGCCGAGGCGATGCGCGAGCGGGTGTACTCCCCCAGATAGGTGATCGTGTCGGTGCCCTCGCCGATCCGCCGCAGCAGCTGCCGGGAGGCGGGCAGCTGCGCCCAGCCCGCCTCGTGCCCGTGGGTGGTGGCGACCAGCCGGCGGGCGCCGGCCCGGCGCAGCGCGGGCGCCATCAGCCCCAGGGGGGCGGCGGCGCCGAACCACACCGAGGTGCAGCCGTGCTCGCGCAGCAGCGAGGTGGCGCGCCGGGTCACCCGCGGCGTCGGCAGCAGCATGGTCGTACGGTCGCGGACCACCGGGAACGGCTGCTCGGCGTCGAAGCGGGCCGTCGCCTCCACGCCCTCGCGGCCGTGCTTCCAGGTGGAGGCGTAGACGACGATGCTCGCCGGGTCCAGGCGCAGCGCCATGTTGTGGAGGAACGCCTGGATGCCGCCGGGGCGCGGGGGGAAGTCATTGGTGACGATGAGGGTCTTGTGCATCGCCGCCGACAGTACCGGGTGCGATCGGGCGTCAACCGCGCCGCTTCCCGCCACGTCCGTCGCCCGCGGGGCCCCGGGACCGGCATCATTCCTTTCAGCGACCGACCGTGTACGGCACGTGGTGGCCGGGCCGACCCGAGGGACGAGGTGAACGATGGTGGCGGGCACTGGTCTGCGGCTCTCGATCGTGGTGTGGGCCGCCACCCGGGCCGTTCTGATGATGTGCGTGTTCCGGGTGTGGGACATGCCCGGCTCGGACGTCTCCGTCGACATCGAGGTGATCTACCAGGGCTGGTACGGCGTCCTGCGCACCGGGATCTTCCCCTACGACGACGTGACCTGGCAGTACCCGCCGGCCGCCGCGCTGGCCGTGCTCGCGCCCGGGCTGCTGCCGTTCCTGGACTACGCCCCGGCGTTCTTCGCCCTGTGCCTGCTGGCCGACGCCGCGGTCATGGGCATGCTGCTGTACGCCGTGCGCGGCGGCCGGCGGGGCCCGCTGGGGGTGTGGATCTGGGTGGTGGGCGTCCCGCTGCTCGGCCCGATCGTCTACGCCCGCTACGACGTGATGGTCACGGCGGTGGCGGTGGCGGCCCTGCTGGCCGCGGGCCGGCGGGCCCGGCTGTCGGGGGCCCTGATGGGCTTCGGGGCGCTGCTCAAGGTCTGGCCCGTGCTGCTGCTGATGGGCACGCCGCGCGGTCCCCGCACCCGGTCGGTGTGGACCGCGGCGCTGGTGACGGCGGGCGGCCTGGCGATGTTCTTCACGGCGGCGATGCCGGGGGCGCTGGCCTTCCTCACCTTCCAGCGCGACCGGGGCACCGAGGTGGAGTCCCTGGGCTCGCTGGTCTTCCACCTGGCCCGGCACGCCGGCTGGCACGGCAAGGCGCGGCTGAACTACGGCTCGGTGGAGTTCCTCGGCCGGCACGTCCACGCGGTCAGCGCGCTGGCGCTGGGGCTGAGCGTGCTGGCCTTCGGCTGGCTGGTGCTGTGGCGGATGCGGGCCCGGCGCTTCACCGCGACGACGCCGTACGACGCCGCGTTCGCGTCGGTGCTGCTGTTCACCACGACCAGCCGGGTGATCAGCCCGCAGTACATGGTCTGGCTGATCGGCCTGGCGGCGGTGTGCGTGACGATGCGGACGCCGCGCCAGTGGCTGCCGGTGCTGCTCGTGCTGATCGCGGCGCCCCTGACGCAGCTGGAGTTCCCCATCTGGTTCTCGCACGTGGTCGCCAGCGACAAGCTGGGCGTCGCGACGCTGACGCTGCGGAACGCGCTGCTGGTGGCGGCGACGGTGATCTCCTGCCGGCGGCTGTGGCGGGAGACGGTGACGGAGGGCCGGACGGCCGAGGAGGAGCCGGAGCCGCCGGCCGAGCGCCACTCGGCCCTGGTGCCGGGGTGAGGCGGGGCGAGGTCAGAAGGCCTTCGCCACGTACGACCGCCACCGTTCCGTGAAGGCCTCCGGGTCCACTCCCAGGACGGACTCCATGGCCCCCTCCACGGCCCCCGCGCGCTGCCGCCGCTCCCCCACCGCCCGGTAGAACGCGACGAGCTTCTCCTCCCCCCAGCGCTCCGCGATCATGCGGCAGGCCAGCCACCCCTCCTCGTACGCCCGGGCCAGCCGGCCGGCCTCCCCGGCGAAGCCGAAGTCGGCGTCCTCCGGCAGCCGCTGCGGGCCCCGGCCCGCCGCGACGGCGGTCGCCAGTTCGGGCGCGGCCTGGCGGGCCGTACGGCCCGTGCCCCGGTAGGCGGCCCAGTCGGCGAAGCCCTCGGAGAGCCACAGCGGGGTGGCCGGGGAGGTCGCGGCGCGGGTGGCGACGTGCGCGGTCTCGTGGGTGAGCACCACCCGGCGGCCGGACGCGCCCAGCACCCCGTACGCCTCGGGGTTGACGACGACGCGGTCGGCGGGGGCCGCGCCCGCGCCGCCGGCCTCGCCGGTGGTCACGGCGGCGATGCCCCGGTACTGGGAGGCGGGCGCCCCCAGCAGGTCCGCCATCCGGCTCAGCGACGCCGGCATCTCGACGACGACGCGCCGCGCCCAGGTGCCGCGCCACGCGGCGTCCACGGCCGGCACCGCCCGGTCCGCGAGGTCGGCGAGCGCCCGCATCCGCTCCTGGTCCTGGCCGACGGCGAGCACCAGGCTGCGCCGGCCGCGCACCGCCGTGACCGCGCCCTGCTCCCACAGCTGCCCGCCGCCGGGACGGGCCTCCTGCCCGGCCACGTACCAGCGGCCGTCCCGGCGCACGAGGTTCAGCCGGAGCGGGGCGGTCACGGGCGCGGTGTCGTAGCCGGCGAGGCGGTAGCGCAGCTCCGTCTCGGCGACGAGCCGACCGGTGCCCCGGGCCTCGGTGCGGACGAGGCGGTACTCCCAGGAGGCGAGCGGGACGGCACCGAGGTTGGTGAGGGCCTGCCGCCGCTGGTCGCGGTAGGCGGTGGCGGTGGGGTCGACGGCGGCCAGGAAGGCGTGCTCGTCGCGCTCGCGCACGGCCCGGCCCCAGCGGTCCAGCAGCCGCTGGACCGACCGGTCGCCGCCGTCCGCCCGCTCCGGCACGCCGGCGCCGCACCCGGCGAGGACGTGCAGGGCGAGCGCCACCGCCACCAGGCGGCGCGCCGCCCGCCGCCTCCCGCGCCGCCTGCCCGTCACGCCCGCATCGTACGGGCCGGGGCGCGCCGGGCAGGCCCTAAGGCCGGGTGACGGAGGAGATCGGCATCATGTCGGCCGGGTCGTAGCGCACCCGCGCCCCGGGGTAGGGGGCGTGGACGACCTGTCCGTTGCCCACGTACATGCCCACGTGGCTGGCGTCGTCCCGGTAGATGACCAGGTCGCCGGGGCGGGCCTCGGACAGCGGGACCCGGCGCCCGGCGTTGCGCTGGGCCTGCGAGGTGCGCGGGAGCCCGACCCCGGCCCGCCCGTAGGCCCACTGCATCAGCCCCGAGCAGTCGAAGGCGCCGGGGCCCGTCGCGCCCCAGGCATACGGGGAGCCGACCGCCTGACGCACCGCCATGACGGCGGCCCAGCCCCGGCCGGAACCGGCGGCCAGGGCCTGCGGGCCCGGCGCGGCCGGTACGTGGGCGGCGCCGGCCGGGCGATCGGCGGCGCGGGAGGAACGGGCGTACTCCACCCGGTCGGCCTCGGGCAGGGAGTTGAGCAGCCGGCGCGCGGCGCCCAGCCGTGCCTCCACGGCGTGCTTGTGCCGTTCGACGGCCCGGCGGCTCTCCTCCAGTTCGGCGAGGGTACGGGTGGCCTCCTGCCGCTCCTGGCGCAGGGCGCGCTGGGCGGCCATCAGGGCCCGCAGCTTCTCGGCCTGCCGGCCAGTAATGCGGTCGAGCGTGGCGGCCTTGTCGAGGTAGCCGTCGGGGTCGGAGGAGAGCAGCAGGCCGAGCGCGGGGTCGACGGCGCCGCTGCGGTACTGGGCGGTGGCGATCATGCCGAGGTCGGTGCGCATCCGGTTGACCTTCTCCTGGCCGCGCGCGACCCGGCCGGCGGCCCGTTCCACCCGCTCGCGCAGGGCGTGGGCGCGTTCCCCGGCGGCGTTGTACTTCTCGGTGGCCCGCTCGGCCTGTTCGTAGAGCCGGTCGAGCCGCGCCTTCACCGTTCCCCGGCCCTCCGCCGTCTCGGCGTCACCCCCGGGCCGGGCGGTGGCCGGGGCCGCCGAGAGGGCCGCCGCCGCGGTGGCGACGGCGGCCGACAGGACGGTGACCCGGACGCTCTGGGTGAGACCGGACTGCGCGGGACGGCGGTGGAACGCCACGGGGTGCCGCACTCCCTTCCACTGTGTGCGGACCCTGCCGCCCGGTGGCGGGCGGACGACGGGCGGGCACCGCGCGGCAGACAGTAGCGGCGTGCTCACCTTCCGTTCAAAGAGCCACCCCCGGGCAAATCCGGCACCCTGCCCAAGGCGCAGGTCACCGGCGGGGCGCACGGTCAGCGGCCGGCGGCGTGATTCACCCGTACGGGCGGTGTGACGTGACCCGTCCGGGGCTCAGGTGCGGGCGAGGCGTTTCAGCAGCAGGGCCGACGCCACGGGCCGGGCCCCCACCTTGGCGACGCCGTCCGCGACCTCGCGGTCGGTGGAGACCACCACGACCGGGCGGCCCGGCGGCTCGGCCCGCACCAGCTGGCGGATCAGCTCATCGGCGGTCACCCCGGGCTTGCTGAAGAGCACCCGCACCCCGCGCGGCGGGGCGAGCAGCACCGGCGCCGCGAGCTCGGCGCCGTCGAAGACGCAGGTGACCTCGGCGCCGGTCTGGGCGGCCAGCATCGCCAGGCCGCCGAGCAGGCGCAGCCGCTGCTTGTCGAGCGGCATCGTGGGGTAGCCGGTCTTGGTGACGTTGTAGCCGTCGACGACCAGATGCGCCTGAGGCAGCGCCAGCAGCTGGTCGAGCAGCGCCGGATCGGTCTCCGACAGGGCGCGGGTGGCGATGTCCCGGGGTGTCATGGTGCCCGGCTGCACCGCGTCGACGGTGTCGGCCGGGTGGATGGTGGCGGGCGGCAGCGCCAGTTCGCGGCGCAGGCCCTGGGCGGCGTCCAGCACCGTGTCGAGCAGCAGCCGCAGCCGCATGTCCTCGACGCTGCGCCCCTCGCGCACGGCCCGGCGGCCGGCCTCCAGCGCGGCCTCGGCCTCCGCGAGGCGGGCCTTGACGCGGCGCAGCTCGCCGGCGGCCGCGGCCTTCTCGGCGGTGGCCTCCGCGCGCGCGGACTCCAGCTCGGCCCGCGCCCCGCGCAGCGCCGCCTCGCCGCGGCGGACGTCGCTGATCGCGCTGCGCAGCTTGCGCTGAAGCGATTCGGCCTCCTTGCGGGAGGCCTCGAGTTCGGCGCGGACGCGCTCGGTCTCCGTGCGGGCCTCGTCCCGGGCCTGGGCCAGCGTCTCGCGCAGCCGGCGCAGTTCGCGCTGGGCCTCCTCGCCCGCCCGTTCGGCGGTGGCCCGCTGGGCCTCCTCGCCGGCGGCGGTGACCAGCTTGACCCAGCCGGCGGGGCGCAGCACGAAGGCCATGGCGGCCACGTCCTCCGGGTCGGCCGCGGCGGGCGGCGAGCCGGCGTCGAGCGCCTCGGCCAGCTCCGAGCCGCTCTCGCGCAGCCGGGCGGAGATCCGCTGCCGGAAGGCGGGGTCGCTCTCGACGGCGGCGGCCATGGCGTTCCCGGCGAACTTGGCCCGCCGGGTGGGGGTGAAGCGGGCGTACTGCCTGAGCTGGGCGGGGAGTTCCGCGACGGTCAGCCCGCCGAAGGCCTCGGCGACCAGGCCGATGACGCGCCGCCTGATCCCCTCGGGCAGGGGCCGGTCGAGCACCTCGCTGACGCCGTCGTCGGCCCCGCCGGCGTCACCGGCCGCCTCCACGCCGTCCGTGTGCTCCACCACCGCTTCATCGCTCCCGTTCTTCGGATACCCACGCCCGGTCCACCCTACGGCCTGCCGGTCGCCGACCGCCGGGCCCCGGGGGGCGGGGGACGGACCGGCGAGGCACTCTGTGCCGGTTGCGCCCGGTACGACATGATCTCGCCATGATCAGATTGGCTGGAGCCCTGCGCCGGCCGGGCGCCCCCTGGGTGACCTGGACGCTTCTGGCCGGGTGCGGCCTGGTCTTCCTCGCCGGGCCGGCGTCCGGCCTGAATCCGGCCCATGGCACCGGGCCGGGACTGCTGTCCGCCCAGACGGCCTATTTCGAACGCTGGGGTGTGGTCCCGAACCAGCTGTGGCAGGGCTCGCCCTCGGCTCTGTGCACACTGCTGACCGCGCTGTTCGTGCACGGCAACTGGCTGCATCTGCTGGGCAACATGCTCTTCCTCTTCGTCTTCGGCGCCATGACCGAGGCCCGCATGGGCCGCACCGACTTCGCGCTGTGCTACCTGCTGACCGGCGCCCTGGCCCTGTTCGGCTACGCGGCCGTGCACGCCGGCTCCGGGCGCACCCTCGTGGGGGCGTCCGGCGCCGTCTCCGGGGTCCTGGGCGCGTTCCTCCATCTCTTCCCCAGAGCCCGGGTCACCAGCCTCTTCCCGTTCCTCTTCTTCGTGCCGCTGCGCTTTCCGGCCTGGGCCGTCCTGTTGTTCTGGTTCGGGTTGCAGTGGCTGGCGACGGGCACCGACGCCGGGTCGCCCGGGGTCGCCCATCTGGCCCACGTCCTGGGCTTCTGCCTGGGGTTCGGCTACGCCTGGGTCTGCCGGACGCGTGCGACTACTGTGTCTTCCCGGGGGACACCCCCCGGACCCCCGGCCGGAACAGGAGAAGAACCGACGTGATCACCTCGATCGTGCTCATCAGGACCGACGTGGACCGCATCCCCGAGGTCGCCGAGAAGATCGCCTCGCTGGAGGGCGTCAGCGAGGTCTACTCCGTCACCGGCGCCCACAATCTGATCGCCATGGTGCGGGTGGCCCGGCACGACGACCTCGCGGACGTCATCCCGGGCCGGATCAGCAAGATCCCCGGCGTGGCCTCGACGGAGACCCACATCGCCTTCCGCACCTACTCCCAGCACGACCTGGAGGCCGCCTTCGCGATCGGCCTCGACAGCTGACGGAGCGTCAGGCCGCCGCCTCCGTACGGGCGTCCGGGACGCAGCGGCCGCCCTCCGTGCGGTAGAGCCAGCGCGCCCCGTGCGCCACCAGCTCCCGCACGGCCCCGGTGAACCGCTCGACGTGCTCGTCGGGCGTCCCGGCCCCGAAGCTCACGCGGATCGCGTTGAGCGGCCGGTCCCCGTCCGCCTCCCCGCAGGCGCCGGGCTCGTCCCGCTCGCCGCCCAGCAGCGTCCGGACCAGCGGATGGGCGCAGAAAAGGCCGTCGCGCACCCCGATGCCGTACTCGGCGGACAGGGCCGCCGCGAAGTGCGAGCTGTTCCAGCCCTCCACGACGAAGGAGAGCACGCCCACCCGCGGGGCGTCGTCGCCGAACAGCGACAGCACCCGTACCCCGGGCACCGCGGCCAGCCCCGCGCGCACCCGGGCGAGGAGCTCCCGCTCGCGCTCCACCAGCCGCTCGAAGCCCGCCTCCTGGAGCGCCCGGCAGGCGGAGGCGATGGCGTAGGCGCCGATGACGTTGGGCGACCCGGCCTCGTGCCGGGCCTCGGTCCCGTGCCACTCGACCGCCACCGCGCCGTCCGTCCCGCGCACCACGGAACGGCTGGCGCCGCCGCCCGCCAGGTACGGCTCGGCGTCCCGCAGCCAGTCCGCGCGGCCGGCCAGCACCCCGGAGCCGAACGGCGCGTAGAGCTTGTGCCCGGAGAAGGCGACCCAGTCGACGTCCAGCGCGGCCACGTCCACCGGGTGATGGGGAGCCAGCTGCGCCGCGTCCAGCACGATCCGCGCGCCGTGCGCGTGCGCGGCCGCCGCCAGCTCCCGGACCGGCCACAGCTCACCGGTCACATTGGAGGCACCCGTCACACAGACCAGCGCCGGGCCGTACGGCTCACGGTCGGCGAGCGCCCGCTCCAGCGCCTCGACCGCCTCGCCGGGCGAGCGCGGGGCGCCCAGGACGGTCACGGCCACCTCCGGGCGGCGCGTCCAGGGCAGCAGGGCCGCGTGGTGCTCGGTCTCGAAGACGAACACCCGGCAGCCGGCGGGCAGCACGGCCGCCAGCAGGTTGAGCGAGTCGGTGGTGGACCGGGTGAACAGCACCTGGTCGTCCGGCCGGCAGCCCAGGAAGCCGGCCACCGCGGCCCGGCTGTTCTCGAAGAGGTCGGTGGACAGCTGCGAGAGGTACCCGGCGCCCCGGTGGACGCTGCCGTAGTAGGGCGCGTAGGCGGCGACGTCGTCCCAGACCCGCTGCAACGCCGGGGCGCTGGCGGCGTAGTCGAGGGCGGCGTACGGCACGTCGCCGCCGGTGACGAGCGGGACCCGGACGTCCCGGCCCAGCACGGGCAGCGGTTCGGCGGTGGCGGGCAGGACGGCGGCAGGGCATGCTGACATGGCGAATTCTCCCGGCGGGGATGAGAGGAGGAGGAGACGCGCGCGCCCACCGGCGGACGGGGGCGGCACGGACGTACCGGAGAAGGGGCCGCTGCGGCCCTATCGCATTCGCTGCGTCATGGAAGGAACTCCCTCGGCAACCAGGATCCCTGGCGAGGGATCCGCGCTTGCCGCAGACCTCACTGCCTGCGGCCCGGTCATCACCCGGGGCACCCCGCCACGGAAGGAGGGTTGCCGGACAGCAGGCCGGGGCCGAAGCGCTGTCACTCGTGACCTGCCCAGCATCATGCCACACGATCTTCCACGCGCAAGGGCGCGGTCCGCATCGCGGACCGCGCCCCCGTCACATCCCCCGGAGTCGCTCAGGCGTTGCTGGCCGAGACCCAGCGCTCGAGCACCCGCCGGGCCGCGCCGGAGTCGATCGACTCGGCCGCCCGCGCCAGCTGCGCGCGGATCTGCTCCGCCAGCGGGGCGTCCGCCGGCGACAGCGCGACCAGCGCGGCCGCCGAGTTGAGCAGCACCGCGTCGCGCACCGGCCCGGTCTCCCCCGCGAGCAGCCGCCGGGCGACATCGGCGTTGTACGAGGCGTCGGCGCCCCGCAGGGCCTCCACCGGCACCAGGTCGATCCCCACCTCCCGGGGGTCGAAGGCCTCCTCGCGCACGGCGCCGTCGCGCACGACCCACACCCTCGACGTGGCGGTGGTGGTCAGCTCGTCCAGGCCGTCGTCGCCGCGGAAGACCAGCGCGGACGAGCCGCGCTCGGCGAGCACCCCGGCCAGGATCGGCGCCATCCGCGCGTCCGCGACGCCCGTGGCCTGCGCCCGTACCCGCGCCGGGTTGGTCAGCGGGCCCAGGACGTTGAACGTGGTGCGGATGCCCAGCTCCCGGCGGGCTGGGGCGACATGGCGCAGCGCCGGGTGGAACTTCACGGCGAAGCAGAAGGTGATGCCGGCCTCCTCGGCCACCTCCACCACCCGCTTCGGGGTGAGGTCCAGATTGACCCCCAGCTTCTCCAGCACGTCGGAGGCGCCGCTGGCGGACGAGGCGGCGCGGTTGCCGTGCTTGACCACCTTCGCGCCGGTGCCGGCCACCACGATCGAGGACATGGTGGAGATGTTGACGGTCCGGGCGTTGTCGCCGCCGGTGCCCACGATGTCCACGCTGGGGCCCGGCACCTCGATGAGGTTGGCGTGCGCGTACATCGTGCGGACCAGGCCGGCGATCTCGGCGACCGTCTCGCCCTTGGCGCGCAGCGCCACCGCGAACCCGGCGATCTGGGCGTCGGTGGCCTCGCCGCGCATGATGCGGTCCATGGCCCAGGCGGTCTCGTCGGCGGTCAGGTCCACCCGGTTCAGCAGGGCCTCCAGGACGCCCGGCCAGGACGTGGCCACCGAGCGCTCGCCGCCTGCCGGGGTCGCAACGTTCATGGTCCACACTCCTGGTGGTCGGTCGCCGGTGGACCCGCTGTGCCGGGCCCACTGCTTGTTCCGGTCAAGCCTATCCAGGTCCCGGGACGGCGAAGAGCCCCGTCCGGGAGAGGACGGGGCTCTTGCCGTGGCGATCAGTGATCAGCGGGCGGGGATCAGTGGTGGCCGTGGCCGCTGGTGATCTCCTGGTACTCCTCCGCGGTGGCCTTGGGGATCTGCTTCCCCTCGCCGTAGAAGCCCTGGGAGAGCTTCACGCGGAGCTTCTGGGACGCCGTCACCTTGCGGGCGACGCCGTTCTCGTCCACCTCGGGCTCCAGCTCCAGCGGGCGCGGCTGCTCGTGCGCGGTGAGCGTGTGCAGCTGCTCCTGCGAGAGCGGCTCGTGGACCTCGACGAACTCACCGTGCGGCAGGCGCTTGATGATGCCGGACTCGCGTCCGTGCAGCACCTTGTCCTTGTCGCGGCGCTGGAGGCCCATGCAGATCCGGCGCGTGGCGATGAAGGCGAGCACCGGGCCGACGAAGAAGCCGATCCGGACGAACCAGGTGATGGCGTTGATCGACAGGTGGAAGTGGGTGGCCCACAGGTCGTTTCCACCACCGACCATCATCACCATGTAGGCGGTCAGCCAGGCGACGCCGAACGCGGTGCGCGTCGGGGCGTTGCGCGGGCGGTCCAGCAGGTGGTGCTCCTGCTTGTCGCCGGTGACCCAGGACTCGATGAACGGGTAGACCGCGATGGCCGCGAGGACCAGCGGGAAGATCATCATCGGGATGAACACGCCCAGGACGAACGTGTGGCCCGCGACGTTGATCTCCCAGCCCGGCATCACTCGGATGAGGCCTTCGGCGAAGCCCATGTACCAGTCGGGCTGCGCACCGGTGGACACCTGGTCCGGACGGTACGGGCCGATGGCCCAGATCGGGTTGATCGTCGCGATGGCCGCGATGGCCGCGATCACACCGAAGACCAGGAAGAAGAAGCCTCCGGCCTTGGCCATGTAGACCGGCAGCAGCGGCATGCCGACCACGTTCTTGTTCGTCCGGCCGGGGCCGGGGAACTGCGTGTGCTTGTGGTAGAAGACCAGGATCAGGTGCGCCACCAGCAGGCCGAGCATGATGCCCGGCAGCAGCAGGACGTGGATCGAGAAGAACCGCGGCACGAAGTCCGAGCCGGGGAACTCGCCGCCGAAGAGGAACATCGAGATGTACGTGCCCACGATGGGGAACGACAGGATCGCGCCCTCCATGAAGCGGACACCGGTGCCCGAGAGCAGGTCGTCCGGCAGCGAGTAACCGGTGAAGCCGGTGAACATGCCGAGGACGAACAGCAGGAAGCCGAACAGCCAGTTGATCTCACGCGGCTTGCGGAACGCGCCCGTGAAGAAGACGCGCATCATGTGCACGAACATGCCGGCGAGGAAGATCAGCGCCGCCCAGTGGTGGATCTGCCGGATGAGCAGACCGCCACGGACGTCGAAGCTGATGTCCACGGTCGACTTGAACGCCTCGGACATGTGCATGCCCTGCATGGGCACGTACGAGCCGTGGTAGACGACCTCGTTCATGCTGGGGTGGAAGAACAGCGTCAGATACACACCCGTGAGGATGATGATCACGAAGCTGTAGAGGCAGACCTCGCCCAGCATGAAGGACCAGTGGTCCGGGAAGATCTTCCGCATGTTGACCTTGGCCAGGCTGTAGATGCCCAGCCGGCCGTCGGCCCAGTCGGCGACCCGCTCACCCGCGGGCGCCTTGCGGCGATTGTCGTTGTTGCTCATCCGCGCTCCCAGAAGGCAGGACCGACGGGCTCGGCGAAGTCGCCCATGGCCTCGAGGTAGCCCTTGTCATTGACCTTGATCCGCAGCTGCGGAAGGGCATGACCGGCCGGGCCGAAGATGACTCGACCGCCGTCGGAGAGGTCGAAGGTCGACTGGTGGCACGGGCACAGCACGTGGTGGGTCTGCTGCTCGTAGAGGCTGATCGGGCAGCCGACGTGCGTGCAGATCTTGGAGAACGCGACGATGCCGTCCGCCGACCAGTCGAGCTCGCGCTTGTCCTTGATGTTCTCCGGCTGCAGCCGGATGATCATCAGGGCCGCCTTGGCGATCTCCTGCTGGAAGTCGTGGTCCTCCTCCTTCATGCCCTCGGGCATGGCGAAGGTGAGGGAGCCGACCGCGATGTCCTCGGGACGCAGCGGCTGCATCGTGTTCTGGTTGATGAGCATCTTGCCCTCGGACCAGGCGGTCTTGCGGAGCTTGGTGCCCGGCAGCGGACCGAGGTCGCGCAGCAGGACCACGCCGGAGAGCGGCACCAGGGCCAGCGCGCCGAACATGGTGTTGCGCAGCAGCTTGCGGCGGCCGAACGTCGACTCCTCCGCACCGGCGGCGAAGTCGGCCATGACCTTGGCCTTGACCTCGGGCGAGGCCTCGATCGGGTGACGCTCGTCCGCGTGCTCGACGTCGGACATCAGGGTGCGGGCCCAGTGGACCGCGCCCGCGCCGATGCAGAACAGCGCCACGCCGAGGGTGAGCCCCAGCGAGAAGTTCAGAGCGCTGATGTGACCGATCGGGAAGACGTAGATGCTCTTGTCGACCGGCAGGGTCACGTACGAGGCGATGAAGCCCACCGTGGCCAGCATGGACAGCAGGAACAGGAACGCGACCACGCGCTCGGAGCGCTTGGCGGCCTGCTCGTCGATGTCCTGGATACGGGGCTCGTGCGGCGGGATCCCCGGGTCGGCGAACGGGTCGCCGGAGGTCGCTGCAACACCCTTGTGCGCGTCGCCCTGCGTGCTCGGCAGGGTCTCTTCTGGAATGTCTTGGCTACTCATGACTTCTTGGCCTTGGCGGTGTGGGCGGCGACCCAGATGGCGACGGCGACCAGCGCGCCCAGACCGAAGATCCACGCGAACAGACCCTCACTGACCGGGCCCAGCCCGCCCAGCTCGAGGCCGCCCGGGCTCTTGGTCTTGTCGCTGTTGACCGTGTCGAGGTACGCGATGATGTCCTTCTTGTTCTTCTCCGACATCGTGGTGTCGGGGAAGGAAGGCATGTTCTGCGGGCCCGTCTGCATGGCCTCGTAGATGTGCTTCGGGTCGACGCCCTCGAGCGACGGGGCGTACTTGCCGTTCGAGAGCGCGCCACCCTTGCCGACGAAGTTGTGGCACTGGGCGCAGTTCGTACGGAAGAGCTCCCCGCCCTTGGCGATGTCGGCGCCCTCGGGGCTGTACTGGTTCTTGGTCGGGGCCGCGGGGCCCGCGCCCAGGGAAGCGATGTACGCGGCGAGCTGGTCGATCTCGGCCTGCGAGTAGATGGCCTTCTTGCGGGGCGCCTGGGCGCCCTGCTGCTGCAGCGGCATACGGCCGGTGGCGACCTGGAAGTCGACCGCCGCGGCGCCCACGCCGACCAGGCTCGGGCCGTCGGTGGTGCCCTGACCGCCGGTTCCGTGGCAGCTTGCGCAGCCCACGGAGTACAGCTTCTTGCCCTCCTCGATGGCGAGGGACTGGGCGGTGTCGTCGGCCTTGGCCGACTCGGCCGGCGCGAACGCGGCGTACAGCCCCCCGGTGACCGCCAGCGCGAAGAGTAGGACGACGACCGCCGCCAGCGGATGGCGTCGTCGTGCGGAGAGCTTTTTCACGGATTACCCCGGTGTCAGGATCTTCTGCGTCGATCTGGACTGATTGGTCCGGTGCGGGACGGGACCGATTACTTGATCAAGTAGATCGTGGCGAAGAGGCCGATCCACACCACGTCGACGAAGTGCCAGTAGTAGGACACGACGATGGCCGCTGTGGCCTGGTGGTGGGTGAACCTCTTGGCCGCGTACGTCCTGCCCAGGACCAGCAGGAAGGCGATGAGACCGCCCGTCACGTGCAGGCCGTGGAAGCCGGTCGTCAGGTAGAACACCGAACCGTACGGGTCGGAGGAGAGGGAGAGACCCTCCTCCTTGACCAGATCGGTGTATTCGAAGACCTGGCCGCCGATGAAGATGGCACCCATCACGAAGGTGATCACGAACCACATGCGCAGCTTCTTCACGTCACCGCGCTCGGCGGCGAAGACGCCGAGCTGGCAGGTGAGCGAGGAGAGCACCAGGATCGTGGTGTTGGTGGCCGAGAACGGAAGGTTCAGCGCGGACGCCATTTCCTTCCAGTGCTCGGCACCGGTCACCGATCGCAGGGTGAAGTACATCGCGAAGAGGGCCGCGAAGAACATCAGCTCGGAACTCAGCCAGATGATGGTTCCGACGCTGGTGAGGTTCGGTCGATTGACCGACGGGTGTGCGTGCCCGGTATCTGTTGCTGTTGCTGTCGCCACGACCGACATTATGTCGGTCGCTTATCTCGCGCTCACTCCGGGGGGTGCCGTTCGGTGTGTCAAGACGGTATGCCCAGCTCGTACGGCCCAGTGGGGCGGTCCCCCGAAGGGGGGAAGGGCGCCCTCCGCCGCCTCCCCGGGCCCGTCGGACCCTCCTCGTGGACCATGCTCGCGGAGTAGCATCCGCGCACGACGGCCCACCTGCCCACGAGCATGGAGGAACGATGCAGCCGACCGCCACGGTACTGGTCTACAGCGACGACGCGACCACGCGGGAGCAGGTGCGGCTGGCCGCCGGACGCCGCCCGGCCCCTGACGTACCGGAAGTGCGGTACGTGGAGTGCGCGACGCTGCCCGCCGTTCTGCGGGCCCTGGAGGAGCACCCGGTGGACGTGTGCGTCCTGGACGGCGAGACGGCGCCCGCGGGCGGCATGGGGGTGTGCCGGCAGCTGAAGGACGAGGTGTTCCGCTGCCCGCCGGTGCTGTTGCTCATCGGCCGTCCGCAGGACGCCTGGCTGGCCACCTGGAGCCGGGCGGACGCGGCCGTCACCCATCCGCTGGACCCGGTGGCCTTCTCCGAGGCGCTGGCCGGGCTGCTGCGCGAGCGGCTTGGCGCGGACGCCTGACGGACCGGCGGGCCGCCGGGGACCCGCCGGGAGCGTCAGAGCCGGGGGCGCAGCCGGGCCACGTCGGCCGGGCTCGTGCCCTCCCGCTTGCCGGCCACCAGGGCGCTGCCCTCGCGCCATTGCTTCCAGGGCATGTTCCAGTCGCCGAAGCCGTTGTCGAACGGCGTCATGGTGGCGCCGGCGCTGCCGACGACCTTGACGATGTCACCCACCCGGACGTTGTCGAAGAACCATTTGGCGTTGGCGGTGCTCATGCCCGTGCACCCGTGGCTGACGTTGTCCATGCCCTGGGACCCCTCGGACCAGGGGGCGGCGTGGACGTATTCGCCGCTCCACGTCACCCGGGTGGCCCAGTAGACCGGCAGGTCGTAGGAGTCCTCGCTGCCCTCGGCGATGCCGATGCTGGTGCCGCGCATCCGTACGAAGGATTCCCGGCCCAGGATCACCTTGACCCCGTTGCGGGTGGCGTAGCCGGGCTTTCCGGTGGTCACCGGGATGGTGCGCAGGGTCTCCCCGTTGCGGGTGAAGGTCATGTAGTGGCCCGCGGCGTCGGTGACGGCCTCCACGCGGTCGCCGGTGGTCAGGCGGACCGGCTTGGAGGGGCCGCCGTAGAGGCCGCCGCCGACCTTGATGCCGTCGAGTCCGGCGCGTACGTCGATGGTGGCGTGCGCGGGCCAGTAGTCGGGCGGGCGGTAGTGCAGGGTGCGGTTGTCGACCCAGTGCCAGGCGCCCTGGACGCGGGGCTCGGACTCGACCTTGAGGGTGCGTTCGACGATGGCGCGCGCGGCCGGGTCCTGGACCGGCTCGCTGAGCTCGGCGGTGATGGGCTGTCCGACCCCGTAGGTGCCGTTCTGCGGGCCGAAGGCGACCCTCAGCAGCCGGTCGGCCGGATTGGTGTCGAAGCCGATCGTCCGGCGCCCCTGGGCGCCGTCCTCGTCCTCCGTGCTGACCCGCACGGTGTAGTGGGCGCCGGCGGCCAGCGCGCCGGTGCTGTGCCAGTGCCTGCCGTCGGCCGACAGCTCGCCCTTGACGTAGCGTCCGGCCGCGTCGGTGGCGGTGACGTCGATGATGCGGTCGCCGCCGTCGGCCGCGACCTCCAGGGGCTTGCTCGGGTCCGCCTTGCGGCCGTCCTGGGCTCCGGCGACGCGTACCCCGGCCGCGTCGTAGGGGGGATCGGCCAGCGGGTTGGACGAGCCGCCGCACGCGGAGGCCCCCAGGACCAGGGAGACCAGCAGCAGGGCGCCGGCGGGCACCATACGGCTTCGAGGTGAGTGACCCATGGTCACACCGTAGGAACGATCGGCTCCCACGGCTCCCGGTGGGCCTCCGAACGGGTGGAGTTCCCGGCGGGAACGCGCCGGGCCCCGCACACCGGTGGTGTGCGGGGCCCGGACGGGGTGCGGGGGAACCTACTGGTTCTGGTTCTCGCCGCGGTAGAACTCGAACACCCAGCCGAAGAGGCCGACCAGGATGACCGGGGCGGAGAAGTACATCAGCCACCAGCCGAAGCAGATGCTCATGAAGGCGAGCGCGCCACCGACGGCCAGGGACAGCGGCTGCCAGCTGTGCGGGGCGAAGAAGCCCAGCTCACCGGCGTCGTCGGCGACGTCCGCGTTCTTGTCGTCCTGAGCACCGGCGTCCACCCGGCGTGCGGTGAACGCCAGGTAGTAGCCGACCATGACGCACAGGCCGAAGGCCATGAAGAGGGCGGTCGTACCGGCCGCCTCCTTCGCCCACATGCCGTAGACGATCGCCATGGCGAGGATGAAGACGGAGAGCCAGATGAACATCCGGCCTTGGATCTTCACTTGCCGGCCTCCTTGCCACCCGCGAGGGCCTTGTCAGCGGCGAGGTTCTCCTCGATCTCCAGCGCCGCGATCTCCGGGTGGTGGAGGTCGAACGCCGGGGATTCGCTGCGGATGCGCGGCAGCGTGAGGAAGTTGTGGCGGGGCGGCGGGCAGGACGTCGCCCACTCCAGGGAGCGGCCGTAACCCCACGGGTCGTCGACCTCGACCTTCTTGCCGTACTTGGCGGTCTTCCAGACGTTGTAGAAGAACGGCAGGATCGACAGGCCCAGCAGGAACGAGCTGATGGTCGAGATGGTGTTCAGCGTGGTGAAACCGTCGGCGGCGAGGTAGTCCGCGTAACGACGCGGCATGCCCTCGGCACCCAGCCAGTGCTGCACCAGGAACGTGCCGTGGAAGCCCACGAACAGCGTCCAGAAGGTGATCTTGCCCAGACGCTCGTCCAGCATCTTGCCCGTGAACTTCGGCCACCAGAAGTGGAAGCCGGAGAACATCGCGAACACCACGGTGCCGAAGATGACGTAGTGGAAGTGCGCGACCACGAAGTACGAGTCGGAGACGTGGAAGTCCATCGGCGGCGAGGCCAGGATGACGCCGGTCAGACCACCGAAGGTGAAGGTGATCAGGAAGCCGACGGCCCAGAGCATCGGGGTCTCGAAGGACAGCGAGCCCTTCCACATGGTGCCGATCCAGTTGAAGAACTTCACACCGGTCGGGACCGCGATCAGGAAGGTCATGAAGGAGAAGAACGGCAGCAGCACACCACCGGTGACATACATGTGGTGCGCCCACACCGTCACCGACAGACCCGCGATCGAGATCGTCGCCGCGATCAGGCCCCAGTAACCGAACATCGGCTTCCGGGAGAACACCGGAATGACCTCGGAGATGATGCCGAAGAACGGCAGGGCGATGATGTACACCTCGGGGTGACCGAAGAACCAGAAGAGGTGCTGCCACAGCAACGCGCCGCCATTGGCCGCGTCGAAGACATGGGCACCGAACTTACGGTCCGCCTCCAGCGCGAACAGCGCCGCGGCCAGCACCGGGAAGGCCAGCAGGACCAGCACACCGGTCAGCAGCACGTTCCAGGTGAAGATCGGCATACGGAACATCGTCATGCCCGGAGCGCGCATGCAGATGATCGTGGTGATGAAGTTGACCGAACCGAGGATCGTGCCGAAGCCGGAGAAGGCCAGACCCATGATCCACATGTCGGCGCCGACACCCGGCGAGCGGACCGCGTCCGACAGCGGGGAGTAGGCGAACCAACCGAAGTCGGCCGCACCCTGCGGGGTGAGGAAGCCGGCCACCGCGATGAGCGAGCCGAAGAGGTAGAGCCAGTAGGCGAACATGTTCAGCCGCGGGAACGCCACGTCGGGCGCGCCGATCTGCAGCGGCATGATCCAGTTCGCGAATCCGGCGAACAGCGGCGTCGCGAACATCAGCAGCATGATCGTGCCGTGCATCGTGAACGCCTGGTTGAACTGCTCGTTCGACATGATCTGCGTGCCGGGACGGGCCAGCTCGGCGCGCATGAGGAGCGCCATCAGGCCGCCGATGCAGAAGAACGCGAACGACGTGACCAGGTACAGCGTGCCGATGGTCTTGTGGTCAGTGGTGGTGAGCCACTTGATCACCTGACTGCCGGGCTGCTTCTGGCGTACGGGTGGTGCTGCCGTGGCTGTTGCGGCGGCGGCACCCTGGGGTTCGTTGAGGATGCTCACTTGTTCTTGGTCTCCGCGTTCTTCGCGTGATCCGTCATCGCGATACCCGCCGGCTGGTAACCGGTCTGGCCCTTGGCCGCCAGCTCCTTCAGGTGCGCCCGGTACCGCTCAGGAGAGACGATCTTGACGTTGAAGAGCATCCGCGAGTGGTCCTGACCGCAGAGCTCGGCGCACTTGCCCAGGTACGTGCCCTCCTTGTTCGGAGTCACGGTGAAGCTGTTGGTGTGCCCCGGGATGACGTCCTGCTTCATCAGGAACGGCACCACCCAGAAGGAGTGGATGACGTCCCGCGAAGTGAGGACGAACTGGACCGTCTCACCCTTGGGCAGCCACAGGGTCGGGCCCGGGTTGTTGGTCTGCGGGTTGCGGTCACCGGGGACGCCGACCTCGTAGACGCCCTCGGCGCCCTGCGGTGCCTTGTTGAGGAACCGGTCCGGGATCGCGTCGAGCTCCTTGTTCTCACGGAGCGGCTTCGCCGGAGTGGCGGTGTTGCCGTCGACGTTCTCCATGTAGTTGAACGCCCAGCTCCACTGGAAGCCCACCACGTTGATGACGTGCTGCGGCTTCTCCGGGTTGGTCAGAAGCTTGTTCTCATCGCGCGCGGTGAAATAGAAGAGCACCGAGACGATGATGATGGGGACCACGGTGTACAGCGCCTCGATGGGCATGTTGTACCGGGTCTGGGTGGGGATCTCCACCTTGGACTTGCTGCGCCGGTGGAAGATGACGCTCCACAGGATCAGGCCCCACACCAGTACGCCCGTGGCGAGCGCTGCCGCCCACGAGCCCTGCCACAAGGAGAGGATCCGCGGCGCCTCTTCCGTGACGGGCGTTGGCATGCCGAGGCGGGGGAAGTCCTTCGATGTGCAACCGGTGGCGGTCGCCAGGACAGCGCCCGCGGCCAGCGCCTGCAGCAGCTTCCGCCGCACCGGGCGCCGCGACGAGCGGTCGGAGCCGTTGGGACTCACGTAGCGCCTTCCCGAGAGTCTCGCCCGTGCGGCCGGCTGCGGCCGTCTCGCTGGTCGGTCGCCGGCCCGCTGCGGGCAGGGGTTTGGATGTTTATGCGGACCAAACCCTACTGGACGCTATTTGGGGCCGCGCGGGGAGGGTGCCCAACGCGCCGGGTCACTCCCCGAACCGGTGGAATCTCGGGCTCCGGGGGCCATCTGGAGGACCGTCAGCGCACCTCGGAGAGGTCCCGCCCGGACGCGCGCCGGAGCCCTCGAAGGCCGGGCCGGACGGCCCCCGGCCAGGGGGGGTTAGCGTTCCTGTGTGCCCTACTTCGACGCGGCCTCCGCCGCCCCCCTGCACCCTGTCGCCCGCCAGGCGCTGCTGGCCGCCCTCGACGACGGCTGGGCCGACCCCGCCCGCCTCCACCGGGAGGGCCGCCGGGCCCGGATGCTGCTGGACGCCGCCCGCGAGGCCACCGCCGACGCGGTCGGCTGCCGCCCCGACGAGCTCGCGTTCACCCCTTCGGGGACACGCGCGCTGCACGACGGGATTGCCGGGGCACTCGCCGGCCGCCGCCGGACGGGCCGCCATCTGGTCGTCTCCGCCGTCGAGCACTCCGCCGTCCTCCACGCGGCCGACACGCTGCGCGCGGCGGGCGGCACCGTCACCGAGGTGGCGGTGGACCGCACGGGCCGCGTGGACCCCGCGGCGTACGCGGCCGCGCTGCGCCCGGACACCGCCCTCGCCGCGCTGCAGTCCGCCAACCACGAGGTCGGCACCGTGCAGCCGGTCGCCGCGACGGCCGAGGTCTGCCGGGCGGCCGGGGTGCCGCTGCTGGTCGACGCCGCGCAGTCGCTCGGCTGGGGCCCGGTGGAGCCGGGCTGGTCGCTGCTGGCGGCCAGCGCCCACAAGTGGGGCGGCCCCCCGGGCGTGGGCCTGCTGGCCGTGCGCAAGGGCGTCCGGTTCGCCGCCCAGGGCCCGGCGGACGAACGGGAGTCGGGCCGCGCCCCCGGCTTCCCCGACCTGCCCGCCATCGTGGCGGCCGCGGCCTCGCTGCGGGCGGTGCGCGCGGAGGCGGCGGCCGAGGACGCCCGGCTGCGCGCCCTGGTGGAACGGCTGCGCGCCCGGGTGCCCGAGCTCGTCCCGGACGTGGAGGTGACCGGCGACCCCGTACGGCGCCTGCCGCACCTGCTCACCTTCTCCTGTCTCTACGTGGACGGCGAGACGCTGCTGCACGCGCTGGACCGCGAGGGCTTCTCGGTCTCCTCGGGCTCGTCGTGCACGTCCAGCACCCTGCTGCCGAGCCATGTGCTCCAGGCGATGGGGGTGCTCTCGGAGGGCAATGTGCGGGTGTCCCTGCCGGTGGGCACCTCCGCCGAGGACGTCGAGGCGTTCCTCGGGGTGCTGCCGCGGGTGGTCGCCTCGGTGCGCGAGCAGCTGGGCGCCCCGGCGGCCTCCGCCGCGGCGCCGGCCGCCCCGGAGGACCGGGGGGAGCTGGTGGTCGACTCGCTCGGCAAGCGGTGCCCGATCCCGGTGATCGACCTGGCGAAGGTCATCGGCGACGTCCCGGTGGGCGGGCTGGTCACCGTCCTGTCCGACGACGAGGCGGCGCGCCTGGACATCCCGGCGTGGTGCGGGATGCGGGGCCAGGAGTACGTCGGGGAGCGGCCGGCCGAGGGCGGGACGGGGACCGCCTACACGGTGCGGCGTCTCGCCTGAGGCGGGGAGAACGCGGAAGGGGGCCGGGCGTGCGGCCCGGCCCCCTTCCTCAGGAGATGGGGTGTCAGGCCAGGTGGGCCTGGACCTCGGCGGCGGCCTCCTGGCCGTACGCCTTGGTGAAGCGCTCCATGAAGTGGCCGCGGCGCAGCTCGTACTCCTGGGTGCCCAGGGTCTCGATGACGAGGGTCGCCAGCATGCAGCCCAGCTGCGCGGCGCGCTCCAGCGACAGCTCCCAGGTCACGCCGGCCAGGAAGCCCGCGCGGAAGGCGTCGCCCACGCCGGTCGGGTCGATCTTGGCCTCCTCCTCGGCGCAGCCCACCTCGATGTCCGGCCGCCCCGCGCGCTCGATGCGCACGCCGCGGGCGCCCAGGGTGGTGACGCGGGTGCCGACCTTGGCGAGGATCTCCTCGCCGGTCCAGCCGGTCTTGGACTCGATGAGCGCCTTCTCGTACTCGTTGGTGAAGAGGTACGTGGCGCCGTCGATCAGCACCCGGATGTCGTCGCCGTCCATGCGGGCGAGCTGCTGGGAGGGGTCGGCGGCGAACGGGATCCCGCGGGAGCGGCACTCCTCGGTGTGGCGGATCATCGCCTCGGGGTCGTCCGCCCCGATGAGGACCAGGTCCAGGCCGCCGACGCGGTCGGCGACCGGCTGGAGCTCGATCTGGCGGGCCTCGCTCATGGCGCCGGTGTAGAAGGACGCGATCTGGTTGTGATCGGTGTCCGTGGTGCACACGAAGCGCGCGGTGTGGAGGACCTCGGAGATGTGCACCGAGGCGGTGTCGACGCCGTGGCGGTCCAGCCAGGCGCGGTAGTCCGCGAAGTCGGCGCCGGCGGCACCGACGAGGATCGGACGGAGGCCCAGCAGACCCATGCCGAAGCAGATGTTGGGGCCCACGCCACCGCGGCGGACGTCGAGCTCGTCCACCAGGAAGGAGAGGGAGACCGTGTGCAGCTGGTCGGCCACGAGCTGATCGGCGAAGCGGCCGGGAAAGGTCATCAGGTGGTCAGTGGCGATGGAGCCGGTGACAGCGATACGCACGAGGGGTCTGCTCCTGGTGGCGAGATGACGGGGACAACGATCGAGAGCCACACCACGCTACCGGTTCCGCCGCCGTACACCAGGTCCGGTTCTCGCCGGTCAGTGGGCAAATCTACCTAATAGTAGCTCTTTCGAGGCCCGGCCCCGGGTGCGTACGGTGCGGGTATGCCGAAGACTGTGAAGGACGTCACTCCCGCCGTCGAACCGGAGTCACTGGCCGAGCTGCGCGGGTGCTGCGCGCGGATGGCGCCGCACTGGACCGGTTCCGCGGCACCCGCGAAGGCCCCGGCGGACACCGTGAGAACGCCCCTGTCGCTGATCCACGGGGTCTCGGTGCCCGCCCGGTCGGCCCGGCTGCTGGACGCGATGTCGGACTACGGCGACTGACGGCACCGCACCGGACGACACACTGGAACCGCTCGCTCCTGCGCTCCGTCCAAGCGGCGTCCCCTTCCCGGGGGATGCGGCAGTACTCAGTTCTGAGCGGAACGAAGGAGCGATGCGGTGACCACCGAGGGCAGCATGCCGGGCGAGGGCCCCGGCAATCGGCGGCGGAGGCACACGCCGCTGGCGGTGGCGTCGGTGGCGGCGGTGCTGCTGGCCGGGGGCGGTGCGGCGTACTGGGCGTCGACCGCGGCCGGGGGCGACGGCGGGGGCGCTCCGGCCGCACCCGGTGGGAGCGGCTCCCCCGCGCCCCTGGCGCTGGACGGCTGGACAAGCGGGACGGCCGCGCGCGGCGGCCCCTCCCAGGGCATCGCGGTGGGCGAGCCGGACCCCCACGGCGTGCGCTACCGGGCGGCGGGCACGCTGCCCGACGGCCCCCGCACGGCGCCCGTCCACCTGGCGGAGCGCGAGGTGTCCGGCGCCGAGGTGGCGGTCCTGGCCAAGGCCCTGGACGTCAGCGGCACCCCGCGCCTGGTCAAGGACACCTGGACGGTGGGCGGCGGGCCCGACGCGGCCGGCCCCACGCTCCAGGTGAGCCGGCAGGGGCCGGGCGACTGGGCATACTCGCGCTACGGCGTGCCGGGCGGCACCGACTGCGCCCACCCCCGGGGCGACGCGCCCGCGGCCGGGCCGGGCGGGGGCTCGCCCCTGGACTCCCCCGCCCCGTCCTGCCCGTCCTTCCGGGACGGCGCGGCGAGCGGCGGGCCCACGGAGCCGGGTTCCGGCCCGGTGTCGGAGGAGAAGGCCAGGAGCGTGGCCGCCCCGGTGTTCAAGGCGCTGGGCCAGGACAAGGCGAAGATCGACGCCCGCGGGCTGTACGGCGCCGTGCGGACGGTCGACGCCGACCCCGTGGTGAACGCGGTGCCCACCCACGGCTGGCGGACCACGCTGCGGATCGGGTCGGACGGGCAGGTGGTCGGCGGCAGCGGGCAGCTCCAGACGCCGCGGAAGGGCGCGGTCTACCCGCTGCTCACCGCGCGGCAGGCGCTGGACGAGCTGAACCGCGGGGCGGGCACCGGCCGGGTGGTCGTCGGGGGCTGCGCGACGGCGGTGCCGTTCCGGGACGGCGGCGACGGACCGTGCGAGGGCAAGCGGGATGGGCGCGAGCCGGTGACGGTGACGGGCGCGGTCTTCGGGCTGTCGGCGCAGTCGGTGGCCGGGCGGCCGGCGCTGGTGCCGTCGTGGCTGTTCACGGCGCGGATGCCGGGCGCGGGCGACAAGGACGAGCCGGTCACGATCGCGCAGCCGGCCATCGACCCGAAGTTCATCGCGAAGGGCGGAGCGCCGGCGCCGGGCGGGAGTAGCGGCGAGCCGTCGGCCACGGCACCGGCGGCGTCCGGGCCCGTCCGCGTGGACTCGTACACCGTGGCGGACGACGGCCGGAAGCTGACGCTGACCTTCTGGGGCGGGGTCTGCAACTCCTACGCGGCCACCGCCGAGCAGTCCGCCGCGGCGGTGACGGTCAAGGTGACCGGCACGGAGAAGCAGCCGGGCCGGCCCTGCGTGATGATCGCCAAGCGGATGGACGTCACGGTGACGCTGGACGAGCCGCTGGGCGACCGCAAGGTCGTGGACGTCAGCAACGGCGAGACCGTGCGGGAGCGGCAGGAGAAGTAGACCCGCCGTACGACGCCGGAAGGGCGGCACCCCGTGGGGTGCCGCCCTTCCGGCGTGTGGTGCTTTAGCTGAAGGAGTCGCCGCAGGCGCAGGAGCCGGTGGCGTTGGGGTTGTCGATCGTGAAGCCCTGCTTCTCGATGGTGTCGACGAAGTCGATGGAGGCACCGCCCAGGTACGGGGCGCTCATGCGGTCGGTGACGACCTTGACGCCGTCGAAGTCCTTGACGACATCGCCGTCGAGCGAGCGCTCGTCGAAGAAGAGCTGGTAGCGCAGGCCGGAGCAGCCACCGGGCTGGACGGCGACGCGCAGGGCCAGGTCGTCACGGCCCTCCTGCTCCAGCAGGCTCTTGACCTTGGCGGCCGCGGCGTCGGACAGGAGGATGCCGTCGCTCACCGTGGTCTTCTCGTCCTGAACGGACATCTGCTTCACTCCCGGGTCTCGGTGCGGACTGCTTGCACTGGTGGCAGCAACCGCCGGCGTCCCGGATTCATTCCGGGCCTGGACTCTGACTTCCGCTTTTCATGCTCGCACACCGTTCGCCGGATCGGGAATGTGTCACATCGACGCGATCATCATCGTCAAACTGACGCGAAGAGGTTATGATAGATAGCGTCAAATTGACGACAAGGCCGGATCGGCCGTCCCGCAGAACAGAAAGGGTGCGTGTCGTGACCACCGCCCAGCCCTTGGATGTCCAGCCCACCCCCCTCGCCCTCCTGCTGCTCGGACGCGAGTCCGACCCCCGGAGCGAGCGTGGCGTGGAGTGCCCCGGCGACCTGCCGGCGCCGTCCGACCCGGATCTGGTGGAGCGTGCGCGCGCGGCCAAGGAGAAGCTCGGGGACAAGGTCTTCGTCCTCGGTCACCACTACCAGCGCGACGAGGTCATCCAGTTCGCGGACGTCACCGGTGACTCCTTCAAGCTGGCCCGTGACGCCGCGGCCCGCCCGGACGCCGAGTACATCGTCTTCTGCGGTGTGCACTTCATGGCCGAGTCCGCGGACATCCTCACCACCGACGCCCAGCAGGTCGTCCTGCCGGACCTGGCCGCCGGCTGCTCGATGGCCGACATGGCCACCGCCGAGCAGGTCGCCGAGTGCTGGGACGTGCTGACCGAGGCCGGTATAGCCGAGGTGACCGTCCCGGTCTCCTACATGAACTCGTCGGCCGACATCAAGGCCTTCACCGGCAAGCACGGCGGCACCATCTGCACCTCCTCCAACGCCGAGCGCGCCCTGAACTGGGCCTTCGAGCAGGGCGAGAAGGTCCTCTTCCTGCCGGACCAGCACCTGGGCCGCAACACCGCCGTCCGCGACATGGGCATGTCGCTGGAGGACTGCGTCGTCTACAACCCCCACAAGCCGAACGGCGGTCTGACCGCCGAGGAGCTGCGCGCCGCGAAGATGATCCTGTGGCGCGGGCACTGCTCGGTGCACGGCCGCTTCTCGCTGGAGTCCGTCCGCGACGTCCGCGAGCGCATCCCGGGCGTGAACGTCCTGGTGCACCCCGAGTGCCGGCACGAGGTCGTCGCCGCGGCCGACTACGTGGGCTCGACGGAGTACATCATCAAGGCCCTGGAGGCCGCCCCGGCCGGCTCCAAGTGGGCCATCGGCACCGAGCTCAACCTGGTGCGGCGTCTGGCGAACCGATTCGCCGCGGAGGACAAGGAGATCGTCTTCCTCGACAAGACGGTCTGCTTCTGCTCGACCATGAACCGCATCGACCTGCCGCACCTGGTCTGGGCGCTGGAGTCGCTGGCCGCCGGCAAGGTCGTCAACCGCATCGAGGTCGACCCCGAGGTCGCGAGCTTCTCCAAGCTGGCGCTGGAGCGGATGCTCGCCCTCCCGTAACCCCGGGCCCACCGGTCCACCCGGCGCCGGCCGGCCGCCCATCGCGGCCCGGCCGGCGCCGGCGCGTTGTCCGCGGCCGATGCCTGTCCGCCCTCAGTCCGTGCGCGGCCGCACCAGGCCCGACTCGTAAGCGATCACCACCAGCTGCGCCCGGTCCCGGGCCCCCAGCTTCGCCATCGCGCGGTTCACATGGGTCTTCACCGTCAGCGGGCTCACCGTCAGCCGCTCGCCGATCTGGTCGTTGGACAGCCCGCCCGCCACGTGCACCAGCACCTCCCGCTCCCGGCCCGTGAGCGCGTCGAGCCGTACGGCGCCCGTGCCGGACGGCCGGTCGGCCGGGTCCCCCTGGGACAGGAACCTGGCGATCAGGCCCTTGGTCGCGGCCGGCGACAGCAGCGCCTCGCCCGCGGCCGTGACCCGGATCGCGGCCAGCAGCTCGCCCGGCTCCGCGCCCTTGCCCAGGAAGCCCGAGGCGCCCGCCCGCAGCGACTGCACCACGTACTCGTCGACCTCGAACGTCGTCAGCATCAGCACCCGCACGTCCGTCAGCGCCGGGTCCGCGCAGATCTCCCGGGTCGCCGCCAGGCCGTCCGTCCCCGGCATCCGGATGTCCATCAGCACCACGTCGGGTACGTGCCGCCGGGCCTGCGCGACCGCCTCGGCCCCGTCCGCGGCCTCCCCCACCACCCGCATGTCCGGCTCCGAGTCCACCAGCACCCGGAAAGCGCTCCGCAGCAGGGCCTGGTCGTCGGCCAGCAGGACCGTGATCGGCTCAGTCATGCGTCAACCCTAGGGGTGACCGGTCACCCGCACGGGCCTGAAGCGGCAGCACCGCCCGTACCCGGAAGCCGGGACCGTCCCCGCGCGGGCCCGCCTCGCAGGTCCCGCCCAGCGCGGTGGCCCGCTCGCGCATGCCGATCAGACCGTGCCCGCCGCCGGCCGGGCCGCTCCCGGCGGCGTCCGACGACGGCCGGTCGCCGCCGTCGTCCAGGACGGTCAGGGCCAGGGTGTCGGCGCCGCGCAGCAGGGCGACCTCGGCACGGGCGCCGCTCCCGGCGTGCTTGTGGACGTTGGTGAGCGCCTCCTGGAGCACCCGGTAGGCGGTCAGGTCGACCGCCCCGGGCAGCGGCCCGACGACGGTCGCCGCCTCGGCGGCGCGGTCGGCGGCCCCCGGCCCGTCCGGCAGGGTCGACGCCGCGCGCACCTCCACCCGCAGCCCGACCCGGGCGAAGCCGTCGAGGAGCTGGTCGAGGACGCCGAGGCCGGGCGCCGGCTCGGTGGGGGCCTCGGGGTCGCCGTACTGGCGCAGCAGGCCCACGGTCGCGCGCAGCTCCTCCAGGGCCGAGCGGCCGGCCTCGCGGACGTGCGCGAGGGCCTGTTTGGCCTGCTCGGGGCGGCTGTCCATGATGTGCGAGGCGACCCCGGCCTGGACGTTGACCAGGGCGATGTGGTGGGCGACGACGTCGTGCAGCTCGCGGGCGATGCGCAGCCGCTCCTCGGCGACGCGGCGCCGGGCCTCCTCCTCACGGGTCCGCTCGGCGCGCACGGCCCGTTCCTCGATGGCGGCGACGAAGGCCCGCCGGCTGCGTACGGCGTCCCCGGCGGCGCCGGCCATCCCGGTCCAGGCGAAGAGGGCGACGTTCTCCTGGGCGTACCAGGGCGGCGGCCCGAAGAGCATCACGACGACGGTGAGGACGGCGACGGTCACGGCGGCGATGCGCCAGGCGGTGGGGCGCTCGGTGCGGGAGGCGACCGTGTAGAGGGCGACCGCGGTGGCGCTGGCGACCTGGGTGCGCGGGGGGCCGCCGTCGTGGGTGAGGACCGTGGCGGCGACGGTCAGCACGGCGGTCAGGGCCAGCACGGCGCGCGGCGCCCGGCGGCGCGCCACCAGGGAGGCGCAGGCCACCACCGCGAGCACGGCGAAGAGGGGGCCGGGCGGGTGGCGGGCGGTCCGCGGGCCCAGATAGGCGCCGGTCAGCGCGAGGGCGAGCACCAGGACGGCCAGCAGGCTGTCGGCGGCCAGGGGGTGGGAGCGCAGCCAGCGGTACGGGCGGGCGGCGAGGGAGGTCATCGCGGTCCCCATCGTGGGCGGGCCGGCGGCGGGCGGGTGCTGCGACCGCGCCCCGGCCGGGGTCGGCGGGGCGCGGCGGAGTGCGGAGCGATGCGGTGCGGGGCGATGCGGGGTGATGCGGTGCGGGGTGATGCGGTGCGATGCGGTGTGCCGCGGTGCCGTACGGCGCGGGGGTGCCGGGTCAGCCGGGGATCAGCCCGTCGTCGCCGAGCAGCTCGCGCACCTCGGCCAGGGAGGCGTCGGGCGCGGGCAGGATCAGCTCGGAGGGTTCCAGGGCGTCGTCGGGCAGCGGCGTGCCCAGCCGGCGCACGGCGTCGAGCAGCGCCCCCAGGGTGCGCCGGAAGCCCTCCTCGTTGCCGCTCTCCATCTCGTCGAGCAGCTCGTCGTCCAGTGAGTTGAGCTCGGCGAAGTGGCTGTCGGCCAGCCTGACCTGGCCCTCCCCCATGATCCGTACGATCACGACGGTCTCCTTGCGCGGTGCGTGCGGACGTGCCGGTGAGCCGAGTCTGTCACCCGCGGCGCGTCAGCTCTTGTCGAACCGCGGCTGGTCCTGCGGACGGGTCTGGTGGGCCTGGCCCGCCGAGCCGCCCTCGATCGCCTGCTGGGAGCCGGAGCCGCCCGTCAGCTCGGCCTTCATCCGCTGGAGCTCCCGCTCCACGTCCGAGCCGCCGGAGATGCGGTCCAGCTCGGCGGTGAGGTCGTCCTTGGCCATGCCGGTGGGGTCGTCGAGCGCGCCGGAGGCGAGCAGCTCGTCGATGGCGCCGGCGCGGGCCTGGAGCTGGGCGGTCTTGTCCTCGGCACGCTGGATGGCCAGGCCGACGTCGCCCATCTCCTCGGAGATGCCGGAGAAGGCCTCGCCGATGCGGGTCTGGGCCTGGGCCGCCGTGTAGGTCGCCTTGATGGTCTCCTTCTTCGTACGGAAGGCGTCCACCTTGGCCTGCAGGCGCTGGGAGGCGAGCGTGAGCTTCTCCTCCTCGCCCTGGAGGGTCTGGTGCTGCGTCTGGAGGTCGCTCACCTGCTGCTGCAGGGCGGCACGGCGGGTCAGCGCCTCACGTGCCAGGTCCTCCCGGCCGAGGGCGAGCGCCTTGCGGCCCTGCTCCTCCAGCTTGGTGGACTGGCTCTGCAGCTGGTTGAGCTGGAGCTCCAGGCGCTTGCGGGACGTCGCCACGTCGGCGACGCCTCGGCGCACCTTCTGCAGCAGCTCGAGCTGCTTCTGGTACGAGTAGTCGAGGGTCTCGCGGGGATCCTCGGCCCGGTCCAGGGCCTTGTTGGCCTTCGCGCGGAAGATCATTCCCATCCGCTTCATGACACCGCTCATGGGCCTCGCGCGCCCCCTTCTGACCGAACTGTCGGGCATAGGCTCCAGCACTCTTGCAGAACCCACAGTACGGGCCCCGCTTCCATTACCGCACTGTTCGGACGCGGATGGGGTCCTCCTGCAGGACGATCAGCACGGCGGGTCCTCCGGCGCGAGGAGTAGGGGGTCACGCCGGCGCCGCGCGGGGCCGGCGCACTCCGTTGCCGGATCGTGCCCGAAGGGGCGGCCCGGACCCCGTACCCTTGGGTTCTGTGTTCCGAAGCCGTTCGAAAGCGCAGGCCGCGACCCCCGAGGTGACCGCGGACCAGCCCAAGCAGCCCCGTGATCCGCAGGCCCCCAAGGGCCGCCCCACCCCGAAGCGGAGCGCGGCCAACGCCCAGCGCCGCTCGCTGGCCTCCACGCCCGCGAACCGCAAGGATGCCGCCCGCCGGCAGCGCGAGGCGCGCCGCGTGGACCTGGCCCGTCAGCGCGAGGCCCTGGCCAGCGGGGACGAGCGGTACCTCCCTGCCCGCGACAAGGGTCCGGTGCGCTCCTTCGCCCGTGACTTCGTGGACTCGCGGTACTCGGTGGCGGAGTTCTTCCTGCCGCTGGCCGTGCTGATCCTCGTCCTGAGCATGATCAACCGCGGGGCCTTCCAGAGCTATGTGCTGCTGGCGTGGCTCGTGGTCATCCTGCTGATCGCCATCAACTCGGTGATCACCGCCCTCACCCTGAAGCGTGCCCTCAAGGAGCGCTTCCCCGACGAGAACACCCGTGGCGCGGTCCCCTACGCGCTGATGCGCACCCTGCAGATGCGCCGCCTGCGTCTGCCCAAGCCGAAGGTCAAGCGCGGGGCGAAGCCCTGAGCGCCCTCGCGCCCGGCTTCGGCGGGGGCGCCCGGGGGTGGCTGGACGGTCTCGGGGGGCTGCGGAACACCGTCCGCCAGGAGCTGGTCGCCCGCCAGACCGACGAGCAGATAGCCGCCCTGTTCCCCGTCGGGCGGCGGCTGCGCGTGCTCGACGTGGGTCCCGGCCAGGGCACCCAGGCGCTGCGCCTGGCCCGGGCCGGGCACGAGGTGACGGGCCTGGAGTCCGATCCGCTGATGGTCGGCGCCCTGCGCCGGGCGGTGGCCGCCGAGCCCGCCGGCATCCAGGAGCGGGTGCGGATCGTCGAGGGCGACGGGCGCGACACCGGCGCCCACTTCCTGCCGGGCAGCTTCGACATCGTGCTGTGCCACGGCGTGCTGATGTACCTGCCGGAGCCGGACCCGCTGCTGGCGGGCCTGGCCCGGGTGCTGGCGCCCGGCGGCCTGCTGTCGCTGGTGGTGCGCAACGCCGACGCCCTGGCCCTGCGGCCGGGCCTGACGGGCGACTGGGACACCGCGCTGGCCGCCTTCGACTCCCCCGCCTACACCAACCGGATCGGCGTCGAGGCGCGTGCGGACCGGAGGGAGACCCTGACGGCCACGCTGGCCGGGATCGGGGCGCCGCTGCGGGCCTGGTACGGCGTACGGGTCTTCACGGACCTGGCGGACGACGGGCGGACGCCGCCCGGCGACGCGGAGCTGGAACGGCTGCTGGCCGCCGAGGACCGGGCCGGCCGCACGGACCCGTATCGCGCGGTGGCCGCGCTGCTGCACCTGTGCGGCGTGCGCGGCGGCCAGTAGCGGGCCGTACGCACGAAGACGGAGGCCGCCGGCCGGGACCCCCTCGGGTCCCGGCCGGCGGCCTTCCGTCGTACGGTCGCGCCGCCCGTCAGGACTCCGCGGCGGCGTGGAGGCTCATCGGGTTCTCGTAGATCTCCGTGTCGTCCTCGAAGAGGCGCACCTGGTCCACTCCGCTCTCCAGCAGTTCCTTCCAGTACTCGCCGACCCAGGACTCCGCGTCACCCTGCGTCGTGAACTCCTCGGGCTCCGGCACCGGCGCCGTCTCGGTCCCGTCGCTCTTCTCGAACCGCCAGGTCCACACCATGTCCGCCTCCTGGGCTCTGTGAGTGTCCGGGCGCAGCCTAACGGTCCATCAGGGACCCGCGGAGGGCGAGAAAGGGTGAGCCCCGCGCGACCCCCGGGCGCGGACGCGAGACGATCAGGGGGTGGAACTCACTCTCCTCGGCACCGGAGCCCCCGACGGGCTGCCGCGCCCCGGCTGTCCCTGCGCCGCCTGTGCCACCGCCGTCGGCGGCGAGGCGCGCGCGGCGACCTCGCTGCTGGTCGACGACGCGCTGCTGCTGGACCTGACCCCGGGGCCGGCCTTCGCCGCCGCCCGCGCCGGGCACTCCATCACGGGCGTGCGCCAGGTGCTGCTCTCGCACCCGAGCGACGGGCCCGCCGTGGAGTTCCCGGCGGGGCTGCCCGCGCCGGTGCGGGTGCCCGACGGGCGCGAGCTGTCGGTGATCAGCGGCCACCGGGTGCGGGCCGTGGCGCTGGACGCGCCGGGCACGGGCTACGAGGTGACCTCCCCGGACGGGCAGCGGCTGCTGTACCTGGCGCCGGGCGCCGGCCCGGCCGGACTGGCGGGGCTCACGGGGCACTCGGGCGCGTACGCCATGGTGCTGCTGGACGTGACCGGCCGCCCCGACGCGCTGGCGCGGCTGCGCGAGGTGGGCGCGGTCGGGCCGACGACGGACGTGATCGCGGTGCATCTGGACCACGACGTCCCGCCGGGCCCGGAGCTCCACCGGCGGCTGGCGGCGGCGGGCGCCCGGACGGTGCCGGACGGCACGACGCTGCCCGTCGGCGACTACCACGCGGTGCCGGACGTGCCCCGGCGGACGCTGGTGCTGGGCGGGGCGCGCTCGGGCAAGTCGGTGGAGGCCGAGCGGCGGCTGGAGTCCTTCCCGGAGGTGATCTACGTCGCCACCGGCGGCACCCGGGACGACGACGCGGACTGGGCGGCCCGCGTGGCGCGGCACCGGGAGCGGCGGCCGGCCTCCTGGCGCACGGCCGAGACCTGCGACCTGGTGCCGCTGCTGGCGGCGGAGGGGCCGCCGCTGCTCATCGACTGCCTGGCGCTGTGGCTGACCTCCGCGATGGACGACTGCGGGGCGTGGGACGACGAGCACTGGGCGGCGGGCGGCGCGACGGAGCTGGCCGGGCGGGTGGCGGAGCTGGTGGCCGCGATACGGACCACCGGCCGCACGGTCGTGGTGGTGAGCAACGAGGTGGGCTCGGGCGTCGTCCCGGCGACGGCGTCGGGCCGGCGCTTCCGCGACGAGCTGGGCCGGCTCAACGCGGCGATCGGCGACGAGTGCGAGCACCTGCTGCTGGTGGTGGCGGGCCAGGCGCTGACGCTGCGCGGCTAGGGCCGGCCGGGGCCCGGCCGGTGGCTCTTCCGCGGTGGCGATCCCGATGCCCACCGTTCATCGCGAGGGCCGGTTGCGCGGGTGACCCGCGGGTAGTGTGTCGCGGATGAGCAGCCTGAATCTAGATGACTTCGCCACGCTGATCGAGCGCCCCGACACCGGTGTCCGGCGGGACGCCGAGGAGCGGCGCGAGCGGCTCACCCCGCCGGCCGGGTCGCTGGGCCGCCTGGACGAGCTCGGCGAGTGGCTCGCCGCGGCGCAGGGCGCGCTGCCCGTCAAGCCGGTCGAGCGGCCCCGGGTGCTGCTCTTCGCCGGCGACCACGGCATCGCGGAACTGGGTGTGTCCGGCGGGCCCGAGGGTGGCGCGCGGGAGCTCGTACGCGCCGTGCTGGACGGGGTGAGCCCGGCCGCGGTGCTGGCCCCGCGGTTCGGGGCCGGGGTGCGCGTGGTGGACATGTCCGTCGACTGCGACCCGGCCGAGCTGCCCGAGGACGTCACCCGGCACCGGGTGCGGCGCGGCTCGGGCCGTGCCGACATCGAGGACGCGCTGACCGCCGAGGAGGCGGAGGCGGCGTTCCGGGCCGGGATGGCGATCGCCGACGAGGAGGCCGACTCCGGTACCGACCTCGTCGTCCTCGGCGACCTGAGCGTGGGCGGCACCACGGCCGCCGGCATCCTGGTGGGCGCGCTGTGCGGGACGGACGCGTCCGTGGTCACCGGCCGCGGCGGCTTCGGCATCGACGACCTGGCGTGGATGCGCAAGTGCGCGGCGATCCGCGACGGACTGCGCCGGGCCCGCCCGGTGCTGGGCGACCAGCTGGCGCTGCTGGCCGCGGTGGGCGGCGCGGACCTGACGGCGATGACCGGCTTCCTGCTGCAGAGCGCGGTGCGCCGGACCCCGGTGGTGCTGGACGGCGTGGTCACCTCGGCGTGCGCGCTGGTGGCCCAGCGGGTGGCGTTCCGGGCCCCGGACTGGTGGCTGGCCGGGCAGGCCAGCGGCGACCCGGCGCAGGCGAAGGCGCTCGACCGGATGGCACTCAACCCTCTGCTGGATCACGGCGTCACAGTGGGCGAGGGGACAGGGGCGCTGCTGGCCCTGCCGTTGGTGCAGGCGGCCGCGGCCCTGGCGGCGGAGCTCCCCGAGCGCTCCTGACGGGACCGGCCGTCTCCGGTACGGTCGCAGGCGCCCGGATCCCGCCGTGAAAGGGCCCCATATGCTCACTTTCCATGGGAGATGTCCGCTTGACTCCGGATGAGGGCGCCCGCGGCGGCCCGTGGCAGCGACGCGCGGCGTCGTTCGCCGTGTGGTACCTGCGTGCCGTTACGTTCGTCAACCTGCTCGGTGCCGTCTGGGTGTCCTTCGGGGCGGACGTCAGACGGCACAACGTCGACGAGTTCTTCACGCCCTATCTGCTGTCGGCGGGCTTCGCCCCGGCGGTGGTCTCGCTGTTCCTGGCGATCACCATGCGCCGGCGCAAGCGCGCCGCCTGGATCCTGAACCTGGTCCTGGCCGGGCTGCTCCTGCTGCTCCTGGTGTTCGTGATGGTCTTCCCGGAGTTCCGCCGGCACCCGCTGAACTGGTTCTCCCTGACGGCCACCACCCTGTTCGTGCTCGCCCTGCTGGTGGGCCGCCGCGAGTTCTACGCCAAGGGCGACCGCTCCAACCCCAAGCTGGCCACCGCCGTCGCCGCGGTCGGCCTGCTGGTCACCTCGCTGCTCGCGGCGGCGCTGGTCACCGTCACCAACGAGTCCACCGACGAGCAGCGCTCGACCTTCCTGGACCGCTGGCACTACGGCGTGATGCGGCTGATCTCCATCGCCGCCGACGACCAGCGCTACGCCGGCATCGCGCCCCCCGGCTGGGTCAACGTCACCATCAACGTGATGAGCACGGTCCTGCTGGTGCTGGTGCTGTTCGCCGCCTTCCGGTCGCGCCGCGCCACCGACCCGCTCACCGCCGAGGACGAGTCCCGGCTGCGCGGGCTGCTGGACCGCTTCGGCGACCGCGACTCGCTGGGCTACTTCGCCCTGCGCCGCGAGAAGAGCGTCATCTGGTCCCCCTCCGGCAAGGCCGCCGTCACCTACCGGGTCGTGGGCGGGGTGTCGCTGGCCTCCGGCGACCCGATCGGCGACCCCGAGGCCTGGCCCGGGGCCATCGAGCCGTGGCTGACCGAGGCACGCGAGCACGGCTGGATCCCGGCCGTGATGGGCGCGAGCGAGGAGGGCGGCACGATCTACGCCCGGCACGGCATGGACGCCCTGGAGCTGGGCGACGAGGCCATCGTGGACACCGCCGAGTTCACCCTCGACGGCCGGGCGATGCGCACCGTGCGCCAGGCCTACAACCGCGTCAAGCGCGCCGGCTACACCGTCACCGTCCGGCGGCACGAGGACATCCCCGAGGAGCGGATGGCCGAGCTGCTGCGCCGGGCCGACGACTGGCGCGACGGCGCGACCGAGCGCGGCTTCTCCATGGCGCTGGGCCGCCTGGGCGACCCGGACGACGGGCGCTGCGTGATGCTGGAGTGCTACGACGGCCAGGGCGAGCTGCGCGCCGTGCTGAGCTTCGTGCCCTGGGGCCCCAAGGGCCTGTCGCTGGACCTGATGCGCCGTGACCGGGACTCCGAGAACGGCCTGATGGAGTTCATGGTCATCGAACTGCTCCAGCGGGCCAAGGAGCTGGGCATCACCCAGGTGTCGCTGAACTTCGCGATGTTCCGCTCCGTCTTCGAGCGCGGCTCCAAGCTGGGCGCGGGCCCGGTACTGCGGATGTGGCGCTCGCTGCTGAGCTTCTTCTCCCGCTGGTGGCAGATCGAATCGCTCTACCGAGCAAATGCGAAATACCGCCCCATCTGGGAGCCTCGTTTCATGCTGTTCGAGAAGAGCAGTGACCTGCTGCGCATCGGGGTCGCCAGTGCCCGCGCGGAGGGCTTCCTGGAGGCTCCCGGCCTGCCCAAGTGGCTCAACCGCAAGCATCTGGAGAGCCGTCGATGACGCGCGCGGCGCTGCTCCGCGCCGCGCGCACCGAATGGGGTCCGCTGTACGCCGCCGTGTGGGGGACGCTCGTCCGCAAGCGGCTGGGAGCCGTCCCGATGACGCTCTCGGCCGTGGCCCTCACGGCGGCCTTCCAGATCGTCCAGAACCAGCACTGGGGCTTCGGGGCCGTCCAGCGGGTGGGCAGCGTGCAGGCGCGGCTGCCCTGGTGGGTGGCGCTGCTGCGGACCCCCCTGTCGCTCTTCGTGCCCGCCCTGGACCTGCCGGTGTGGGGGGCGCTGGCCCAGGTCCTCATCGTCTTCGGCATCGCCGAGTGCGCGGTGGGCCGCTGGCGGACCCTGGCCGTCTCCTACGTCGCCACGCTCGCGGGCACCCTGTACGCACGCCTGGCCATCGCCCTCGGCCCGGACTCGGTGCTGGGGCTGCCACGGGAGGCCGCGAAGGTCGTCGACACCGGCCCGTCGGCGGCCGTCGTGGGCCTGGCGATGTACGTCACCTGGCGCTACCGCGCCTGGTTCACCTTCGGCCTGGTCGTCGCCGCCATGGTCGCGGAGGTGCTCCTCAAGCCCAATCTGGCCGGCAAGGAGCACATCGCCGCGGTCGCCGCGATGCTCGTGGTGTGCGGCGTGGAGGAGCTGCTGCGGCGCCGCAAGCCCCGCCGCGACGCCCACCGGCAGCCGGGTCAGCGGTCCGGGGCGCCCGCCACCAGATCGTGAATCCGGTTCCGCACCGCCGCCCAGCGGGCGTCGTGCCGGTAGGCGCGTACCCGTGCCCGGCGCCGGGCGCGCGGCCGGTTCCGGTAGAAGCGCCGCGCCCACGGTGAGCCCGGCCGGGCCAGCCGTACGGCGGCCACGACGGCCACCAGCGGCACCACCGCGCCGATCAGCGCGAGCCGCGGCTTGCCCTTGGCCAGGGCGAACAGCGCCAGGAGGAAGTTGGCCAGCGTATTGGTCACCACGATGGTGCGGTTCTGCAGCTCGTCCGGCGTCAGCTCGTTGACCCCGAACGGGGCGAAGCCGCTGAGCACCAGGGCCACCAGCGCCGCCGTCAGCACCACGATCTCGACGCTCTTGCGGCCCTGCTCGGTCCAGTAGACGTCGTCCAGATGGAGGACGAGCGCGAACTCGTCCAGCACCAGCCCGGCGCCCATGCCGAAGAGCACGGCCGCCACGGCCGCCCCGAAGCCGTGCCGCCCCTCGGCCACCGCCCCGAAGCCGCCGACCACCATCAGCACGACGCCCGGCACCACGTGGTGGACGTGCAGCCCGCCCGGCCGGATGTTGCCGAACGGCCCCTTCCCGGCCCGGATCAGCCGGGTGATCACCCGGGTCACCAGGAAGGTGAGCACGAACGCGGCCAGCGCCAGCAGCAGCGGCAGCTTCCCCGGCTCCACGATGTTGCGTGCCAGCCAGTGACCCATGAGACTCCCGCTCCCGTACCGCTCTCCTCCCGGCCAACGTACTGCGCGAGGACGCCGGGATACCCTGCCCGCGATGACCGACACGACCTCCGCCCGGGCCGGCCTCGGCGACGCCCTGCGCTTCGCGTTCGGCACCCTCACCGTCCTGCCCGTCCCGCTCACCCGCTGGGACCGCCCCGCCGCCCGCGCCGGCATGCTGGCCGCGCCGCTGGCCGGCCTCGTCGTCGGCGGCTGCGCGGCGGCGGCCGGGGGGCTGCTCCTGCTGCTGGGGGCCGGCCCGCTGCCGGCCGCCGTGGCGGGCGTCGCGGTGCCCGCCGTGCTCACCCGGGCCCTCCATCTGGACGGGCTGGCGGACGTGGCCGACGGACTGGGCTGCGGCAAGCCCGCCGAGGACGCGCTGCGCGTCATGAAGCGGTCGGACATCGGCCCGTTCGGGGTCGTCACGCTGGTGCTCGTCCTGCTCGCCCAGGTCGCCCTGCTCGCACAGTTGTACGCGGACAGTTGGACACGCGGCGCCGTCGCGGCGGTCGTCGCCGCCCTCGCCGCGCGCTGCGCCCTGACCCTGGCCGCCCGCGCCGGCGTGCCCGCCGCCCGGCCCGAGGGGCTGGGCGCCGCGGTGGCCGGCGTGGTGCCCGTAGCGGCCGCCGCGGCCGTCACGGCCCTCGCCGCCGCGGCCGCCGGCGCGGGCGCCTGGGCGGTGCGGGGCCCGTACGCCGGGGCCCGCGCCGCCCTCGCGACGCTCCTCGCCGCGACCGCCGCCGAGGCGCTGCTCCGCCGCTGCCGGCGCCGTTTCGGCGGCGTCACGGGCGATGTGTTCGGCGCCCTGGCGGAGACCGCGGCGACCGTCGCGCTGCTCGTCGCGGCACTGGGCTGAGGGCCCCGGCCCCGATACGCTCTCGCGTGCCGGACGGCCCGAGCCCGGGCGGCCCCAGCACGGCGCATACGATGCGCAGGGTGCGGCCGGACCACCATTCACGGCCGAGAACTCAACGGAAGTAGGGACACCCACCACCGTGACTGCTCTGACTCTCAGCACTTCCAGTGCCGCGACGCTGCGCGCGGACGCCGTCGTCATCGGTGTGGCGAAGGGCCCGAAGGGCCTCGTCGTCGCGCCCGGCGCCGAAGCCGTGGACCAGGCGTTCGACGGCCGGCTGGCCACCGTCGTGGAGACCCTCGGCGCCTCCGGCGGCGAGGGCGAGGTGACCAGGCTGCCCGCCCCCGCCGGCTTCAAGGCCCCGGTCGTGCTGGCGGTCGGCCTCGGTGACCTGCCCTCCGAGGACGAGGGCTTCGGCGAGGAGACGCTGCGCCGCGCGGCCGGTGTGGCCGCCCGCGCGCTGGCCGGTTCCAAGAAGGCCGCGTTCGCCCTGCCCGTCGAGGACGCCGAGTCCGCCGGCGCCATCGGCGAGGGCGCGATGCTGGGCGCCTACGCGTTCAGCGCCTGCCGTGGCAAGGCCGCCAAGGGCGACGACAAGGCCGCGAAGAACGCCCCCCTGGCCGAGGCCGCGATCCTCGGCGGCAAGCCGCGCGACAAGGCCTTCAAGGCCGCCGTCGAGCGCGCCACCGCCGTGGCCGCCGAGGTCAACCGCGCCCGCGACCTGGTCAACCTCCCCTCCAACGACCTGGACCCCAAGGCGTTCGCCGCCACGGTCCAGGCCGCGGGCAAGGAGTTCGGCCTCAAGGTCGAGGTGCTCGACGAGAAGGCCCTGATCAAGGGCGGCTACGGCGGCATCATGGGCGTCGGCAAGGGTTCCGCCAACCCGCCGCGCCTGGTGCGCGTGGCCTACACCCACCCGAAGGCGGAGAAGACCCTCGCCCTGGTGGGCAAGGGCATCACCTACGACTCGGGCGGCATCTCCCTGAAGCCGGCCGGCCACAACGAGACCATGAAGTGCGACATGGCCGGCGCCGCCGCCGTCTTCGCCGCGGTCGTGGCCGTCGCCCGGCTGGGCCTCCAGGTCAACGTCACCGGCTGGCTGGCGCTCGCGGAGAACATGCCCTCCGGCACCGCCACCCGTCCGGGCGACGTGCTGACCATGTACAGCGGCACCACGGTCGAGGTGCTGAACACCGACGCCGAGGGCCGCCTGGTGCTGGCCGACGCGCTGACCCGCGCCTCCGAGGAGAACCCGGACGCCATCGTGGACGTCGCCACCCTCACGGGTGCCATGGTCCTCGCGCTCGGCGACCGCACCTTCGGTGTGATGGCCAACGACGACGCCTTCCGCGCCGCGCTCCACGAGATGGCCGAGGAGGTCGGCGAGCAGGCGTGGCCGATGCCGCTCCCCGCCGAGCTGCGCAAGTCCATGGACTCCCCCGTCGCCGACATGGCCAACATGGGCGAGCGCATGGGCGGCGGCCTGGTGGCCGGTCTGTTCCTCCAGGAGTTCGTGGGCGAGGGCATCACCTGGGCGCACCTGGACATCGCGGGCCCGGCCTTCCATGAGAAGGCGCCGTACGGCTACACCCCCAAGGGCGGCACCGGCTCCTCGGTGCGCACCCTGGTGCGGCTGGCCGAGCGGACCGCCGACGGCGACCTGGGCTGAGCCCGGCGGCACCGTACGGGCCGCGCGGCCCCGGGCGACGGCCCGGGGCCCCGGCCCGGTACGGTGGCGTGTTCGCTACGGACGAAACCCGCATGAACCGGCACGTTCGTACGCACGAGTAACCCCCTGAAGGTGACGCATCAGTCGTCGCCGAGCCCGGCCCGGCGTCCCGCCGTCCGTCAACAAGTGCGAAGATGTTGTCTCGGCAGGACAGGGCCCCCGTATTCACAGGGCCGAAGAAACGCGGCCGAACGACAGCCGCCGCCCGGTCATCGACGACCGGAAACGGCGTACCCATGCATGGAGGACGTGACGTGGCGAACGACGCCAGCACCGTTTTCGACCTAGTGATCCTCGGAGGCGGTAGTGGTGGTTACGCCGCTGCCCTGCGTGGAGCGCAGCTGGGTCTCGACGTCGCCCTGATCGAGAAGGACAAGCTGGGCGGCACCTGCCTCCACCGCGGTTGCATCCCCACCAAGGCTCTGCTGCACGCCGGCGAGGTCGCCGACCAGGCCCGCGAGGCCGAGCAGTTCGGTGTCAAGGCCTCCCTGGAGGGCATCGACATCGCGGGCGTCCACAAGTACAAGGACGACGTGATCTCGGGCCTGTACAAGGGTCTGCAGGGCCTGGTCGCCTCCCGCAAGGTCACCTACATCACCGGTGAGGGCCGCCTGTCCTCCCCCACCTCCGTCGACGTCGACGGCCGCCGCATCACCGGCCGCCACGTCCTGCTGGCGACCGGCTCCACGCCGAAGTCGCTGCCGGGCCTGACCATCGACGGCGACCGCGTCATCTCCTCGGACCACGCGCTGGTCCTGGACCGCGTGCCGAAGTCCGCGATCGTGCTGGGCGGCGGCGTCATCGGCGTCGAGTTCGCCTCCGCGTGGAAGTCCTTCGGCGCCGACGTCACCATCGTCGAGGCGCTCCCCCACCTCGTCCCGGTCGAGGACGAGAACAGCTCCAAGCTGCTGGAGCGCGCCTTCCGCAAGCGCGGCATCAACTTCTCCCTGGGCTCCCGCTTCTCCGGCGTGGAGTACACCGCCGACGGGGTGAAGGTCTCGCTGGAGAACGGCAAGACCTTCGAGGCCGAGCTGCTGCTCGTCGCCGTCGGCCGCGGCCCGGTCTCCCAGGGCCTGGGCTACGAGGAGGCCGGGGTCGCCATGGACCGCGGCTACGTCCTGGTCGACGAGTACATGCAGACCAACGTGCCGACCATCTCGGCCGTCGGTGACCTCGTCCCGACCCTCCAGCTCGCGCACGTCGGCTTCGCCGAGGGCATCCTGGTAGCGGAGCGTCTGGCCGGGCTCAAGCCCGTGCCGGTCGACTACGACGGCGTGCCGCGCGTCACGTACTGCCACCCGGAGGTCGCCTCCGTCGGTATCACCGAGGCGAAGGCCAAGGAGCTGTACGGCGCCGACAAGGTCGTCACCCTGAAGTACAACCTCGCGGGCAACGGCAAGAGCAAGATCCTCAAGACCGCGGGCGAGATCAAGCTCGTCCAGGTGCGGGACGGTGCCGTCGTCGGCGTACACATGGTCGGCGACCGCATGGGCGAGCAGGTGGGCGAGGCTCAGCTGATCTACAACTGGGAGGCGCTGCCCGCCGAGGTCGCGCAGCTCATCCACGCGCACCCGACGCAGAACGAGGCCATGGGTGAGGCCCACCTGGCCCTGGCCGGCAAGCCGCTGCACTCGCACGACTGAGTCCCGAGCGCACCAAGCATCCGCACTACTCGTAAGGAGCAACCGCAATCATGGCGGTTTCCGTAACCCTGCCGGCGCTCGGCGAGAGCGTGACCGAGGGCACTGTCACCCGTTGGCTCAAGGCCGAGGGTGAGCGCGTGGAGGCCGACGAGCCGCTGCTCGAGGTCTCCACCGACAAGGTCGACACCGAGATCCCGGCCCCCGCGGCCGGCATCCTCGCCTCCATCAAGGTGGCCGAGGACGAGACCGTCGAGGTCGGCGCCGAGCTCGCCGTCATCGACGACGGCACCGGCGCTCCGGCCGCTGCCGAGGCTCCGGCCGCCACCGAGGCTCCGGCCCCGGTCGCCGAGCCCGCCCCGGCCCCCGTGGCCGAGGCCCCGGCCGCCCCGGCCCCCGTCGCCGAGGCCCCCGCCGCTCCGGCCGCCGGTGGCGCCCAGGGCACCGACGTCGTCCTGCCCGCGCTGGGCGAGTCGGTCACCGAGGGCACCGTCACCCGCTGGCTGAAGGAGGTCGGCGAGACGGTCGAGGCCGACGAGCCGCTGCTCGAGGTCTCCACCGACAAGGTCGACACCGAGATCCCGGCCCCCGTCTCCGGCACCCTGCTGGAGATCCTGGTCGCCGAGGACGAGACCGCCGAGGTCGGCGCCCGTCTCGCCGTCATCGGTGCCGCCGGCGCCGCTCCGGCCGCCGCTCCGGCTCCGGCCGCCCCGGCCCCGGCCGCCGCTCCGGCCCCCGCCGCCGCGCCGGCTCCGGTCGCCGCTCCGGCCCCCGCCGCCGCCCCGGCCGCTCCGGCCCCGGCTCCGGTCGCCGCCGCCCCGGCTCCGGCCCCCGCGCCGGTCGCCCCGGCCGCTCCGGTCGCCCCGAAGGCCCCGGTCGCCACCCCGGCGACGGACGGCGCCTACGTCACCCCGCTGGTGCGCAAGCTCGCCGCCGAGTCCGGCGTCGACCTGTCCACCGTCGCGGGCACCGGCGTCGGCGGTCGCATCCGCAAGCAGGACGTCATCGCCGCCGCCGAGGCCGCCAAGGCCGCGCCGGCCCCGGCCGCCGCTCCGGCCGCCGCCGCTGCCGCCCCGAAGGCCCCGGCCCTCGAGACGTCGCCGCTGCGCGGTCAGACGGTCAAGATGACCCGCATGCGCAAGGTCATCGGCGACAACATGATGAAGGCGCTGCAGGGCCAGGCCCAGCTGAGCTCCGTGATCGAGGTGGACATCACCAAGATCATGCGGATGCGCGAGAAGGCCAAGGCCGGCTTCGCCGCCCGCGAGGGCGTCAAGCTGTCCCCGATGCCGTTCTTCGTCAAGGCCGCCGTCCAGGCGCTGAAGGCCCACCCGGTCATCAACGCCCGGATCAACGAGGACGAGGGCACCATCACCTACTTCGACTCCGAGAACGTCGGCATCGCCGTCGACTCGGAGAAGGGCCTGATGACCCCGGTCATCAAGGGTGCGGGTGACCTCAACATCGCGGGCATCGCCAAGAAGACGGCGGAGCTGGCGGGCAAGGTCCGCTCCAGCAAGATCAGCCCGGACGACCTGGCCGGCGCGACCTTCACGATCAGCAACACCGGCTCGCGCGGCGCGCTGTTCGACACGGTCATCGTGCCGCCGAACCAGGTCGCCATCCTGGGCATCGGTGCCACGGTCAAGCGCCCCGTGGTCATCGAGACCGAGGAGGGCACGACCATCGGCGTCCGCGACATGACGTACGTGACGCTCTCCTACGACCACCGCCTGGTGGACGGTGCCGACGCGGCCCGTTACCTGACGGCCGTCAAGCAGATCCTGGAGGCCGCCGAGTTCGAGACCGAGATCGGTCTGTAACTCGTCGCCCCACGGGACGCCCTCACGGCGGGGGGGGGGGGGGGGGGGGGGGGGGGGGGGGGGGGGGGGGGGGGGGGGGGGGGGGGGGGGGGGGGGGGGGGGGGGGGGGGGGGGGGGG